>JAHDWG010000004.1:36856-41839 GCA_023384495.1 Caldilineaceae bacterium
GATCACCTTGGCGATCATGTCATACCAGGCAGGCGTGGCGGTTCCGCTGCAGATGGCCCCTATTGCCAGAAACAGAAAAAAGAGCGCCAGCGTCAATTGCGGCTCCGCCAGCGCCCAGAGCCAGATCGAAAGCCCGATGAGCAGATAGGCGCCTCGCTCCCCTGGCCCGGCGATGATCATGACAAAGGGCTTCTTGTAGCGCAGCCGTTCCGAGAAGTTCGCCACCAGCAATTGAGGCAAGTAAAAGCTGAGGCTAAAGACCGCGGGGATCAGGCCGATCGCCAGCTTGGAGTCGGTCAGGCTGTTGACCAGCACCGGCATGACTGTCTCGCGCGAGACAAGGCTCATGCCTAGTGTGAAAAAGACCAGGTCCAGCCCATTGACCGTGGCGTTCCAGCGAAAATTTCGTTGGGTCTGCTGTTCAATGGTTGGCTCAATAGGCGATTCAGTGGTCGACTGTTCGAGTGTGTTTTGGGTCATAGAGTGCGGTAATTGATCGCAAATGTGGGATGGAAACCAACAAAAAAGTGGGCATACGCTGCCCACTTACATTGAACCCTAAACTGCGGTTGCTTTGGAAACCAGGCTGTGCGAAGAGGTTTACTCTTTTCGGCGACTCTGGTTTTCAAACAGAGCTCAGTATAAATCAGAACGGCCCGCAACGACAACTCACCCCTTGATGCCGGTCAGCGCAATCCCTTGCACAAAGAGGCGCTGCCCAAAGAAGAAGACAATCAGCACGGGCATGAGCACAATGAGCGACACCGCCATCATATAGTGAAAATCGACCTGACCGTACTGCCCGCGAAACATGTTGAGACCCACGGCGAGCACCTGCTTGTCGAGGTCGCGGATATAGATCAACGGGAAAAGGAAGTTGTTCCAGTTGCCGATAAAGGCAAAGATCACCACAGTGGCCAACGCCGGCTTGGCCAGCGGCAGAATGATGCTCCACAAAATACGCCACGAAGACGCGCCGTCGAGGCGCGCGGCTTCGTCCAGGTCATGCGGGATACTCATAAAGAATTGGCGCAACAGGAAGATAAAGAAGGGCCAGCCGAACCACGGCGGCACCATGAGCGGCAGCCAGGTATTGTTCCAGCCCAGCTTGGTGAAGAGCACATATTGCGGGATCACCGTGACCTCTTGTGGTAGCAACATTGTCGCCAACACAAGCATGAAAAAGATGTTCTTGCCGGGCGCGCGAAGGCGGGCAAAGGCGTAGGCGGCCAGACAACAGGAGACGAGGTTGCCGATAATATTGTTGACCGTGATGATGAGCGAATTGCGGAGAAAGAGATTGAAGGGGAGATAGGCGTTCCATCCCTCCCAAAAGTTGCTCCATTTGAGCGGATTGGGGATCCACTGGGGCGGGTAGACGAAGATCTGCTTTGGCTCCTTAAGCGCGGTGGAAAGCATCCACAACAGCGGCAATATGAAGAGCAGCGCTCCCGGCAACAACAGCCCATAGACCACCACGGCGTGGATGATTTTTCGCGTCCGTTTGCGTTGCCACCACGGCGCGCCCACCACCGGCCGCGGACGCACACTGGCGCCGGAAACTGCCGGGGTTTGTAACGTCTGGCTCATCGTCGTTTTCTCCGTTCGGATCTAGCGTTCCTCGCCCTCGTAATAAACCCAGCGCCGGCTGCCCCACAATTGCAGCAGGGTGAGCCCCAAAATGATGGCAAAGAGAATCCACGCCAGCGCCGAGGCGTAGCCCATCTTCAGGTATTGAAAGGCGGCCTGATAGATATAATAGACATAGACAAAGGTCGCGGTGCCCGGTCCGCCCTGCGTCATCACTAGCACATCAGTCAAGATTTGAAACGAGTTGATGGTCGAAATGACGACGACAAAGAAGAGCACAGGGGAGATCATGGGCACGGTGACGTTGCGGAACTCGCTCCACCAGTTGGCCCCGTCGATGCGCGCCGCCTCATACAGGCTCTGCGGCACACCCTGAAGCCCGGCCAGGATGATGATCATATTGGCGCCGATCCCCCATAGGCTCTTGAGGATGAGCGCCGGTTTGGCCCAATCCTGGCTGGCAAGCCAGAGCGGCCCTTTGATCCCAAATAGCGAGAGCGAGTAGTTCACCAACCCCACCTGCGGGTTGAAGAGCCAGATCCAGAGGATCGCAATCGCCACCCCGCTGGCAATCGACGGCATGTAGTAGACGACGCGCAAAAAGGTGGCGCCGGGCAGGTTCTGATTGAGCAGAATCGCCACAAAGAGCGCGCCCAGTGTCCCCAACAAGACGCTGCCAAACGAGTAATAGAAAGTGTTGTAGGTGGCCGTCCAGAAGAGGGGGTCGTCGAAGAGAAGCTTGCGGAAATTCTCCAACCCCACCCATTCGACAGTGGTCAGCCCCGTCCAGTTGGTGAAGCTAAAAGCGAACGACGCCAGCACTGGCCCCCCGGTGAAGAGGATCAGGCCGATCAGCCACGGCGCAATCGCCAAATAGAAGTCAACCTGTTCGCGCTGGCGCAACGTCAATGGCTGCCGGCGCAGAATCGAAGCAATGGTCAGCAACATGCGCGTCTCCTCGAACCATGCAGCGTGAGGAACGACGAGTGACCTTACACCTCACTCATCCCTCCTCACTTGCCATTCGTCAACTGCCGCGCAGGCGGGTCGCCGCCGCCTCAAGCACGGGTGTGCCCTCGCTGATGATGGCGTTGATGGCGGCGTCCACCGTCGTCTCGCCATTTTGCAGCAATGTCGTCTGCCGGTTGAGGATATCGAGGATCTCGCCGCCGGCCAATGTCTGATAGGGGCGGTCGGTCATGGCGTAGGTTTCGAGCGCATCGAGGAAGTAGCTGGCGTGTTCGGGGGCCACGGGCGAATTCATCCACGAATCGTAGGCGTCTTTGCGCGCTGGGCTGCCGCGCCCGGTGACGCCCCACATCGTCTCCATGCCTTCCTTCGAGAGGTACTCGCGCAGATAGTTATAGCTCTCGGCCACCTGCTGGCTGTCGCGGGTGACGCCAAAACCGCTGCCGAATGAACCGGTGCCGCGCGTCGCCGGCCCTTGCGGCCACGGCGCCACATCCCAACTGAAGGGGGCAAAGTTGGCCAGGGTGGGCGTGCTCCAAGAGGCCACATTGTTCATGGCGACCCGGCCTGAGATCCACGCACCTTGCTCAAAGGCCTGCGACTCAGCCGGCGTCGGCGCCGCCTTATCGGTGTGGATGATGTCCACCCAGAACTGCACCGCCGCACGCGCTTCGTCGCTATCGAGCTGGATGGCCGTCTCGTCGTCGTTGAACGGCTGAACGCCCCACCCATAGAGCATCGGGCCATTGGCGGTGTTGCCAAAATTGGGCAAGCTGCCGGCATAGCCCCACTGCGGGTTGTTCGGGTCGGAAAAGTCGGTGAGCGCAATCGCAGCCTCACGGAAATCGTCCATGGTCCAATCCGCGGTGGGGTAGTCATACCCAGCGGCGTCAAAGATGTCTTTGTTGTAGCCGAGGATGACGGGGCCATGGTCATAGGGGAGGGAATGCTGATTGCCGTTGAAGCGATAGAGACGCAGCGCCTCTTCCCAGATGCCCTCGATGTTGAATTCGGGGTCATTGTCGATATGATCTTGGATGCTGATGACAATGCCTTCGTAGTTCCACGGGAACGAGTAGCGGCCATGCACATAGATCACATCGGGCAGCGTGCCGGCGGCAGCCCACGTGGGCACGATCTGGTTGTGGTCGCCCCAGGTGTTGTTGGTGACCGTGATGTTGATATTGGGGTGCTTCTCCATGTAGTTCTTGTCGAACTCGGCCTGGACGGGCTGGAAGGCCGCCTCCCAGTGGTGGCCAAAGCTCAGCGTGATACGCTCGGCTGCGGGCGCGGCGGCCCCGCCCCCACTTGGCGCAGCGCCTGGCGCCACACAGGCGGCCAGCGCCGTTGCCCCGGCCACGGTGGCGGAAAGCTGCAAAAACTTGCGGCGCGACATCCCTTGAACTTGCATAGAATCCTCCTTTTGGTTCCAAACAGACAATTTGATGTGGATAGACGCAGGGTTGCCATCGATGAGCAAAGGATCGGCGGATTGGGAGACCGATCCCTTTGCCGATGACAGCCCCACGCAATACAGTGCAGAGCAGGAAGGGAGGGTCTGATTATAGCCCACGCTCTGTATACTGTCAACACTTATGTCAAGACAGGATGTATAGGTGACAGTCACTTCAAAAGTGACTGTCACCTATACACCTTATCGGACGCGCCCGTCAAGACACCCTAGGCAATTGCGACCTTGACGAAAACCGGGGGGACTCTGGGTGCAGGCGCTAGAGTTCCAGTCGCTGAGGCCACTTTTCATTGTCAGAAGCCGAATTTATTCGTTGCTATGATGCAAGGCCCGCATCGCCCCTTCACGGTGGCGGTGCGGTCGAGCGGCGCTGGATCACCGGCGTCGGCAGGATGATCTCCTGCGGGGTGGAGGTCTCTTGCCCCAGCAGGCGGCCCAACAACAACTCTGTGGCCCGGCGCCCCATTTCGTTGGCCGGTTGGGTCGCCACCGTCAGGAACGGTTCCAGCATAATCGTCGGGGGGAGGTCGTCAAAGGCCACCAGTGAAATATCTTCGGGCACCCTCAACCCACGCTCGCGCAGCACATGAAACGCGCCAATCGCAATAAAATTGTTAGCGGCAAAAAGCGCTGTCGGGCCAGGCTGCTGGGACAATGCACACTCGGCCATGCGCCGCCCACCGGCCACCGTATAGGCGTCGACAAAGAAAAGATCAGCCGGCGGTGTCAGCCCAGCGTGGCGAAAGGCCCGCTGGTAGCCCGCCACTCGGTCTTGGGCGGTCGAAACATCGGCCGGCCCCGACAACATCCCGATCCGGCGATGGCCCAGCTCCAACAGCAACGAGGTGAGGTCAAAGGCCGCGCGCTCTGATTCGCCGCGGATGACATCCACCTCCACCCCTGGCGCCCGGCGATCAAGCACCACCACGGTGATGCCGTGTTGCTGAAGAAAG
>JAHDWG010000529.1 GCA_023384495.1 Caldilineaceae bacterium
AGCCTGGGCCACGGCACGATGGAGATCGAACAGGCGCAAGACTTTCTGCACGCGATCCGGGAAGACAGCGAGCCGCTCATCGGCCCGCGCGAGGCCGCGCGCTCGATTGCCGCCGGCATCTGCGCGCTCCAATCCGCCGCACAGGGGGGTGGGGTCGTCAAGATACCCCAATTCTGAGAGAGCCGCCGGGTCTGGTTTATCAACCGGCCAACAACGTCCAGGGTACGGCGCTTTTTGCTCGTCGCCTGAATCAATGACCTCAAACAACGTTTACCCTGTTGCTCTTGATGTGAATAGAAATTATTCACGTCGAGAACAACATGTTCCAACCGCTCTTTGGTAGAGTTGATAAACATCTGAATAGGTGATGCCATGTTGCTATTCCATGCCAAAGAAAATCACCATGCTCGTTACAGCGCCTACCTGGCCGAGATCCTGCGGCTGGAAGGCTTTGCCGACTTCGACGAGACGGAGCTCGACCGGCTCGACGCCGAAATGCTGACGGGATGCGATCTCGCGATCCTGCCGCGGGTGGCGCTGACCGCGGGCCAGGCTGAACTGCTGCACGCTTACGTGGCGCGCGGCGGCAAGCTACTGGCCTTGCTGCCCGACAGCCACTTCATCCAGCGTTTTGGGTTGACGCCTACCTGGCGCGCCGCCGACGCCGGCTGGCTCCACCCCGCTGGCGACCTGGCCGCGGCTGTCTGCCCGCACCCGGTGCAGATTGTAGTCCCCGCCGCGGGTTGGGCAGTGGCCGATGGCGCCGATGCGCAGGTGCTGGCGCAACATCGGCCCTCGAAGGAGAGCGATGGCGCGGACGCTGCGCCAGCGGTGGTCACGCGCCGGGTGGGCGCGGGCGAGGCGATCTTCTTTGCCTATGATCTGGCGCACGCAGTGGCGCGCCTGCGCCAGGGCAACCCCGACCACGCCGACCTCTGCTATGCCGGGCTGGATGGGATCGTGCGCCCCAGCGAACTCTTTGTCGGCCAGTTGGATGTGGGCCAAATGCTCATCCCGCAGGCCGATGTGCACACGGCGTTGCTGGCGCGCGCGGTCGAGCGGTTGGCGCCCCGCCCCCGTCTCTGGTATTACCCGCAGCCCAGCCAACGCAGCGCGCTGATCATGACCAGCGACGACGACTGGTCGACCGTGGCGCAGTTCGAGGCGCTGTTGGCGGGGCTGGCCGCGCGGCGGGCAACCTGCACTTTCTACATCGTGCCCGAAACCAAGATCAGCGGCGACCTCATGCGCCGGTGGGAAGAAGCAGGCCATACCTTCTCAGTGCATCCGGCGCTGGCCGGGGACATCCACCGCGGGCTGGCGAAGGAGCAACCCCAGAGCACCCAGGTGGCCGCAATGCTGCGCGAAAATGTCCGGCGCCACCAGGCGGAATTTGGCCGGCCCGTCCGCACCATCCGCCAGCATGCGGTGCGCTGGTTGGGCGATGTGGAGGCGGCGCGCGTGCTGGCCGAATTGGGCGTGCAGATGGAGACCAATTTTGTCAGCGTGCACCCCTTCCCGCTGGGCTATATGGCCGGGTCGGGGCGGGCGTTGCGCTTTGTGGCGGCCGACGGCGCGCTGATTGACTGCTACCAGCAGCCCACCATGTGGACGGAAGAGGTGCTGATCCACCCCCGCTTTGTCTTTAGCTTCAAGTGGAGCGTGGAGCGCGCGCTGCAGGAGGTGGAAGCCATGCTGGCCCAGGCCACAGGGCAATTCTACACGCCGATCACCGTCAATTCGCACCCGGTCAGCTTCGCCACCTATTCTAGCCCGCTCATCGAAGGGACATGGGACCGGGCGCTGGCCGCGGGGATGCCCATTTGGTCTGCCGACCGCTGGCTGGATTGGACAGAGGCGCGCAACAGCATCCGGCTGCAAGCGGTTGGGCAGGGATACGCGCTGCACACGGCGCAGGCGGTGGCCCAGGTCACGTTGCTCTACCCGCCGGGCGCCCGGTTGCCAGCGGACGCCGCGACCGCCCAGCCTGTCCGCCTGTGGGGCGAGGAGTATCATGCCGTCACCATCCATGATCTGGCCGCCGGAACGGTTCGTCAGGTGGGGTGAACTTGAGTATGAACATCGACCGACAATCCATTTTGAGTCCGATCCAAACTGCCCGGCTGACCCTTCGCGTGTTCAGCGAGGAAGATGTTGAGCCGCTGCATCAGATTCAACGCGACCCTGAAGCGATGCGTTACACCTTTTTGGCGCAATCAAAAGAGGAAACGGCGCAACGTCTACGCGCCTATGCCGGGTTGGAGGCCCAGTTGGGGTACGCTCCGTGGACTGTCATCCTTCGTTCGGAAGCGCGCATCATTGGATGGGGTGGACTGAATGTCGATCCGTTCGAGCCAGGGTGGGGGGTCGAAGTTGCTTATTTCTTTGACCCGGCCTATTGGGGGCGCGGCTTTGCTACAGAGCTTGTCCGGGCGTCGCTCACACACGGCTTTCATGGGCGCGCTTTGCGCGAGATCAACGCCTATGTCCACCGTGAGAACGAGGCGTCGCGCCGGGTGTTGGAGAAGTGTGGGTTTCGGTTCCAGCGTTTTGAACCCAGACTCGACCGCAATCACTACATCATTTCTTGCGAAGAATGGTGCAGACGCGATGCAGACCTTGCCCAATAGAGCAGCATGAAGCTGGCTCGACGGTGTGTCCAGAGCATTGAGCGAGTTTTGCTCTGCGCCGGCCCGTGACTGGCGAGTCAGGGACTTGCCCAGCACACTGCCCTAGATTTCGGATACCCCCTCGCTCGAAAGCGGTGTGCGTGTCCTGTTACAGTGTGGTATAATGGCGTGAGTCAATATCTTTGTTTCCCAGGGATGCTGCCATGAATCGCATACACGGCCTGTTTGCATCAGCTGCGTTTTGTGTTGTTGTAGGTATGCTGGGTTTCTTTGCGCCGAGCCCGTTGTTTGCCGCGCCTCACGCGCAGGCCGGCGACCAGGTGATCATCGCGGCGGGGGATATTGCCAACTGTAGCAATATCGAGGCCTATCTGACAGCCTCGCTGATCGAGGGCATCGAAGGGACAGTGCTTCCACTAGGCGATTTGGCCTATGAGGTGGGCTCGCTCGTGGAGTTTAACAATTGCTATGGGCCAACTTGGGGGCGGTTCAACGATCGTGTGCGTCCCACACCCGGCAACCACGAGTATGGCGTAGACGCCGCTACCGGCTATTTCACCTATTTTGGCGATATTGCCACACCGCTCGAACCGGGCTGTAAAACCAACTGCAAGGGCTATTACTCGTTCAATCTGGGCGCCTGGCACCTCATCTCGCTCAATAGTGAAATCCCACACGACGCCGGCTCTGAACAAGAACAGTGGTTGCGCGCCGACCTGGCCGCCAATTCGACGCTCTGCACCCTGGCCTATTGGCATCGCCCACGCTTTGCTTCTGGCAACCCGGATCGGGTTGCGGCGCATGATCTCTTTCAGGCGCTCTATGACTATGGCGTAGATGTATTGTTGGTGGCGCACGAGCATAACTATGAGCGCTTCGGCCCCCAAGACCCGAGCGGCCAGGCTGCGCCAGGGCGTGGCGTGCGCCAGATCATCGTCGGCACCGGCGGCGCGCCCTTGCGCGACTTTCGCTTTATCCAACCCAACAGCGAAGTGCGCAACAGCGAAACCTGGGGTGTGCTCAAGATGACCCTGCGCCCCACCGGCTACGATTGGGAGTTCATTCCAATTTCAGGCCAAAGCTTTACCGATGCTGGCAGCGATACGTGTATCACAGCGGGTGAATTGCCCGCGCCACCCGCCGGCGCCACCGCCAATCCACCCGCGGCGGCCACCACCACAGGGGCCCCAACAGCCAACTCGGCGGCAGCGGCCACCGCGACAACCGCCACCAGCGCGGCCCTTCCCGCGGGTGGATTGGAGTATGTAGTCCAGGCCGGCGATACATTGTCCCTGATTGCTGGCCGGTATGGGCTCGATTGGCGCCAGCTTGCCGCGGCCAATCAATTGAGCAACCCCAACATCATCGAGGTGGGCCAGGTGCTCCGGCTGCCGGGCGCGCAGAACACCGCCGCCTCGCCAGCGGCTACGGTTGTGGTCACCCCAACCAGCAGCGCTGCTGTCACTACCTCGGTCACCACCGCGGTCACGAGCACGGTTGCCAGCGCGCCAACTGCCGCAGTTGTCACCGCGCCGGCCACAACCGGCGGTGGGCGCGTTCATACCGTTGCCGCCGGCGACACGATCATTGTCATTGCGGCCCGCTATGGCCTAAACTGGCGGCAACTCTTGCAACTCAACGGTCTGCAAGAAGATTCCATTATCCAGGTTGGCCAACAGATTCGGCTGGAATAACGCTCCAGTCCTTAGTACTACAACGAGACTTTGAAAAAGGCTTAGAAATCTGCAAGATCCTCTCATGGAG
>JAHDWG010000005.1:0-30320 GCA_023384495.1 Caldilineaceae bacterium
GCTTGGCGCGCGCAATGGCAATATCCTCGACGACATCGATAAATTCGCAGCCGCCGTAATAGCGCTTGCCCGAATAGCCTTCTGCATACTTGTTGGTCAGCACGCTTCCCATAGCGGCCAACACGGCGGCGGACACATAATTTTCGCTCGCGATCAGCTCCACACCGTCGAACTGGCGGCGGCGCTCTAGATCAATCGCATCGTAGATTTCAGGGTCGGTCTCAGCCAGGATCTCACGGGGATCGGGGGTCTCGGCCCAGGTGGCGAAGCCATCCGCCGCCACCTCTGTCCCGTCACCCGCGCCATTTTTTGTTGGATTTATTGGGTGCGTCATCATGGGATTCTGTCTACCTTCTCTGCTGGTGACGAACCAGACGGGGCCGGCGTCGTGCTCGTCATATTCACGGATCAACTGGTTGGTCAACGAACGGACGGAACATATCACGGTTTGACTATTTCGTCAATTCATCGGGTCTTGGGCTGCACACTGCGCGGCGCTGGCTCAGCGCGTCGCCAAATCGCGCGCAATCAGCGCGGGCAGAATGGTAGGGCCGTAGCGGCGCACCAGTCGCCCGTGGTGCAAACCGTAGACGCCGCTGCGGATGTCTTCGTCGCTCCAGTGGAAGCGATAGCGGAGGTAGCCCAAGAACTCCCAGAAATAGAGCAGCAGGTAGCCGAGCGCCGGCGGCGTCCAAAAACCCACAAAGAGAAAGGCCGTATAGTGGCGAACAGGGTTGGCGTCTCCCTTTTCCAGGATCGCGGGGTTGAAGCCGCGCTTGTCAAAACGGATGGGCGGCGCGCCCTCCAGTTGTTTGAGAAAACGGTATGGGTTATAAATATCTTGCAAGCGAATGTACGCATAGTCTTCACCAATGCGCAGCATAAAGCGGACGGTTCCCCACCAGCCCGGGGCTGTCTGCGTGATCTGGCGGCTGACCGCGGCAATAAACTGGTCGACCCCACTGGCGCCGGGCGATGAACGGTCAAAATTGGGGTCCTGATGGGGATCGATATGAGAATGCGCAATATGACTCATCATCTACTCGCGATCTGTTTGGACTGTGGCGACACCCTGGTTGACGAAGGCACTGAGATCAAAGATACATTCGAGGTGGTGCAGCGCGCCGATCTGATCCCAGGGGCGGCGGAAATGGTGCGCGGCCTCAAGCAGCGTGGCTATCCGCTGGCGCTGGTGGCCGATGGGCCTGTGGGCACGTTCCGCAACGTGTTGCCCCACTACAACCTGTGGCATTTCTTCGATGCCTACGCCATTTCGGGCGAAGTGGGGGTGGATAAGCCCGACGCCCGCATGTTTCACCATGCACTGCAACAGTTGCAGATCGACCGCGCCAACTATGGTCGGGTGCTGATGGTGGGCAACAACCTGGCCCGTGACATTCGCGGCGCCAATGCGTTGGGGCTGATCAGCGTCTGGCTGGATTGGGCGCCACGCCGGCCCAAAGTCCCCGCCGACGCCACTGAGTTTCCTGCCTACACCATCAAGCAGCCGTTGGAATTGCTGACCCTCGTTGATGAATTGGAGGGACGCTTTGCGCACGACTGAGATTGTCTGCCACCGCGGCGCCAATGAATACGCGCCCGAGAACACCTACCCCGCCGCCCAACGTTGTATCGAGTGGGGCGTAGACTATCTGGAAATCGATGTCAATCGCAGCAGGGATGGCGTCTTCTATCTCTTTCACGGGCCGGGGCTGGAACGCACCACCAATGGGCAGGGCTTCTTCCCCGAACGGAGTGCAGCCGAGATCGACGAACTGGATGCAGGAAGTTGGTTTTCTCCTGCTTTTGCAGGGGAACGGGTTCCGCGCCTGCTGCCTTTTCTGGAGTGGGTGGCCGGTCGAACCAAGCTCTTCCTCGACATCAAGGCCGGTTCGCCCGCTGAGATCATCGACATCATCCGCCACGCCGGGCTGGAGGAACGCTGCTTTGTGTGGAGCGGCAGCGATGAATGGGCGCTGGAGTTCCGGCGCCTGGCGCCCGACCTACAACTCAAGGTCAATGTGCGCGACCTGGCTGGGGTCATCGAAGCTCACGAACGCTTCGGCGCCAATATTGTCGAGGTGGGGCTGGAGCATCTCAGCCACCCCCTGCTGGACGCCTGTCGCCGGCGTGGGCTCAAGACGATGGTGCTACTCCCTGGTAAGGACGCCAATGCCTATCGCCAAGCGTTGACCTACGATGTCCAAATGGTCAATCTCGACCACGCTGACCTCTTCTTGCAGATGCTGGAGGAGAAGCTGACCCGGTGACTGGCGCATTCACCCGATCCTGCTTACCCGCCTCGCTGGTAGCGACGCACATTCTCGACATGCTCTTCCCACGTGCGGGCAAAGACATGGGCGCCGCTGCCATCGGGGGTGGCGACAAAATAGAGATAGTCATGCGTCTCAGGGTGCAGCACGGCCTGGATGCTGCTCAACCCGGGATTGGCGATTGGACCGGGCGGTAGGCCAGGGTAGAGATAGGTGTTGTACGGGCTGTCCACACCGCTGTATTCTTCCAAAAAGACGGGCGTCTTCCACCATTGCCTGGTGGCCGGCTGGTATCCCATTGCATATTGTACGGTGGGGTCGGCTTCAAGTTTCATGCCAATCGCCAGCCGATTGAGATAGACGCCGGCAATCGCGGGCCGCTCGGCGGCCACCACCGCCTCACGCTCGACCACGCTTGCCAACGTCAACACTTCGTAGAGGCTGAGGTTGGTGGCGCCGGCGGCAACCGCGGCCTCGTACTCGGGCAACACACGCGCCGCAAACGCATCCAATTGGCGCTGAAGCACATCGGCTGCCGTGGGCTGTTCCGCCGGAAGCTGATAGGTGGCGGGGAAGAGATAGCCTTCAAGGCTGACGCCGGCGGGCCGCACCTGCAAAAAGCCATAGGCGGACGGGTCTAGCCCGCTGAGGTCGCTGATCAACACCTGGCGACGATAGGCATCGCCGGCAGTGGGATTATCGGCAAAGACGCCGGCCTCGATCAGATATTCGGCAATCTGTTCAACTCGCCACCCTTCGGGCATGGTCACTGTGATCGCCTCGGCGCGGGCGCGTTGCAACAGGTCGACGATCTCGATCATGGTCATCGAAGGGGAGAGCACAAACGAGCCGGCGTTGATCCGCGCGTCCAGCCCGTTGACGCGCACATAGGCCTCAAAAAGCAGATCATCACCGATCAGCCCGGCCTCTACCAACTGTTGGCCAACCAGCCGCGCCGGCGTACCCGGCTCGATGACAAAGCGCACCGGCCGCTCATCCACGCTATACGGTCGCGTGAGTTGGGATTGGTTGGCCGTCAAATAGGCGCTGAGCGCGGGCCGCCCGCCGAGACGACAGGCGGTGAGGGTGAGAAGCGCCGTGAGTACGGCGACAGCCAGCAAAAGCGATGTTCGATTACGCACCATAGGGATTGACTTTCCTGGCGGGCGTGGGGGCATGACGCTACCCGCAACCAATCATCTGCCGTCAGTCCGATTGCCGGAAACGAGGGTCTAGCTCGATCAACTTGCGCAGACCGTCGGCGAGCTGTGTGGCTGCCCGATAGTGGAGAAGCCGCTCGGCCTTGGCAAGCCCGGCTACCAGCCGCTGAATACCGCCCGATGTTTCTCGATTGTAGAGGACGCTGGGCTTTTCGCCCACGGTTGCGCCGATCTGGGCCACCAACGCGTCGAGTGACGTTTCTTCGCCGCTGCCCACATTGATGATCTGCCGGTCCACATCGGGCGCTTCAGCCGCCCGGGCCAGGGCATCCACCACGTCATCGATGTAGACAAAGTCGCGCGTTTGCCCACCGTTGCCAAAGATCACCACCGAGCCGCGCCCCATAATCTGCTTGACGAATTGTGGGATCACCGGAGCATGAACTGGCGGGAGGGGCTGGCCTGGCCCATAGGCATTGAAAATCCGCAACGCCACAGTTTCAAAACCGGCGAGTTGCCCGATGTTGAAGAGATAGAGTTCGGCGGCCACTTTGCTGACGGCGTAGGGTGCTGCTGGTCGGGGCAACATGGTTTCGCCGACCGGTTGCTCTGGCTGGTCGCCGTAGACGGTGGCGCTGCTGGCCAACACCACACGGCGCACGCCCACATCGCGGCAGGCCTCAAGCAGGGCGACGGTTCCGCCTACGTTGACATCGTTGTATTCGTGGGGATAAAGCACCGATGCAGGCACGCTCACCCTGGCGGCCAGGTGATAGACGACATCCACGCCCTGCAACAATGTCCACAACTTGGGGATATCGCGCACGTCGCCGCGGGTGAAATTGACGCCGGCGATCAGGCCGGTGGGGTCGCCCGCGCTCAAGTCGTCCAATACTCGGACATGATGCCCTTGCCCATGAAGGGCTGACGCAAGATGGGCGCCGATGAATCCGGCGCCGCCGGTAATGAGAACGCGCATGGGGGTATGGGTAGACCTTTCGATTTCAGTGGCTTCCTCTGCTAGACCCAGCAGCGACCAGTTGGCATCGCGCTGTTTGCCGCAGACCAGGCATCGTCAACGGATGAGATCGCCCCGGTCGGTAGGGTCGGCTTCTGCATCCACGCCTGCGGTGTAAAATAATGCATTGTCATGCGGGGCGGACGGGGCAAAGACGCTATTGTAGTTGCGGCAGGCCTCTATCAAGTGTGTCGCCGAGAAATGGCCCATTGTCCACCAATTGACGGCTGGCTCCCTTGGGACGAGGCGCGCCACCATCTCTGTCACAGTGAGGCCGGCAGCCTCTAGCCGGGCCACCTCGCGCGCCAGCCGCACGAGTTCGCCGATCTTTTCGTGCAGTTCGGGGCGAGGGGTGCGGCTGACCCGCCCTGAGCCGGAAAAGACCCGCTCGGGGCGAAGGCTATCCAAGGTGCGCAGGCTACTGATCACGCCAAAGAGATCAGCCTCGGGCATCCAGCATTCATCCCGCCCATAGAGAAATGCGTCGCTGCAGAAGACCCAGCGCTGTGTAGGCTCAAACAGGGTCACATGGTCGGGCGCATGCCCCGGCGTTTCGACCACACGGAACGTATAGTTGGCCGTAGCGATCTGGTTGTCGGCGGCGTCGAGCGTGAGCACATCGGAGAAGGGCTGCGGCATCCCCCACAGCAAGCGACGATAAAGTTGGAGCTTCAGCCGGGACGGCTCTTCGATGTAGGGCAACGTGCGCATGGAGGCATAGATGCGCGCCTCGGGATATTGGCGGCGCAAGACCGGCAGGCCGCCAATCTGGTCTTCGTGGCCGTGCGTCACGACGATCTGCTCCACAGGCAACGAGCGCAACGCCCGCACCAACTGCGGCGCCGTACAACGGGGCCCAGCGTCGATCAAAAGCCCATCCACCCAATAGACTGATGTCCACCAGAGTGGTCGCCCAAACAGCGCGCGCGCCAGGCGAATTGCAAGCACAGGGCCATGTTGTTCGATGTGGATCATGGTTGCCACCTTGGAACCAGGTCGTACTACACGATGCAGTCAATGGCTCGAGGCCGCCTCGTTGGGATGCCGAGTCAGGGCGGCTGCGCCGGCCCACAGTCGATCCGCAACCGTTTGCGGGATCTTTGTCATGCGTCCCTCTAAGTCTACACAAATATGCTCACTTACGCCAGTTGCGATCACGGCCTCATCGGCCACTCGGCGCAGCTCATAGCTAAATTTTACCTGGCGGCTGCGCAGTTCGGCCAGCCGCGTGTGGATGCGCACCGTGTCGCCAAAGCGGGCCGACAGCCGGTAGGATGCGTGGATGCCGGTGACGGCAAAATGATGGCCGCCGGCGGCGATTTCGGTGTAGGGCATCCCCGCCGCCGCCATCCACGCGACGCGCCCCACCTCAAACCAGACGACATAGGCTGCATGGTGAACGACACCCATCAGATCGGTCTCGGCGAAACGGACATCCACCTCCACGGCGACCACGGCGTCGGCCAACTCGTCTGCACTAGTACTCACTTGAGCGTTCATAGGTCCCGGCTTACCAGATGCGCATTTTCTTCCACCCACTGTTGCAATGCATCGCGGATATGGCGAATATCGTCCAAATGATGGGCAGCCAGTTGATAGAGTTCTTCTTCGGTCACTTCGTGATATAGATGGACAAGCCGATTGCGGTACCCGGCCATCATATGCATGAGATCCGCTTCAGGTTTGGCCAGTACGCCATGTTTATGAAGTCTGGCCACGATCTCTTTATATTCCGTCACGCCGCTGGCAAAACCTTTGGCAAGAATATGACGTCCCATATCCATGAGCGCCTCCAACGAGCGTCGAATGTTCGATTCGGCAGCTGAGACGTTCCGGTCGTCGGCCAAAAACTGCGCCAGGCCATCCAGCGGCAATGTCGCGGTCTTTTCAAGCAGGGAATCAACAAGTTCGAGCCGGTCTGCGATGACTCGCTGTGAAATGTATCGAGGGGTCATCGTCCACGCTCCAGGATCAACTCGATCCGTTCTTCTTCCAACGGGATCAAGTCCCCGGCCCGCCGCAATACGTAGAGATCATATTCATCGGCCAGATATTCGTCTTGTGCATAGAGGCGCTCACCACGGACCACGTTGGCCGCGAGGAACGGATCGGTAGTGTCCAAAACCGTCAGATCAACCCGCATGACTCCTAGGAAATCTTCAAGCGCCAAGGTCAGCGCCACCTTCTGTGTAATATCCCAGGTTACGCCAGGCAACGCCTTGACGCCCACGTCGATGTCAGATGGCCCTGCAGCCAGTGTTTCTTGAACGCCTTCCATCCAAGCCAGCGTTTCTTTGGCGCGGCTGCCAAACGTGTAGAGGATGGCGACGCCATGTTGCCTGGCGATCTGCGCCAATTCCTTCTGCCGTTGGTCAGCTGGGATGTTCATGCCTCTTGTGTCCGTATCTACCTTGCCCGGTTCGAAGACGCAACATATCTTCATGTTGCGTCTGTTGTCAATCCTGTTGTTCGAATAACCGTAGTCTATATGTGTACAGCGTGTCCCTCCACCACATGCGCCGCCTCCATGATCACCTCGCTCAGCGTGGGGTGTGCATGAACATTGCGCGCGATCTCCGCGGGGGTGATCTCCATAAACTGGGCCAGGTTGAGCTCGGGCAGCAACTCGGTCACCTCTGGCCCCACCAGGTGCGCGCCGAGAATCTCGCCATATTGGGCGTCCACCACCAGCTTGACAAAACCATCCCGCTCGTTGATGGCCTGCGCCTTGCCGTTGGGCATGAATGGGAACTTGCCCACCTTGACCTCATAGCCGGCCTCTTTGGCCTGTGCTTCGGTCATGCCAAAGCTGGCCACTTGGGGTTTGCAATAGGTGCAGCGGGGCATAAATTGATAGCGTTCGGCAGGGATGGGCAACGTCTCTACGCCGGCAATCGTTTCGGCGGCGACCAATGCCTGGGCGCTGGCGACATGCGCCAGGGCCAGCTTGCCCGTGCAATCGCCGATTGCATAGATGTGTGGCGTATTGGTGCGCATGTTGGCGTCGATCACAACCGCGCCCCCTTTATCCAGTTGAACGCCCGCTTTATCGATCCCAATGTTTTCGGTGTTCGGTGTGACGCCAATCGCGATCAGCACTCGCTCGACCTCAATGGTTTCGGTTTTGTCGTTTTTCAGATGTTTGAGCGTAACCTTGACGCCTGCCTTGCCCACCTCAAAGTCCTCGGTGCGCGCGCCGGTGTGGAGGGTGAAGCCTTTCTTCTTGAACGCTTTGGCCACTTCGGCTGCACATTCGGGGTCTTCCAGCGGCAATACCTGATCAAGCATCTCGACCACCGTCACTTCCGCGCCATAGGCGCGATAGAAGTAGCCCAGCTCCATGCCGATGGGGCCGGCGCCCACCACCAACAGCGATTGGGGTTTCTCGCGCAGACGGATGGCATGGCGATATTGCATGATGCGCTCGCCATCGGCCTCGACGTTGGGCAGGTCGCGGGCGCGGGCGCCGGTAGCGATGATGATATGGGCCCCGCTGACCGCGCGCGCCTCGGCCTTGGGGTTGATCTCGGCTGGCGTTACCTTGATCGTGTGGGGATCGGTGAACTCACCCTGCCCTTCGATCACATCGATCTTGTTTTTGCGCATGAGGAAGCCAACCCCTTTGGTCTGGCGATTCACCACATCCAGGCTGCGTTTGACCGCACTGCCAAAGTCCACTTGCAGATTTTCAAACGTGATGCCATAGTCAGCCGCAGCATGGATGGTTTCCAGCACCTCGGCATTCTTGAGCAGCACCTTCTTGGGGATACACCCCCAGTTTAGGCAAACGCCGCCCAGATTCTCGCGTTCGACAATTGCAGTCTTGAGCCCCAACTGTGCGGCGCGAATAGCGGCCACATAACCGCCCGGCCCGCTTCCCAATACGATAACATCGTAATCGTAGCTGCTCATGCTCTCTCCTCAATGCTCGGTCAATCGTGCTCAGTCCGTTGTGAGCAATCAGTGGTCGGTGGGTAATGTTCAGGGATCGTCGCTGGGCCACTGTTCCAGCGTCTGTTGGACAACGGCCAAAAACGCATCGGCCTCGGCGCCGTCCAACGTGCGGTGGTCAAACGTGAAGCTCACATAGCACATGGGGCGGATCACGATGGCGTCGTCGGCGCTGGGCAGCAGCGAGGCCGCACCGTCGGTTGATCGCGTGCTGCGCACGTCACCAGATTGCGTGCTGCGCACGACAGGCCGCTTGACGATGGCGCCAATCCCAAGGATGCCTGTCTGCGGCTGGTTGATGATGGGCGTGCCGATGAGGCTGCCGCCGACGCCGTGGTTGGTGATGGTGAAGGTTCCGCCGCGGGTCTCGTCTGGCGTCAGGGCGCCAGCGCGTGCGCGATCAGCCAGCCCATTGACCGCCCGCGCCAACCCTTGCAGATTTTTCTCATCGGCGTCGCGGATCACAGGGACGATCAACCCCCCGTCCAGCGCTACCGCTACGCCAATGTGAATCCGTCGGCTGAGCACCACGCCCGCATCGGTAAACCGGCTGTTGACTCGTGGCGCCGCCTTGAGCGCCGCCACAGCGGCCGCCACAAAATAGGGGGTAAAGGTCAATTTGATGCCTTTGCTCGCCAGCGCCGTCTTGTGCAGCTCGCGATGCTGCACCACCCGGGTCATCTCGACCTCAAACACCGTTGTCACATGTGGGCTGGCAGCTTTGCTCTGTACCATGTGCGCGGCAATCGCACGCCGCATGGCAGAGAGCGGCTCCAGGATTTCGTCGGAAGATTGTGGCGTAGAAACTGGGGTTTGGAGATTGGAGACGGGCGCATGGATTGGTCTGCCGGTCTCAGGTTTCTGATCGCTACTCTTCGGTTGGTGTTGCACAAGATAAGCCAACAGGTCCTGCTTAGTGACGCGGCCGCCAAGCCCCGAGCCGGCCACCTGGTCGAGATCGATGTTGTGTTCGGCGGCAATCCGCCCTACCACCGGGCTGACAAAGCCGCGCCCTGCCGGTCTATCTGGGACGGCGTCGGCGGGCTCGCCAACGCCGTCGGGCGACGGTTGAGCATGAGAGCTGCCGTCGGCTCCCAAGTCCTGCCCATCCACCTGTTCCCCGGGCGCGCCGATATAGGCCAGCGCTGCGCCAGCGCGCACCGTAGCGCCTTCGGGGGCGACAATCTGCAACAAAACGCCATCCGCCGGCGCGGGCACTTCGGTGTCGATTTTGTCGGTGCTGATCTCCAACAGCGGCTCCAGTTTGGCGACAGAGTCACCAGGCGCCTTGAGCCAGCGCGCTACCGAACCTTCGACCATGGTTTCGCCCAGCCGGGGCATCTTCACAATGGTTGCCATAGGTTAATTGATTTCCAGTGCCGGCTTATACTCACTGTATGGTGGGCTGGTTGCCATCCGGCCCCACCAGGCTATGCGAGTAGCGTGCGCGGCGCCAGTTCTGGCGCATCCATCGCCGCTGTCTGATACAGGTATTGGCTGCCGGGGATGGTGCTGAATCCGGCATGTTCACCGATGGGCGTAAGCACCACAAAGCTCATGCGCCGGTCATACTCATGGGCCAGCCCATAGAGGTCGCGCAGCGCCTCTTGCCCGGCGTCGTAGAGGCTCATCTCTTGTTTGAGATAGAGGATCACGCTGCGCGCCGTCGACGCGCGGATGGCCAACTCCCCCATGCCGGTGCATGCCACCGCGCCATACCGGTTGTCGCAATAATTGCCTGCGCCAATGATGGGGCTGTCGCCGACGCGGCTGGGGTATTTCCAGGCAATGCCGCTGGTGCTGACGGCGGAGGCCAGGTCGCCATAGCGGTCGCAGGCCAGAAAATTGACGGTGCCGAGCAGATCGTCTTTGGCGGCGCGCTCCACATCGTCTATCGCTTCTGGTGGGCGGTCGCGCAGACGGACAGGCTCGCAGAAAGCGCGCGCCCGCCCCCGCAGATCGTCGGTGTCGCCGGGCGTGACTCCCCTTTCGTCAAAGCGTTGGCGCCAGATCGCCAGCCCCTCTTCGGTCAATTGTTCGATGGGGGTGAACCCTATCTCGGCGGCAAACCGTTCTGCCCCGCGCCCCACGAGCAACACATGGGGCAGCTCTTCCATCACCCGGCGCGCGATCCGGATCGGGTTGGCATAGCCGCGCAGCGCCGCCACCGCCCCCGAGTGGAGCGTACGGCCATCCATCAGGCTGGCGTCCAATTCCACCTCGCCCACCAGATTGGGGATGCCGCCATAGCCAACGCTATGGTCAGCGGGGTCATCTTCGACGATGCGGCAGGCCAACTCCACTGCATCGATAGCGTGGCCACCGTCGCGCAGCAATCGCATGGCCGCCAACATGCCATAGCGACCATTCTCGCTTGAGACCATGATCGGGGCTGTGCTGGGGGGGCGGTAGAAATGTTCCGACTGTGTAATGTATGAATCGGGCATAAGGTCCAGTTGCCTGAAAGATAGGTTTGATTTTGGTCTAAATTTTCGGCAGTCGTCATAACCTGCGGTCACCCCGAACGATGAAAATGGAGCTTACAGCAGGAACACAGAGAACATCGAGGGGCCCAGAGGACGCCTCCGGAGCACACAGATGTTTTTCTCGGTGTTCTCTGTGAAATCTCTTCGCCCTCTGTGTTGCGCTGTTTTTCTATTTTCACACCAGTATCTTTTCGCGATGGCTTCAGTCAATACCTGTAGTATAGCAGTGTGTGCACAGGCAACCAAATTGAGGCAAAATTGGGCGCTGCCCGCTTGTAGGGAGGGAAGTTCGTTCAACGACCGATCAACGTTTTTGTTGTATTATATGTTTGACATCACACCCGTTCCGGCGCAGACGCCCTGATGAGCGCCTTCATCGCTGGGACCGTTGCTACCGACGAACGAGAACTTATCCCGAAATCTCCGTGTCATACCGGCGCCGCTTGCAAGATCAGTGCAGCCACAGCCGATTTTGGGATGATGTCGAATCCAGACTATCCAATCGCCGGAACACCCAACCAGGGCGCCACAGGTTGATCATTCGGATGGCGCTCGATACGGCGCGATCAGGAATCATGCAGCAAGAGTTTACACAAGGAGCGAGGAATGAACAGAGCAACCATCGATCTGACCGTATGGCAAAACCGATGGCGTGGGATGGACGCAGCCATGACCGATTGGCTCCAGCGCACAGCGGGCAACCAGCCTGGCTTCGACCGCCAGGAAACGCTGACGAGCCTGCTGGCTGGCCTACAGGCCTTTGGCGCAAGCCAGATGAACTTCTTTTTGCGCGGCCTCTCGCCAAACCCTCAGTATCGGCTGGAGCCCTCCGCCAAATACCCGTGGGAATATGTCTTTCGCACCACCATCGACCAGATCGGTTTCGACCTGGACGTCATCCAGCGCGCCGCCCACCAGCGCATACCTGCGCTCTCGTCATTGGCCATGCGCAAGACGCTTGACCTGGCCGACCGTCTTGCCTATCGGGCGCTCGAGCCCGCGCTGGATAGTGGGCTAATCGACCACGCGACGACAGTGGTGACCTATTTCCAGAAGTCGATCAGCGTGCGGCTGACGCCTTATGCGCCGGTGGTGCTGGTTGGCATCCCCTACAACGCCATTGACCACCCGCGCGATCTGCTCGCCATTCCCCACGAGGTGGGGCACTACGTCTTTCGCGAGGGCCGTGTGGGGGAGGGGCGGTTTGCCGACAGCCGCTTTGCCGCAGCGCTCTACAGCCGATTTGCCCACAGACCCGCCTGGTACAACCAGTGGCTTGAAGAGATCTTTGCCGATATGTATGGCTGTCTCATCGCTGGCCCGGTGATTGGGTTGAGCTTCATTGAATTGGTGACCGACGACCCCCTGGAGGATTTTCTGAAGCAAGATGGGGAACACCCCGTGGACGCGGTGCGACCTCAGATCTATTTTCGTGTACTCGAGCGGATGAGACGCTTCCCCCACGCCGTCGACAAGTTGCGCGCGCACTGGCATCCACTCTTTGTCGAGCGGGGCAACCCCCAGGCATTGTCGCTGCCCGGCGTCGAGCAGCCGCTCGCGATGGACGCGATTGTCGCCGAGATGGATGAGCAGATCATCGCTGTGCTTGCCCAGCACGATTTCTTGGGCAAGCTGCTCGCATCCGCGGCGACGCCCGGTCGGGCGCTGTGGAGCGATGAACTTGACCCAGCCCAAACGGTCGAGGGTTTGATCAAGGCGTTTTCGGCGTATTGCGCGGACGTCACGCCCGAAAATACACCCTTGCCCGAATTGCGGCGGAAAGGCGATGAAACACTGATCATGGAGACGCCGGCCACCGCCCGCTCGGGCGCGATGGCGATACCTACCCAGAAGCTGGGGGCCACCGGTCTCTGGATCGACGCCATCAAAGAGGCGGCCAGCCGCGCCGCCGAACGGAAGGACCCGGTCTTTGCCGTGCCGCCGGAGATCTGGAGTGTGTTGTTGGATGCCGGTGGTTGGGCCACAGAGGGGCCGGGCGGCGGCAACCCACACAAGTAAAGATAGAGAGCAGTCTAAATGAAGAGTGAGTCCTGACTTACGCAGCGCCCGATGGTTATCACGAGAGACAACTTGGTCAACGAACAAACCTTCAGTCAAAGCTTGCGTAAGTCCCATCACATGTCTGGCAATCTTCCCGGAAGCTCCGGGCTTCCGGGAAGATGAACTCACGAATCGGCGCATTGCTCGCCAAGCAGCCGCTTGAGATCCTCTTCGAGGGGATGATTCTTGGCGAGCGACAGCGCCTCCTCCCAGGCATTGCAGGCATCGTCCAGCCGCCCGAGTGTGTGATGCAGGTTGCCCAAGTGAAGCAGGCCATAGACCAGGCTGAACTCGTTTTGTAGCTCGCGCGTCAACTGGATGCTTTCTTGAATGACGGCAAAGGCCTGTTCTCGTTCCTCACCCAAAAGATAGATACGGCTCAGTTCATAGAGCGTCAGGGCCAGAAAGTTGCGATTGCCCATCCATCGGCAGAGTTCAATCGCCTTTTCGGCATAGGATTTCGCCACGTCCAGCTGGCGCTGAAAGCGAGCCACGACGGCTGCGCTATAATAGGTGGCGGCCAACTCGCCCCGGTCTTGCAGTTGGTCACACAGCGTCAGCGCCTCGAGGCAGTAGCTGTTGGCGATCTCATAGGTCTCTTGTTCCAGTGCAATGTCGACCAATAGGCGCAAGGTGGGCAACGACGCGGCCCGGTCGCCGGCCTCGACCTGGATCGCGAGCGCTTGCTCGCAGAGAGCGCGCGATTCATCGTATTGCCCCCGCCGGTACGAGAGGAGCGCCTCTTGATAGCTCACTGCGGCCACACCCACATCATCGTGGATGGCAATCCGCAATTGGCGGCTCTTGTGCAACAATTCGGCGGCGCTGCGATGGTCGCCCTGTTCAACGGCAATCCGCCCAAGCAGATAGTAGGCTTGGGCGCAGATCGCAGGTTGCTGCGCTACAAGGCTTTCCATCAAATGCAGGCGGGCTTCTTCCTGGTCATCTTGTTCAACACATGCCTGCCCCCAGTGTAGGGCGACCTGTGCGGCTGCCTCTTCATCGCCAATCGCCTGCGCCGCATCGCGGGCCAGCGCATACCCTGCGCGCGCCTGCGTATAGCGGGCCCGTGTAAACCAGGCCTGGTTTAGCGAGTCGGCGTACTGTAACACCAATTGCCACTGCGCCAACTCATGCGCCTTTTCCATGCCGGCCATAAGATTTTCCCACTCAGGACGCAAGGCGGCATAGTCGGTGCGACGTTGTTCGGCATATTGTTGGTAATAGAGCGCCATTTCGACCAGTGGCAGTGGATTGTCGCCCAACTGTTCGCGGGCAAGATCGGCCAAGAGTGGATGTTGGCGGTAGCGCTCCTCGCTCTCTTCGCTGATCAGCGAGAGCGCCGTGAGCGCAAAAAGGCAGTCTTCTGCCGTGTACCGGTCTAGCCCGGCGATGTGGGCCAGCGCCCCCACCGCAAAGGAACGCCCCTCAAAGACACCCAACAGCGCAAAGATTCGTCGCAGATTAGCATCCAACGATTCCCAACTGACCTGGAACGATGTCCGCACGGCGCGGTCGCTGATCGAGAGATCCAGCCGTTCCTCCACATTGCGCAACCGTTCTGCGGTGTCGGCCAGCCGGCGCCGCGGCCGCGAGACCAGCCGCTGTGCGGTGATCTCGACGGCCAGCGGCAAGTGTTGCAATTGGGCACAGATCGCCTGGGCCGCCGCCAACTCGGCGTTGACGCGCGCCTCGCCCAGGATGCGAGTGAGCAGCCGTACGCCCTCGTCGGGCGTCAGCTCGTCGAGCCGGTGGGGGCGGGCGTTGAGCGCCGTCGCCACATCCAGGTCGCGCGTGGTGATCAGCGTGGCGCACTGCGCGCCACCCACCAGCAATGGGCGCGAGCGGGCCACACTCCGGACGTCGTCCAGCACCAACAGGACGCGCCGCTGGGCCAGCACGCCACGCAGCGCAGCCGCCCGGTTTTCCACATCCGAGAGATGGCTAAAATCATAGCCAAAGGCGCGCGCCCAGTTACTGAGTACATCCAGCGGGTCGCTGGTCGCCACGTGCGCCCAGAGTACGCCATCGGGAAATTCACTGCGCAGGCTATGACCCAGGTACGCCGCCAGCGTTGATTTCCCTACCCCCCCCATGCCCACCAAGGCAAGGACGGTGTTGTCGCCTGGTTGGAGTATTTGAGCGCGCAGGGTGGCGAGCATGTTCTCGCGCCCCACGAAATGGAGGGGTTGCGCCGGCGGCTGAAAGGGCGGGGCAACCACCTGGGGCGCCAGGCTGATTGGGGGCGCCGCCTCTATATCTGGCCCGATCTCGCCTGCAAGGATGCGGTCATACAGGTCGTTAGTGGCGTCGGACGGGGGAACGCCAAATTCGTCGTTGAGCGCCTGAGCGCATAGCTCGAACTGGGCCAGAGCAGCCCCGCGCTGACCGGTACGGGCATAGAGCGCCATCAACTGCTGGTGACCTTCTTCGAGCCAGGGTTCACGCTGCAAGAGACGCTGCGCATAGGCAATGGCTGCGTTGTAATCGCGCGTCTGCGCACAGGCGTTGACCAGGCGCAGCGTCAACTGTTGCCAGGCTTTGCGCAGCCGCTCGCGCTCGGCAGCCTGCCATTCTTCAAAGAGGGCGGCATCGCGTACGTGAAAGTCTTCCAGGAAGTCGCCTTGATAGAGGTCAACGGCGTTGCGTAGTTGGTCGAGCGTTGGCTCTGGGTGATTGGCGCACGCCTCAAAAAGCGCCAGATCCAACTGGTGGGGCATCCCGCGGTTAAAGGCAAGCGACTCGCGGTCGCTTCTGAGATAGTCATCGAAGACTGTCCGCAGACGGTTCAACTCGACGCGTAGATTGCGGCGCGCTGCATCTTCCGCCAGATCAGACCAGAGCAGGCCGGCCAGCGCCTGGCGCGACTGGGGGCGGCCCGTAGCCGCCAGATAGTAGATCAACGCCAGCGCCTTGTTGGCATTGATGGCTGCGGGCGGTTGGCCGTGCAGCCGAATATAGGGACGCCCTAGTAGTGCGATCTCCAGACTCATGCGACGCGGGAACAGCGCTTGGTTCAACGAAGGTGAATCGATTGTGACGGAACATCGCCGACGGATCAACGCTAGATCAACGTGAGCGGGCTATGCTTGAAATTGTCGAACGCAGCCGTTCAGACAGACTAAAAACCGTATCAAGCTTGACTGTAACTCTACGATTATACCCATGCGCTAACGAAAGCAACAGTTTGGACTAAGACAAATTTGCTACACGACCGCAGCAAAAGTGAAATAAAAGTATCGCAAGAGCCGGCGCACAACGCACCATTGTGCAGTTCGGATGAATTGCAGCCGCACGAGGCAGGAGACCGAGGAGAGAATCATGATTCTGCTTGTTTCGCCCGAAGAGGACAGGCATACAAAGGCCATGCGCCGATGTTTGGAGCAGATGGGCGCCGCCGTCACCCTGTTGGACCTGGCTGAGTTTCCCCAACAGGCGCAGGTAGCGATGAAATTTGGCGCCAATCACGAATGCTATGAGAGTGTGATGTCAAACTATGAACGCGACCTCAACCTATCTGACTACCGGTCGGTTTGGTGGCGCCATTCGCGTCCCTTTGTGCTCCACCCCGAACTGACCGACCAGATCTATCGTTCGTTTGCCTATGTCGAATGCCAGGCCGCGATCTCTGGGCTTTGGCTGGCGCTCGACGCATTTTGGGTCAACCACCCTATGCGCAGCGAAGAGGCGCTACGGCGCCCCTATCAACTCAAGATTGCCCAACAGGCAGGGTTGGCGATACCGGCTACGTTGATCACCAATAATCCCAATCGCGCCCGCGCCTTTATTCAGCAGCATGGGCCAGACCGCACCATCTATCGGGCCTTCTCGACGACGGCAAAGGTCTGGCGTGAGGCGCAGCTTGTCCAGCCCAAACAGATGGCGCTGCTTGACAACGTATGCTATGCCCCTGTGCTCTTTCAGGAATACATCCCTCCTCAAATCGATCTGCGCATCATCGCCGTCGGTGACGCCCTCTTTGCGGCGTCGGCGCTGGCGTGGGAAGAGAATGACGCCGAGACGGACATGGCGCCCTACCGTCTATCACCGACGTTGGCGGCCCAGGTACAGACGCTCATGGCGCGGTTGGGTTTGAGCTATGGTGTGCTCCACATGCGCATTACCGCTGATGGGCAACCTGTATTTCTTGAATTGAATCCGGCCGGCGACTGGTTGGCCGTGGAAGATGCGACGCAGATGCCGATAACGGAAGCGGTCGCCCAGTTGTTGATGCGCTGCGAACAGGTTCATTCGCCGGCTCATCCAGCCATGCAGATGATGCCGTCATGACCAGGGAGCTACGTCGGTCTGGCGGTAAGCGAGACGGCTGGCGGAACCCCAAACTGTGTGGCTTCTCTGATTGCTTGATTACTTACCTGGATGCGAAATGCCCAGCAGGCGGGCGTTTTGCAGTGCGCTATCCATAATTGCTGTATTTATGCGCTGCGACGAAAAGCCTTCTCGGAAAGGATTCGGGTCGATCTACACCGCCTGGCCAACAACAACCGTGGCGATTTCGTGAACAGAGCCTGGCCGTTGCAGCCGCTAATTCTATATAAAGTTATGTAAAGCTCGTGCGCTCGATTTGGGAATTTTGTAAGCCTGCATATTCTGTGGCCCGCTGGCGTCCTTGTGCCCATTCCCCCAGGCAGAAGGGCGCCCGGGGCCAGCCCTTCATCATCCGAGCGCCGCAAATTGCTCGACTGCGGTTGCTTTGAAAACCGGACTTTGCGAAGATGCTTACTTCTTCGAGTAACTTCGGCTTTCAAACAGAGCTCAATACCGGTGGGTCATCCATGGTGGGGGTAACAAAGATCAGGCCATTGCCGACTCATGAGGGAACAATCATGCTCGCATATCCATTACCCAATTGGGTGTGGCCGCAACCAATGGCGGCTCATACTGAACCCCGCCCGATGGTCTCCGCACTGCTGGGCAAGCTACATGGCCACCTACAGCGCAATCTGGAAATCGCCAGCTACGAGTTGGGAAACATGAGCGGCGCAAGCGGTGTTGCACCCACGATTCAGGTCTTGGGCGAGAGCGTGAGCATTGCGCCCGGAGTGCGCCAGTGCGT
Source organism: Caldilineaceae bacterium (assembly GCA_023384495.1). Classification (GTDB taxonomy): domain Bacteria; phylum Chloroflexota; class Anaerolineae; order Caldilineales; family Caldilineaceae; genus CFX5. The sequence goes on from JAHDWG010000005.1 coordinate 18,027, forward strand.
GGCCGTCAGACATCGAAGTCGTCAAATGCTAACCGCCGTGCGCACGGCGCAGAATGAAATGACGCTGGACAGTTGGCGCGTGAACGCTGATGGGTCCATCATCTGGACGGGAACATCCGGCCCACAGACTGAGCGAGTGGCGCAGATTGCGCTGGCGCGCGCGGCCAAATATGTGGTGGCTTATCGCACTGACGCACAACGGTTGAAACTGGTCAGTTGGGATGTGAGCAACACGGGCGCCATCTATCGCGCCGGCGAGAGCGATCCATGGCCTGAGCCAGTGCGCAAGGTGACCCTGTGTGCGTTGAATGACGAAACACTGGTGACGGCATGTATCATGCGCGACCGCCGCCTCAAGCTCACGACTTGGCGACTTGGCGCGGATGCTAAAGTCGCCCCGCTGCGCACGCTCGAGGCCGGCGACGAAGCTGTGCGCAGTGTGGAGATCACGTCGCTCTCTACCCAGGGTAATGCGCTACACTTCGCCACCGTGCTCCGCACGGCTGTTGGCCAACTGGTTACCCAGGTGTGGCGCGTGACGCCCGATGGTGGCCTGGTGGCGCGTGGACAAGCTGTGTTGACGCAACCGGGCTCACAACCTCAAGCGGTGACAGAGGCCCAAAATTATCTGATTACGGCGATCCGCGCCGTGACTGGTGAAACGCTTCTGCTATCGTGGCGATGGCGCGGCCCCGAAGCACCACCCGAACTCGTCGATGAGATGACCCTCCGCGTTGGCGGGGACGCTGAGGGCGAGCGGGCGCGTCGGATCGGCGTCATGCCTGCCGCCGGCGGCGTCATCACCGCCATACAGACGCGCCAGGACAAGGTTCAGCTCGCAAGCTGGGAGATTCGCCCGGATGGAACATTCCAACGCGGCGTAGAGAGCGCGCTTCGCCCAGTGGCCGCCGGCCCGCTTGCGCTCTGCCCCGATCTCCTCGACGGCAACGCGCCCATCTTAACCGGCCTTAAGACAAGGCGAGGGCTTTACAAACTCACCAGCTGGCGGATTTGATGGGATAGGACCTATTACATCTTTAACAAAGTGACTTTGCAATCCGACAAGAGGTATCGGCGCCAATTTCGCCAAACAATTGGGTTACAAAAAAGTACTTTGGTCTGTGACCACGAACCACGGTTGACGGGCCAAGAATTCGTCTGATTGCTCCCCATCTCCCTCTACAGTATAATAGGCGTGCGTGCTCGCGACCCACCTTTGACTCCATGGTCGCGCCGATTTTCGCCGCGCAAGAACGGTCTATTCAGATGAGGAGTGTATGACGCTCACCGCTTCCGCCGATCGCCGCGCGGCGCGCCGCGCTCGGCGCGCCCAGTCACCCTTTGCCCAGATTCCCTTTGGGCGTATCCAGAACCACTTTGCCCCGTTTGAGGTCATCACGCCTGAACAGGTGGAGCAACTGCACGAAGCCTCCATGCACATTTTGGAGAACATCGGCATCGTCTTTATGGATGCAGAGGCGTTGAGCCTCTGGGAGCAAGCCGGAGCTCAAGTGGACCATGCCAGCCAAAACGTACGCTTTGACCGTGGGCTGATCCTGGACCTGGTGGCCAAGGCGCCGGCGCAGTTCACCTGGCGCGCCCGCAATCCCGCCCGCGAGATGACTGTCGGCGGCGATTTTCTCATGTTTGCGCCCAATGGCGGCGTGATCTTTGCTCAGGATTTGGAGGGTGGGCGCCGGCCCGGAACGCTGGAAGACTATTACAACTTTCTCCGGCTGGCGCAGCTTTGCCCCGTCCTGCACACCACGGGCGACCAGTTGGTGGTGCCCCATGACGTGCCGGTCAGTTTTCGCCACTTGCACCGATCCTTCGGCGCGTGGACGCTCTGTGACAAAGTGGCCATGGAGGCGCCCCACGGCCGCATCATCCCTGCCGACGCCATCGAGATGGCGAACATTGTCTTTGGGGCCGATGTGGCCACCTTTGACGAGCCGGTGCTGGGGGGGATCATCAACTCGAGCAGCCCGTTGCGCTATGACGACCGCATGTTGGGCGGGATGATCACCTATGGCCGCGCCGGGCAGGTGCTGATCATCACGCCCTTTGTGCTGGCCGGCGCCATGAGCCCCATCACCATCGCCTCGGCGGTGGCGCAACAGAATGCCGAGGCATTGGCCGGCATCGCCTTTGTGCAACTGTTGCGGCCCGGCGCGCCGGTGATCTACGGCGGCTTCACCTCGAACATCGACATGAAGAGTGGCGCACCGGCCTTTGGCACCCCCGAAGGCGCCTGGGCCATGGCCATCGGCGCCCAACTGGCGCGGCGCTATAACCTGCCCTATCGCGGCAGCGGCAGCCTCAACACCTCCAAGGCGCCCGACGCCCAGGCCGCCTATGAAACGATGTGGACGACCTGGCCGGCTGTCTTGGCGCATACCAACTTTGTCATGCACGCCGTCGGCTGGCTCGATGGCGGGCTGACGGTCTCGTATGAAAAGATCATCATCGACATGGAAAATCTCGCCATGTTCCAGACCTTTTTGGGGGGGCTTGCGATCAATGAGGAGACCCTGGCGCTGGACATGATCGCGGCCGTGCCGCCGGGTGGGCATCACTTTGGCACACCCCACACGCAGGCGCGCTACGCCACCGAGTTCCACCCCACCTTTCTGGCCGACCGGCAGAATTTCGAACTGTGGCAGGAGAACGGCAGTCTCGATACGGCGCAACGGGCCAACAGAATATGGAAACAGTTGCTGGAAGAGTACGAAGCGCCGCCCATCGACCCGGCGGTCGAACAGGCGCTACGTGAGTTTGTCGAGCGCCGCGAGCGCGAGCTGGCCGGGGTGGAGTTGTACACCTGAATTGACAACAATGCCATCAATGGCTACAATGATGGCATGGAGGTGAATGATGGCAGTTCTGAACATCCGCAATCTACCAGATGAGGTCCATGCCCGTCTACGGATTCGTGCAGCCAGGGCAGGCCGCAGTATGGAGGCGGAAGCACGCACGATTTTAATCGAGGCGTGTCGCCAGGAAGAAGAGCCGCCGCTTACGGCAGAGGCGCTGCAAGCGTGGGTCGAGCAACTCTATGGTGGGAAGAAGCCCACCAACGTGGTCGAGCACTTGATTCGAGAACGCCGCGCCGAGGCAGAGCGGGAAGCGCATACATGATTGTTCTCGATGCCTCTGCGTTACTCGCCATGCTCTATCACGAGCCGGGTCATGAAGTTGTCGCTGCCCACCTGCACAATTGTTGCATGTCAACTGTCAATCTGGCAGAAGTCGTTGGTCGCTTCGTTCGCGATGGGCACGCCAGCCAACTGGTCTTGCAACAACTGAAGGCGACCTCCATCGAATTTGTGCCATTCTCTGTAGAACAGTCACTTTTGGCTGCTCAATTATTGGCTCAGCCCCAATCGTTCGGGTTATCGCTGGCAGATCGGGCCTGCATTGCCCTTGCCTTACTGCGTGGTGTCCCTGCCCTGACTGCCGATCGCGCCTGGCTTCAGGTACAACTTGGCGCCACAATCCGTACAATTCGTTAGCCGCCGGCGATTCAGCGAACTGAGAGGAAGGATATGACCAACCACACACGTCTCGTTATCATCGGCGCGGGGATCGTCGGCGCCGCCGCCGCCTATCACCTGGCCCAACTCGGCTGGCGCGACATGATGGTGCTGGACAAAGGCGACATCCCCGAAAACGACGGCTCGACCTCGCACGCACCAGGTGGTGTGATCGCCCTCAGCCACGGCAAGCTGATGACCCAGTTGGCCCAATACGGGACAGAGCTCTATCGCAACCTGGCGCCGTTTAGCCCAGAGCGCAACACGTACAACGCTGTTGGCGGCCTCGATGTGGCAATCGGCGAAGAGAAGTGGCTCGACCTGGTGCGGCTGGAGGGGAAGGCCAGATCGTTTGGGGTAGAGGCCCATCTGCTTTCGCCGCAGGAGACAAAGGCAAAGTTGCCGCTGCTCGACGAACGCACCATCCGCGGCAGCATCTTTGTGCCGAGCAGCGCGCTGGTGGCCGGCGCCCATGTCACCGGCGCGCTGCTGCGCGACGCCGCAGCAGTGGGCGGCGTGCAGTGGCGCGGCCAGACTGCGGTGACCGATGTCGAAGTAAAGGATGGGCGAGTCACTGCGGTTCTGACCGCTAACCCTGACCTGCCGCGCATCGAGTGCGAAGCTGTCCTTCTTTGCACCAACATCTGGGGGCCGGTGCTGGGCGACAAGCTGGGCATCCCCATCCCGCTCATGCCGTGCGAACACCAGTATGTCTTTCTCGACCCACTGCCCGAACTGGCGCGCTTTGACCCCAACAAGAAAGAAGACGAAGTCGCCTACCCCACGGCGCGCATTCAGGACATCACCACTTATTTTCGCCAGCACTGGGACACATACGGCATCGGCAACTACTGGCACAAGCCGCTGTTGGTCAGCCCCTACAAGCTGGGCAAGACGGCCATGAATCCCTTTACGCCGGATGATTTCACCCAATCCTGGCAACGAGCGCAGGAGATCTTCCCGGCCTTCCGCGGGCGACAGATCATGCGGGCGTTCAACGGCATCTTTGCCTTTCCGGTAGATGGCTATCCAATCTTGGGTGAGGCGCAGACCATCAAGGGCTTCTGGGTGGCGACCGGTTCGTGGCTGACCCATGCCGGCGGCGTGGGCAAATCCATCGCCGAGTGGATGACCCACGGCGAAACCGAATGGGACATGCGCCAGGTCCACCTGCACCGTTTCCAGGGCTTTCAGAACACCCACGCGTTTATCATGGCCGTCAGCGGCAAAAACTATCGCGAGGTGTGGGAGCCTGGCCATCCGCGCCAGCCCCTCTCCGAACCACGTAACGTGCGGCTGTCGCCCTTTGCGCCCCGGCTCGATGCGCTCAACACAGTTTACACCACCTTTGCCGGGCTGGAATTGCCCAACTGGAGTGAAGAGAATGCCCGCCTGCTCGAAAAGTACGATGACCGGATTCCCGACCGTACAGGTTTGGCCGGGCAGTACTGGTCACGCATCCAGGGCGCCGAACATCTGGCGACGCGGGAAAATGTGGCGCTCTTTGACCTGACCGGTCTCTCGATCATCGAAGTGCAGGGCCAGGGAGCGCTAGACTTTGTCAATTATCTCTGCAGCAACCAGATGGACAAACCCGCCGGCTCCATCGTCTACACCTGCTGGCTCATCCCAAACGGAGGAGTCCGCCGGGACCTGGCCGTGGCGCGCCTGGCGGAAGATCGTTTCTGGATGTTCGTGGGCGAGGGCGCGCTGCCCCAAGACCTGGCCTGGGTGAAGCAATTTGCCCCGCAGGATGGGTCGGTAGTTATTCACGACGTCTCCAACAGCTACACGGCGCTGGGGCTGTGGGGGCCAAACGCCCGCAAGGTGTTGGAAAAGGTCACTGCCGCCGATGTGAGCAGCGAGGGTTTCCCCTACATGAGCGCCCGCTGGATCGATGTGGGGATGGCGCAGGTCTATGCGCTCCGCATCTCCTATGCCGGTGAATTGGGTTGGGAGTTGCACATCCCCATGGACCAGGCGCTGCCGGTGTGGGATGCGCTGTGGGAGGCCGGGCGCGAGTTCGACCTGGTGGCGGCGGGCATGGGCTGTTTCGAGTCGCTGCGGCTAGAGAAAGGTTACCGGCTCTGGGGTGGCGATGTCTACACCGAATATACCCCCTACGAGGCTGGCCTGGCGTGGACGGTGCGGTTGGGCAAGCTCGACTTTGTGGGGAAAGAGGCGCTGCTCAAGCTCAAAGACAAACCGCTCAAGAAGAAGCTTTGCTGCCTGGTCTCGGATGATCCACAGGCGTGGGCCTTTGGCTATGAGCCGATCTTTTGGAACGGTGACTGTATCGGCCATGTGACCACGGCCAACTATGGCTACAGCGTGGGCAAGTTTATCGCCTACGGCTACCTGCCGGTCCAGTACGCCGGGCTTGGGACGCAACTCGAAGTCGAGTATCTGGGCGAGCGTTGGCCGGCCACGGTCAGCGCCGAGCCGTTGTGGGATGCGAAGATGGAGCGCTTGAAGGCGTAAATGCTCATTTCACCAGCGCCACGTCGATCACCTCAGCCAGCGTGCGGGCGCCGATCACTTCGATATCCTCTGGCAGCGCATCGCCGCCTTTGCGTTTGAGCGAGCTGCGCGGGACGAGGGCGCGGGTAAAGCCCAGCTTGGCTGCCTCTTGCAGCCGCCGCGGCAACTGGCCCACGCTGCGCAACTCGCCGCTGAGACCTACCTCGCCCATGAGCGCAATGTCGGCGGCCACGGGCCGGTTGCGGAAGCTGCTGGCGATGGCCGTCGCCACGGCCAGATCCGCCGCCGGCTCGTCGATGTCCAACCCGCCCACGATGTTGACAAAGATGTCTTGATCGCTCAGGTCCATGCCCACACGCTTGCTAAGCACCGCAGTCAACAAGAGCAGCCGGTTGAAGTCGATGCCGTTGGTGGTGCGCCGCGGCTGGCTAAACGCGGTGTGGCTGCTCAACGCCTGCACCTCGACCAAAAGCGGACGCGTCCCCTCCATCGAGACGGCAATCGCGCTGCCGGTGGCGTTGGGCAACCGCTCGGCGAGGAAGAGCTCCGACGGGTTGCGCACTTCGACCATCCCCGCCTCGCTCATCTCGAAGATGCCCACTTCGTTGGTGCTGCCAAAGCGGTTCTTCACCGAACGGAGGATGCGGTAGGCGTGAAAGCGTTCACCCTCCAGTTGCAACACCACATCCACCATGTGCTCCAGCACCTTGGGGCCGGCAATCGAGCCTTCTTTGGTGACGTGGCCTACGAGAAAGATGGGGATGTCCCACTGTTTGCCGGCGCGCAGCAGCGACGCGGCGCAATCGCGCACCTGGCTCACCGAGCCGGCCACGCTGTTGCTGGCGCTGCTGTAAATGGCCTGGATCGAGTCGACGATGACCAGGGTAGGCTTCATGCTTTCCATCTGCTCGATAATCTGCTCGACCTCGATCTCCGCCAGGACAAAGAGCCGCTCACTCTGGACGCCAAGCCGCGTGGCGCGGCGGGCCACCTGGTGCGCGCTCTCTTCGGCGCTGACGTAGAGCACTGGCCCAGCCGTCTCGGCGACTTCGGCGGCCATTTGGGCCAGCAGGGTGCTCTTGCCAATCCCTGGATCGCCACCGACCAGCACGCAGCCGCCGGGCACGATCCCGCCGCCCAGCACTCGGTTCAACTCGGCGATCTTGAGCGGAAGCCGGTTCATTCGTTCCTGCGGGATCTGCGACAGCGGCAGCGGGCGCGCCGGACCTGCGCCGCCGGTTGGCATGAGCGTACGCCCCTTTTCGGGCGCGCGCATGGCAACCTCTTCAAGCGTGTTCCACTCGCCACACTCTGGGCACTTGCCCATCCATTTCATCTGTGCGCCGCCACAATTGGAGCAGACATACTGCGTGCGTGATTTCACCATGTGGGCTGCCTCCTAAACGATACTCAGCTCTGTTTGAACACGCGCCTTTCTTTGCGCTTTTGGCCGGGCCCCATGCACGTTTTCAAACCAACCACAATTCAGAACATTTGTACGAACGTATTGTAGCTGGAGTCGCTCTTCTCGTCAATTCAAGCAGATTTATGGCGGTATGGAGGGAATATGCCGACGTTTGCACCATCTGAAGCCGTTTCAGCGCTCTTCGACCCTGCCCCATCCACGTGGGGGCTGCGCGGCGATCCCTATCTCTGGCAGGCGATGCAACGGGCGTTGACCACGGTGGCGCGCCCAAGCACAGCCGCGTCATTGGCCGCCCTCATCGAATCGGCCTTCGAGCAACTGACCGGCCATCCCATGACGCACGACGAACCGATCTACGCGCCCGAGTATAGCCACGGCGGCATGTCGAGCGGGTTGGTGTCACCACCATTTTGGCGCGAGGTCGCAATCCCGTTGTTGGTGCAGCGGTGGGGCGAGCGCCTTTGAGGTGACCGCCGCCTCATGGCTCTCATGGCGCGACAGTTGACGTTCTGCGCTAACTCTGCTATGATTTAACCATGGCTAAACGAGATTCTTTATCCAATAAAAAAATTTTGACGGCTGCCCACGAGGACTATCTCAAGGCCATCTACACCCTGCACGCCAACGGTGAGAACGTGAATAATTCGGCGCTGGCCAATATGCTTGGCGTAGCGCCCGCCTCTGCCACCAACATGGTAAAGAAGCTGGCCGACCTACAATTGGTGGCCTACACCCCCTATCAAAGTGTGACGCTGACCGAGATGGGAGAGCGCATTGCGTTGGAGGTGTTACGCCATCACCGGCTGGTTGAGCTGTATTTGCATGAGAAACTTCATATGCCGTGGGATCTGGTGCACGAGGAGGCAGAGCGGTTGGAGCACGTCATCAGCGAAACGCTCGAAGACGCCATGGCCGCGGCCCTAAACGACCCTACGGTCGACCCACATGGCGACCCCATCCCCAGCAAGGATGGCCGCATCGAGCCGGTGGAAGGCGCGCCGCTGAGTATTGCCGAATTGAACCGGCCCTATCGCGTCGTGCGTGTGTTGGCGCAAGACCCGGAGCGTCTCAACTATTTGGGTGGCCTGGGCCTCTATCCCAATGCAGTGATCACCCTCCTCAAACGCGCCCCCTTTTCGGGCCCGCTGCTAATTGATGTGGCCGGCGAGCATCATGCCCTGGCTCACGATATGGCCGAGTCCGTGTTGATCGCGCCTGAAGAGGGCGAAATCGGTTGAGACTGTGCTATCGGCGCGGCCACGAAACCAGCATCACGCCAGCCAGCACGGCGAGGCCGCCCACCAACTGCTGTGGCCCCGGCGCGACGCCAAAGAGCGGGATCGACCAAAGCACGGTCAGCACAGGGCCGAGCGTGAGAAAGATGGTGTGCATGCTCATCTGCAGGCGGCGCAGCGCTACATAGAAGAGCACACGGCTGATGATGATGTCCACCAGCGCCGTGAGCACCACAATCGGCCAGGCGCCGACGTGCGGCCAGACCAACACCCCTCGCCCCGCGGCCACGACCAAGAGCACCGCGGTGGTGGCAAAGAGCCGAAAAAAGAAAAAGTTGACAAAGTCGATCTGCGCGCTAAAGCGCTTGACAATGGCGGTGTGTGACGCATACATGAGCGTGGCGACCAGGATCAGCGCCGAACCAAGCCGCAACAGGTCGCTGCCCGGCTGAAACGCGATCACAAAACTGCCAAAGATGGCGACGGCGGCGCCGATCCATTGGCGCTGCGTAAACCGTTCGTTCAGCCAGAAGAGACCAAACCCCAAGCCAAAGATGGTCGAGATTTTGGCCAACATGGCCGCCGTGCCGGGGTCGATGTAGGCGATCGCCGTGTAGCTAATGTTGGTGCTGATGCCGATCAGCGCGCCGATGACGAGAAAAAACCAAAAATGACGCCGGAAGACCTGCCAGTTGAGCTGCCCCGACGCCAGTGCATACGCGCCAAACACCAGCGTGCCGACCGCCTGAACATAAAGCGCTGAGATGTCGGGGCTGATATAGGGCAGCAGCAGACGGGCAAAGACAAAGTGGAGGCTGTCCACCAAGAGCATCAGGCTGACAAGGAGGGCGCGATGCTCTGCGATCCGGCGCGCGCCGGTGGTGAGTGTCTGTTGCATAAGGTTTCGTTGGGAAGTCGCCTCTGTACGCGAAAGCGCGTGCATTGCCGCGCACGCGCTTTCGCTCGTTCTATCCGTGTGTTGAATCCGTCATCGGTCGCTCAGAACCCGATGCCGCGCAGATATTCGACCGTCGCCTTGCTGCGGCGCGCCTCTTCAATCGGCTCGACAATGGGCTCGCCGGGCACCGCAGTCACCCACCGGCTGTAGCCAATCTCTTCCAACACCTTACGCACGCCTGGGAAGTCGACGTTGGCCGCAACCCCCACGTCACACCACACGGGCAGATAGTAACCATCGTCGCGGCGCGCGGTGGACGAATAGTCTTGCAGATGAACATAGTTGAGCTGGCTGCGGAAGTCGCGCAGCGACTCCACTGCGTCGTAGCCCCAGAGCTCGGCGTGCGACACGTCGATGCACAGTTTGGCCTTGTTCAGCATCGCCATGTAGCGCTTCCAATCTTCGATGCTGTCCACCAGCTTGGTATGGATGTGATAGCTCAACTCCAGCCCCATTGACTCGGCGTACTCGGCCCACATCTCGGCGCCCTCGGCAGCATAGCGCAGATCATCCTGCGTCACCGCTCGGCCTTCGGGCTTGCCCCCATTCATAAACATAAAACAGTCGCACCCCATCTCGGCGGCGAACTCCATGCGCCGCTTGTTGCGCTCGACGTTCTCATAGTCGCGCTGGTCGGGCGAGCCACCGGCCGTATAGACGACCATGGGCAGCCCCACATTGTCGCAAATCCGGCGTAGGCGGGCGGGCGTACCCATCCAGTCGATGGGCAGGCGACCTTCCCAGCCTTCCCAGCCGGCTGCCTTTAGCTCCGCCAGGGCCGGCTCCAGGTCTGGGTTCTTCCACCGCAACGTGCTAATCGCCAGCTTGAAGGACATCGATTTCTCCTTTGTTTTTGTTCTGGGCTGGTGCAAATGGCTGCACACAAGAGTAATGGGATGAATAGAGTATATCACAATGCTACGGTTGCCGCACACCACCCCAACGCAACAGGGGGTGTCCGAAATATGGGGCGGGTAGCGCGAAGAATCGAACTTCGGCTCCCAGGCGCACGCAACTTTCACCGTTTCAACGGCGTATTGTACGATGTTTGACCCCCCGCTGGGTTAGGCGCATCCACCAATCGACATTCTGGGCAGCACTGCACAACAGCGTTAAAGGGCAGCAGAGTGCGACGAGCGGGCCAGAAAATGAATGGTCATACAGGGGTGATTGTGGCCCGTGTGCCGTACTCCACGGCTTCCTGAGGCGCTACCGAAATTCTGTCCAATACCATGAATTGAATTGGAGGCAACCTGAGCGATGAAACGCATCTGCGGCAACCCGCAGTCGATTGTCTCAGCAGCCATCATGATCTGCGGTCACCGATAGCGATGAAAATGGCGTCGTACAGCAGGAACACAGAGGAGACGCCGAGCACACAGAGGATTGTATCCACAGAACAAGCCATCGCGTTTTTCTCGGTGTTCTCTGTGCCTCCTCTGCGCTCCGTGTTACACTGTCTTGTACTATTTTCAGAATAGAATGTAACACAAAGGAGTCATCCCATGCCATCTGCGCCAATTGAACGCTCGTGGCGGCCCATCTTCTTTACTTTTTGGAGCGCACAGGCGTTCTCGCTCTTTGGCAGCGGCTTGGCCCAGTTTGCGCTGGTCTGGTGGCTGACAACGACCACCGGTTCGGCCACGGTGTTGGCTGTGGCAACCATGATCGCCATGCTGCCCGGCATCGTGCTGGGGCCGCTGGCCGGCGTCCTGGTGGACCGGTGGAGCCGCCGGCGCGTGATCATCGTGGCCGATGGGGTGGGCGCCCTGGTGGCGGCCGGGCTGGCGCTCCTCTTTTGGCTGGGCCTCATTGCGGTCTGGCATGTCTATGTGGCTATGGCTGTGCGCTCGCTGGCCGGGGCGTTTCACTTCCCCGCCGTGCAGTCATCCACGTCGCTGATGGCGCCCGAAGACCAGCTTCAGCGTATCGCCGGGCTAAACCAATTGCTGCACGGCGTCACCCAGATTGCGTCGCCGCCGCTGGGGGCGCTGTTGCTTGTGGCGCTGCCCTTTGAAGGCATCATGGCCATTGATGTCGTGACCGCCATGGTCGCCGTCGGGCTGGTCTTCGCCATCCCCATCCCGCAGCCCGTGCGTGAGTTGGCCGCGGCAGCCGGCGTGCTGACCTCCGTCTGGCGCGATCTGGTGGAGGGGATCCGTTACATTTGGCAATGGCCGGGACTGCGCCAGTTGCTGGTCGTCTCGACTTGCATCAACCTGTTGCTGACGCCCGCCTTCGCCCTGATCCCCATCCTGGTGACGCGTCACTTTGGAGGCTCTGCCCTGGAAGTGGCGTGGATCAACATGAGTTTTGGCGTGGGCATTGTGCTGGGCGGGCTATTGTTGAGCGTCTGGGGTGGCTTCCGCCGGAAAATCTACACCTCTCTGGTCGGATTGGTGGGCATTGGCATAGGGGCGTTGGTGGTGGGCCTGACGCCGGGTTGGCTACTGGGCATGGCGATTGCCGGCACAGGGCTCATCGGCCTCACGAACCCCATTGCCAATGGCCCGCTCTTTGCCATTCTACAGACCGTGGTGACGCCATCGTTGCAGGGGCGCGTCTTCACCGTGATTGGCAGCGTCTCGTCGGGGATGGCCCCCATTGGGCTGGCGATCGCCGGCCCCGTGGCTGACCATGTTGGCGTGCAGCTCTGGTACA
>JAHDWG010000005.1:30330-41610 GCA_023384495.1 Caldilineaceae bacterium
CTGCCTGTTCATGGTTGTGGTGATCCTCTATTCGCCGGCCATGATGCGCCTGGAAGATGGCCGCGCTCAGCCCGCGCCAGAGCCGGCGGGGCCGTAAGTAAGCGTCCAGAAATAACTGCCCGTTTTGAGTTCCTTTCGTTCCCTCAGTTCCCAGGGAACTGAGGGAACGAAAGGAACTTATTACTCTGTAAACATCGTTTTTTTGTGTTTGCAATGTGGCCCCGGAAACCGCCGCTACAAAAGGGTGCAGCCAGGTATGTACAGAAGCAATCCGTGACGATGTGCGTTCCGCTGGCCCTCGCAAGCCTGTGGGCGCGGCAAGGCGTGGACTCGTCTCAGGCAGCTCCCAAATATTCGGACGCACCCGGTGTCACCCGGCTGATGGAATTTTGTGGTATCCTTTGGGGCTCGATGCGGCTCTTGATGATAGGGAAGTGTGAAGCGTGCGTACGGAGCAGCGATCCTTGGCAGAGATCAGCGAGTTGATTGCAACCGCAACCGCCGCATCGGCGGCGCAGGCGGAAAAGGGGCGGGCCTTTGGCGAGATCGTCCATCGCTTTCAAGACCTGGCCTTTGGCTGCGCCTATGCCGTGCTCGGTGACTTCCACCTGGCTGAAGACGCCGCGCAAGAGGCCTTTATCACGGCGTGGCGCCATCTCGACCAGCTGCGCCAGCCGGCGGCCTTTCCGGGCTGGTTCAAGCGCATTGTGCTCACCCAATGCAACCGGCTGACGCGCGGCAAAAAGCTTGAGCTTGTCTCGCTCGACGCCATTGCCGACCTGCCTGCGGCGCCAAATGGTTCCCAGCCTCAACAGATCTACGAACAGCGCGAGCAACAGCAGGCGGTGGCCGCTGCGATCCAGACCCTGCCCGAACACGAGCGCATGGTCACCGCGCTCTTTTACATCAGCGACTATTCGCAAAACGAGATTGCCGCCTTCCTTGAGGCGCCGGTGACGACGGTCAAGAAGCGGCTCTTTAACGCCCGGCAACGATTGCGGGAAAGGATGTTGGACATGGTGCGCGAGACCCTATACGAGCAGCGCCCGTCGCGCAGCGAGCGCTTTGCCGACACCGTCGCGCTCTTCAACGAGGCGTTGGAGTCGTTCATTGCGCGGGTGAAGCAAGACCGCTACATCATCGCCGCCATCCTCTGTGGCAGCCTCTCGCACGACACCGTCTGGCGCAAATCCGACATCGACCTCATCCTCGTCAGCCGCGAAGAGAAGTCAAACGAGCGCTACTGTCTGGTGGAGAACGGCGTCAACATCCACGCCAGCGTGTTGCCGCGCAGCAAGTTCAAACAGTTGACCGAAGGGGCGCTGCAAGGCTCGTTCTGGCACTCCTATCTGTCGTTGAGCACGCTGCTCTACACGGCGGACGAGACGATCCGGGCCTACTATCAAAATGTGCAGGCGGTGGGCGCCTTCGACCGCCAAATGCAGCTGATGAAGGCGGGCGCGGCGGCGCTGGCCACGCTGGCCAAGGCCGAGAAGTGGCTCTATGTGCGCAGAGACCCGACCTATAGCTTTCTGTGGGTCATGTACACCATCCAGCACCTGGCCGAGATCGAGGTGCTATCCAACAGTGTAACGCCAGGCCGCGAGGTGATCTCCCAGGCGGTGAAGCTCAACCCGACCTTCTTCAACAAGGTCTATCTGGACCTGGTGCATGGGCCCAAAACGGAGACTACCATCCGCCAGGCGTTGGATCGGGTCAACGAGTATCTGGACTGCAAGACGCTCGACCTTTTTGCGCCGGTGTTGACCTACTTGCGCGACCAGGGGGGCATCCGCACCACGACCGAGCTCGATCTCTATTTTGGCAAACAGTTACAGGCCGATTGGCCGCTGCCGAATATCTTAGAGTGGTTGGCCGACAAAGAGGTCATCCAGAAGACGCCCAGCCCGGTGCGGCTGACACAGAAAAGCCAGGTTACCGTCGATGAGGCGGCCTACTACTACGATGGGGCGCCGGTGTCAATCTGAGCAACGACAGCCGGCGAGGGTTCGGCCATCGCGACGCCGGTTACCAAAAAGACCCCCGTAAGGATGATAGCCAGCCCGGCAAAGAGGCTAATGCGCATCGGTTCGTTTAGAAATAGCACCCCCCAGAGCGTACCAAAGAGGGGCACGAGGAAGGTGACGCTCAGCGTATTGGTTGGCCCCACCCGCGCAACCAGGTCAAAGTAGATCAGATACCCGACGGCGGTTGAGAGCAATCCCAACGCCAATACCGAAATCCACACTGCTGGCGTTGCGGGTTGCGGCTGCCATGCAACAACGGCCAGGGGCAGCAACAGCAGGCTGGCGGCAACTTGCTGGCCCAATGCCAGATCCAGCACCGCTGCGCCCTGAAAGCGTAACTTAGTAAAGACGCCGCCCATGCCGTAACAGAGCGCTCCGCCCAGCGAGCAGATGACGCCCAGCGCCACGCGGCTGTTCAGCCCGATGGGGCTCCACCCCATGAGCACACCGACGCCGATTAGTCCCAGCGCCAACCCAAGCAACCGCCGCCAACCCAGCGGCTCTTGCATCCAGAGTGCGGCCACCACCGCCGTAAAGAGGGGCGTCGTTGCGTTGAGGATCGACGCCATCGAGGCGTTCAGATAGAGGGTGGCCGCCGCGATCAACGTGAAGGGAATCGCTGCATTGAGCGCGCCCAACAACAAGAGCGAGCGCCACCGGCTGCGCAGCGCAGGTCGGCGGCCCAGCGCCAGGGCATAGAGGAACAGGGCTGCCGCCGCGATCACAACGCGCAGGTCGATGAGCGGCAAGATGCCAATCACAGGCGCGGCAATCCGCAAAAAGAGATAGGATGCTCCCCAAATTGCGCCCAACACCACCAGCAACCCCAGGTCGCGCAGACTCATGAATAGATGCCCCTAGTCGGCCACGATGGCAGCCACCGGTTCGCGGCGATTATCGCCATAGTACAGATTGCGTGTGATGGCCGGTTTGCCCTTGCGCACCTCGAACATGTCGAGATCGCTCGCCACCACTGTGTTGGGGAAGACAGCCTGCGCCTCGGCCAAAATTTCGTGCATGCGATAGCGGCGGCTGACGTGGTGGAGCACCAACAGCTTGACGCCGGCGTTGCGCGCCAGGCGCGCCGCAGCCAGCGCTGTGATGTGGCCGTGGGCGCGCGCCATCTCTTTGTCGGCATCCAAATAGGTGGCTTCAATCGCCAGTAGATCGGCGTTGTCGACAAGCTTGTGTAGCGGCCCGGTATGGCTCACATCGCCGATAAAGCAGAGCTTGGCCCCACGCTGAGGCTCGCCCAGCACCATCTCCGGCGCGATAACGCGCCCATCGGGCAGCGTAATCGGCGCACCGCCGGCCAGCGTTCGTCGCACAGGCCCATGGGGCACGCCCAGCGCCTCGGCCTTTTCAGCCAGAAAGGGCCGGCGGGTCTTTTCCTCAAATGTAAAGCCAAAACAATCTGGCCCGCGATGTTGGACGGCAAACGCAGTCAGCGAAAAGTGGCGATTCTCAAACAGCAAGCCAGGGCTCATGAGGTTGAGCGCGATCCCTACGTTGGGGATCTGCCCCGGCCCGAAGACGACTTCCATCAGGCCATGAACCCGCGCCAGGGTCGAGGCGCCGCCGAAAATGTTGAGCTCTTCCAGGGCTTCCCAGCGCCCCAGCGTGCTGGCCAGCCCCCCCAGGCCGAGGATGTGATCCAGGTGGCCGTGGGTGAGCAGAATTTTATCGAGCCGGCGAAAGCCAAGCCCGCTGCGCAACAACTGGCGCTGCGTGCCTTCGCCACAGTCGATCATAAAGCGCTGTTCGTTGGCCATCACAACCGCCGATGACAGCCCGCGATGCACCGAGGGCGCCGAGGCGGAGGTGCCCAAAAAGACAAGTTCAAACAAGGATACAACCCCTCAATCTCTTCCGATTTCTGACCGTTCACTGCCCAAAACGAGTAGAGCAGGCGATCCGTCTCAGTTTAACGGATTCATGGGTGCAAAGCAAACACAGCGGCGGATGTGACAAATTCCGTCACTTGTGCCATGATCGACCCCATCGACATATAGTGAGATACGAACGAATGGGGAAACAGAAAGGACCAATGCGGCAGCGAATCGCTCGACAACGATTGGTTGATTATGGCGTTGCCCTCTTGGTCATCGTTGCAGCCATAGCGATCGCCCACGGCGTGCGGATCACAACCAACTGGGGCCAGCCGCACTGGGAAGACCAGCTCTTTTTTCAACACGAGCAGACCCACATCCAACAGATTGGCGACTGTTTCCGCTATCCCCTCTGGCCGGGTCTCTATCGCCCCCTCAGCAGCACCTGCTACTATTACCTCGTCGGCCAACTGACCGACCGACCGCTCCAAGCGCATCACCTGATCAACGTCCTATTTTACGCTGCCAACGGGCTGCTGCTCTACCACCTCTGCCGGCGCTGGATGGGGCGACGGTGGGCGCTGTTGCCGGGTGCGCTGTTTGTGTCGCGCTACGCCCACGCCGAGATCGTGACCAACACAGTGGAATTTCAAGTGTTGCTGCCCACTTTTTTTGCGCTGCTGACCATCGTGTTTTTCTTGCGGGGGAGTGACCAATCGGACAATGGTTGGTATTGGGGTTGGTATTGGGGTTGGTATTGGCTGGCCGGCGTGACCTTTGCCCTTGCGCTCTTGAGCAAAGAAACATTTGTGGTGTTGCCTGCGATCCTTTGGCTGGAACGCTGGCTCTGGCGGCGCAATGGCTCGGCGGCGGGCATCATCGGGGTGAGCATGGTGGCCCTGGTGTGGGCCATGCTGTTTGCAATGTTCTTGCGCGGGATGGCGGGGCAGACGGCCACCGGTTTTGGCTACACGCTTGCGCCGGCAGAGATCATACGCAACTATACAGCCTATTTTCTCGCCTTTACCAACCTGCTCACCCACGCGCCCGACACCCTCACGATGCCCGCAAATGTGCTGCGGCTCGCCGATGCGCCCGTGATTCAGATCGGCTTTTGCCTTCTTTGTTTGGCGGCAGCAGGCGCGCTAATCTGGCTGCGCCGGCGCCCACCGGGGGGATATCACACCATGCGGGTGGTTGGCTTTGGCCTGCTCTTCTTTTTGATCAGCGCGGCGCCCTTTGTCATTTTGGTGGATCGACTGTTCATGCGCTATGCCTACTGGGCGCATGCCGGGTTGGCGATTGCCGCCGGCGCTGCGCTACAGGCTTTGCTCCAGGCGGCGTTCGCGCGCAGGGCTGCCACGGGTGGGCTTCCCCAAACGCACGACCAGATGACAGGGTGACATACTTTCCGCAGGCCTCTAGTCACCCCTCATCGGGCTATGGGTGACACAGCGCCTTATCCGTGGCCCAAGACGGGGTGGGGTTGGTACGGCGCCTCAAGCGCCGCCATCTCTTCGGCGGAAAGTTGGATCGACAGCGCGGCGATGGCCTCATCGAGCTGATACATCTTGCTGGCGCCAACAATGGGGGCGGTGACGCCGGGTTTGTGCAGCATCCACGCCAGCGCCACCTGGGCAGCAGAGACCCCGCGCGCGCTGGCCAGCGCCAACACCCGGTCGAGCGTGGCAAAGTCATTTTCTTGGTAATACATGCGGTGGGCAAAGTCATCGCTTTGTGCGCGTGCGGTTTCGCCCCCTCTGTCGCGTGTGCGGTTGCCCGCCAAAAAGCCGCGCGCCAGCGGGCTCCACGGGATTACGCCCACGCCGCGGTCGATGCATAGGGGGATCATCTCGCGCTCCTCTTCTCGGTAGACCAGGTTGTAGTGGTTCTGCATGGCGACAAATGGGGTCCAGCCGTTGAGCTTGGACGTATAGAGCATTTGCGCAAATTGCCAGGCGTACATGCTCGATGCGCCAATATAGCGCGCCTTGCCCGCCTTCACCACATCGTGCAGCGCTTCCAGCGTCTCTTCGATGGGCGTCTCTTTGTCCCACCGGTGGATCTGGTAAAGGTCCACATAATCGGTTCCCAACCGGCGCAGCGACGCATCGATGCCGTCCATGATGTGTTTGCGCGAGAGACCCCGCTGGTTGGGCTTGTTGCCCATGGGGTTGTAGACCTTGGTGGCGATGACCACCTCATCACGGCGGGCGAAGTCGCGCAGGGCGCGGCCTGTCACCTCTTCGCTCACACCGAGTGAATAGACATCAGCCGTGTCAAAGAAGTTGATCCCCGCCTCCAGCGCCCGGCGGATAAAAGGCCGGCTTTGTTCCTCGTCCAACACCCAGTCGCGCCATGACGGCGTTCCATAGGTCATCATGCCCAGACAGAGACGCGAGACCTTGAGACCGGTGCGGCCCAGGTTGATGTATTGCATGGCTTCTCCTTCAGTGTAGGCCAAACTCCAGCGCCTGGCGACGAAGCTGCGCCAGTGGAGTCAGACCGTGATTGATCGCCAGTGGCCGGCGCTCTTGATCCACCCAGACGGTGGTGGGGACGGTCATGATGCCCAGGAAGCGCACCAGGCCCTCCGCCTCGACCGCATCGACCGTATGGACGGCTACGTGTGTCTGCTGCGTGAAGTCAGCCAGGATCGGCGTCTGCTGCAGCCGGCACTGGGTGCAGGTGGGCGTGGTGAAATAGAGCAGCGCCGGCCCCGGCGGCAGATCGACCTCAAGGCCAACCGGCGCACTGACCGCGGCAAGCCGACGCAGGCGACAGACCTGCCAGAGCCGGCATCCAATCAGGAGCAATGCGCCCAACACGAGCAATCCTGCAAGGATCAGCAAACGTTCTATCAACATAGGTTACCCTGAGCCGCTATACTGAGCGCTGTTTGAAAACCGGAGTGCTTGAAGGAGTAAACTTCTTTGCAAAGTCCAGTTTTCAAAGCAACCGCAGTATAACCTCATACATTTTGCCAGCTTGGCAACGAGAGATGGATTCCCCGCCGCGCCAGTTGAAAGTGGATAAAGCAGCCCACACAAAATCCCAGAAACAGATTGACCGACGCCAGCGCCACCACGATCAGGGCCAGCGCCCAGCCGACCGCAACCGCACCCGCCAGCAACGCCACCAGGCTACCGAGCAAGAAAAGCCCCCCCACCCCCTGGGCAAAGAGGTGGGGTTGGGGGTCATCCTGAATCACCTGCGGCTTGAGCAGGCCGCGCGGTTTGAGCAGGCGGGCATAGACCAGCTTGAACAAACCGGCCCCAGGCCACACCGTGCCGACGAGCATCACCGCGCCCACAAAGGCCACCAGCCAGAGCTGGTCGAACAAAAATGCAATCAGCAACAAGGTTATGATCGACGCCTGGTTAAACCGCAGCGCCGTCTGATCGACCCTTTGCGCCATATGCCTGTCTCCCGCGCCAAATGACTATTAGGATAGGACTTACGCAAGCCTTGATGAAAGATTTGTTCATTGACCAGGTTGTCTCGGCCGATAGCCACCAGGCGCTGCGTACGTCATGACTAATCAAAAATGCCCAGGCTCACATACTTGCTGCCATCGTCGGGGAGGAGGGTGACAACAACGCCGCGACTCAGTTCCCGAGCCACCTCTACTGCCGCCGCCACCGCCGCCCCCGCGCTGACGCCGACAAAGAGGCCGGCCTCGCGCGCCAATTGCCGCGTGGTTTGCCAGGCTGCGTCCGGCTCCAATCGCAGGTCGCGGTCGACCAAAGACGGGTCCCAAATCGTGGGCACGATCGCGGTCTCCAGGTGCTTCAGCCCTTCGATGACGGCCAATTCGTCGGCGGGCTGCAGGGCTACCAGTTGAATCGCCCCATTCTGTTCCTTGAGATAGCGCCCCGCGCCGACAAAGGTGCCGGTGGTGCCGAGACCCGCCACAAAGTGGGTGATGGCCCCGTCGGTCTGTCGCCAAATTTCAGGGCCGGTGGTGTCATAGTGGGCGCGCCAGTTGGCCGGGTTGTTGTATTGGTTGGCATAGTAATAGCGCTCTGGGTCAGCAGCCACCAGTTCGCGCACCAGCCGGATTGCGCCATCGGAGCCTTCCAGCGGGTCCGACTCGATCAGGGTGGCCCCATAGGCTTTGGCCAGCGCCTTGCGTTCTGTGCTCACGTTGGCCGGCATGACCAGATGCACGGCATAGCCCTTGAGCGCGCCGATGAGGGCGAAGGCAATGCCCGTGTTGCCCGAACTGCTGTCGATCAACACTTTGCCGGGGCGCAGCTCGCCGCTCTCTTCGGCCTCTTGCACAATGCGCAGCGCGGCGCGCGCCTTCACCGAGCCGCCGGGGTTGTACCATTCAGCCTTGGCATAGACCCCTACCTCCGGCGCGACGCCATGCCGCTGGGCAAACGCGCTCAAGTCCAGCAGCGGCGTATTGCCAATCTGGTCGAGCACCGTCATAACCTCCGGCTGCACCAGGCGGGGGGCTGGTGAGCGGTGTAACGTCTGAGCCATTCTGTTGACGAGCGTCTGTTGCATCATCATGCGCCTTGCTCTCTCTGAAATCGGGTGATCTGTCGAGACCTGAGGAGATTGGGACCGCCCGGGCGACCCCAATCTCCCTTCATCTCGTCAAGTCTCAATACCGAATCTCTCTGCTCACTTTAGCTTTTGCCGGGGTGGAAACCCGCTTCTGACAGCGAAACGTTGTCGCAGCGACGTGATTCCAGCGCCGGTGTCCAGAGGACCCCCGGCTTCTCACGCTCAGAAGCCGGGTTGATCCGTTACGCCAAAATCAGCTCGCGCGCCTCGCTGGCGTGATGGCCATTGCGTGACGGCAGCCCGCAGAACTGCTCGTAGTCGATCAGCTCGGTCAGCGTCGGGTGGTCGCCGCAGACGGGGCAATCGGGATTGCGCTTGATCTTGAGGGCGCGGATGCTCATGTCCAGCGTATCGATCATGAGCAGGCGGCCCACCAGCGGCTCACCAATGCCCAAGATCAGCTTGATCGCCTCAATCGCCTGCATCGAGCCGACGATCCCCGGCAGCACGCCCAACACGCCGGCCTCGGCGCAACTGGGCACTTCACCCGGCGGCGGCGGGTCGGGGTAGAGGCAGCGGTAGCAGGGGCCGCCCTCGACGCCGTGGGCGTGGTCGGCGGGCTGATAGACCGTCACCTGCCCCTCGAACATAAAGATGCTGGCGTCCACCAGTGGCTTCTTGAGAAACTGGCAGGCGTCGTTGACCAGATAGCGGGTGGGGAAGTTGTCCGACCCGTTGAGCACAATGTCATAGTCCTTGATGATCTCCAGCGCATTCTCGCTGGTGATAGGCTCGCGATAGCCGATGACCTTGACATCGGGGTTGAGGTCGGTCAGGCGATCCGCCGCCGACTCCACCTTGGGCCGGCCCACATCCTTGACGCCGTGCAGCACCTGGCGTTGCAGGTTGGACATATCTACGGTGTCGAAATCGACAATGCCGAGCGCGCCCACGCCCGCCGCCGCCAGATAGAGGGCGGCTGGGCTGCCCAGGCCGCCGGCGCCAATCAGCAGCACTTTGCTCTCCAGCAGCTTGATCTGCCCGGCCTCGCCCACTTCGCTCAGCAGCGTGTGGCGACTGTAGCGGATGCGCTGATCATCGCTGAGGAACTGGGGCGTCTTGAACGAGTAGCCCGCGTTCTTCCAGCCGTTGAACCCACCGATCAACGAGATGACATTGTTGTAGCCCATCTCTTGCAGGTTGCGCGCCGCCAATGCCGAACGAACACCACCGGCACAATAGAGCACGATTGGCTTGTCGCGGTTCGGCTGGTGCTGCTCGATCTGCAACTCCAAAAAGCCGCGCGGGATAAAAACGGCGTCGGGCAGATGCCCCTGGACAAACTCGTCGCGCTCCCGCACATCGACCACGGTCAGGCTCTCACCTGCATCCAGTCGCTGTTTTAGTTGCCCCGCCGAGATCTCGGTGATCTGGCTTTTTGCCAGTTGCACCAGTTGGTCACGGTTGTATCGACTCATATGTTTTGGCTCCCATTTACGCCGCGCCGCCTGCCATGGCCGGCACAATCGACACCTGGTCGCTCTCTTTGACCGGTGTCGCCAGGCCCTGTAGCGAGCGAATTTCGTCGTCATTCACAAAGACATTGATAAAACGTTTCACATTGCCGTCACCGTCGAACACCTTGTCGGCAATGCCGGGGAATTGGCCGTCGACCGCCCGCAGCAGGCTGCCGACATCTTCAGCGGCCACCGTGAGCTTGGCCTGGCCACCGGTGAATCGGCGCAACGGGGTTGGAATCAATACTGTCGCCATGCAAAAAGATCTCCTCGAGTTGATACAAATGCAATTGTCGTGCGTCAAACGTGATGCGCCAACGCGCAAAGGTTAGGCGGCAAACAAATACGCCGGGCCCATCCCTAGCGATGAACCCGGCGTACACAACGAGGGGCAATTCACCCACCGTTGGTTGCCTCTTCAGATGTTTCGATTGATGGCCGGCTGTCAAGCCGCGCCGACTTGGCGCCATCCAATCGAACGTCCTCCGTTGCACCACACCTCATCGCTGGCAGGGTCAATCCGCGGGGCAACCAGCATCATGCTGGCGGCTCCCGCTAGCGACACGAGCAAGTAAGATGAAAGGAAACAGCGCAATTTTGGACGAACATAACGAATCGACGGTCTCTACCTTTGAACATGCCGGCGCTGAGCTTGCCGGTCGCCAGCGCCCGAGTAAACCAGAACCGCCAACCACCGCACAGTTGCTGTCGCGGGCGCTATAAAATTTATACCGCAAGTATACGCCGAATTGAATTGCCTGTCAATTCCGATCGCTATGTTTGCACTTTTTGCGCCAAGTCACAAAGACGGGTAGCGCCACAGGGGGTTGTGGGGTGCGGCGCATTGGCCAAACACTGAGTGGATATACCGGGCCATGCGGTCATTCAGGTTAGCCCCAATTTTGCACATAGCCCTCTTAAGCGTATAGTAAGCAAGATACCAAAAAGCCGGAACATCATCATCCCCATCGGTCGCGCTCCGTGTTCGACGGCTATGCCTGCGCTTATCGAGCAACAGCTTCGCCCATCACCCAACTTTCATTTCAGTCCCACTATTCTGATTACGTTTAACGTAGGAGGTCTGACTCATGAATGCGCGCAACAAGCTGTTGTTGCAAGTCTCGTTTGTCATGCTGTTGATGCTGGCGCCCCTCTCCGGCCCCAGCCAGGCAGCGCCGTCCGATTCACCTGGCGCAGCAGCTCCCATCAAGCTGCACGTCGCCACGTTCAACCCGGCCCAGGGTGAGCAACCGACGCTTCCACCGGGGCTGGCGATTGCCGGCCATGCTCAGGGCCAACGCGGCTACTATATCGTCCAGTTCCACGGCCCCGTGGAGCAGGGCTGGAAAGAGGAGGTGACAGCCCTGGGCGCCGAGCTGCTCGATTACC
>JAHDWG010000006.1 GCA_023384495.1 Caldilineaceae bacterium
CACGCCACAGACACTTCGGCACACCGTTCGATCTGGGCGCGGGCTGCGTCTCGATAGGCGCGGCGGTGGGCGGTGGCCGCAATGAGAACGTTTACGCCGTTACGCGTCAGGAGAGCCGCCAGCCCCGCCAATGCGCCATAGAACCAATCCCGTTCAGCGTCGCTGTAGGTGGGTTCCGGCGTCAAAATGGCGCGCAACTCATCCGAATCGAGGAGGATGGTAGAGAGACCGCACGCCGCCAGTTGACGTTGAACCGTCTGTGCCAGCGTTGTTTTGCCCGCGGCGGGCAGCCCGGTGAACCAGATGGCGAAACCGGGGGCAGGCCTGAATGAGGTCATTCCTTCAGATAGCGGTTGATCTCCTTCCATTCGAAACGCTCCTCTTGTAACAGCCTGTGGGCAAAAGTAAAGAGCTTGCGCCGCGCTGAGTCGGGCAGCGTAGGGTACCACTGGGGGCTTGCTAGCACCAGGATGCGCCAGACAAACCAGGGTTGGATCACGGCAGTCAGCTCTGGGTCATCCACCAACGACAGATATTGCTCCCAAAATGCGTCATAGAGTTCAGCAAAGGGGCCTTCCAATGCGCCATAACGTTGGAGCGAAAAGAAGAGATAGTTGATCGCCAGGCAACTGACATCGTCAGCAGGCTCGCCCCACTCGCCGCGGCTACGGTCGAGCAGATGAAATGTGTCTCCCTCGGCAAAAAGAATGTTAAAGGGATGAAAATCGCCATGCACCTGGCTCAAGCGGTGGCTCAATGGCTTTAGGCGCCAACGCCAGCGATTGGCGGCTTCTTCGATGGCGCGCAGGTCGTGCTCAGTGGCCAGGGAGAAATCGCCGGGGTAACCATCCGCCAGGCCCATAATGCCTTCGCCATCGCCGACTAGGTCGCGCAGTCGTCGCCGCCACAGCAGCGGGTCGGTGTGTTTGACCGCATGGATCTGGGCAAGATAGCTGCCGAGCGCCTGCGCCCGTTGGATGTCCAGCCCCGTGCAGCGCCCTTCATCGCGGATGCGCAACAGGTCATCGGCGTAGGGCGCGCCGGGCGCGTAGTCCGTCAGCAGCAGCAATTCCTGCACATGGCCAAGCGATTCAAGCCATCCGCTCCGGGTTACCCCCACCATGTCGACTGCCTGGGTGTGGCGCGGCAGCTGGTTGAAGGCGCCAAAGCTCCACCAGACCTCGGCCATGCGGTCGGCGTCGAGTTCGTGGCCATAGCCATTTCGTTTGACCTGGCGCAGCACAACCTGGCGACGTTCGTCGCCCATGCGAAAGTCAATACAGAGGGGGCGACCATAGCCAAAGGCCTTGATGGCGGCGGCCCCCGTGGCGCCCCCCCCAAGCGGTTGGAGCGCCTCGATGGCTACCGGTCGGCCCATGAGACGTGTGAAATAGGCCTCAAGCGCCCGTGGTTCCAGTTCCATTCCACCCACCCTCCTGTGCCCTGAGGAGAACAACGAACCGCCAATCTTTCGATTCCGCTAGCGCTCTCTCTACGAACCCTGGGCGTGGATCAGCAGCAAGGGCTGGCTGGCCTGGTTGAGCACACCGGCAGCCACGCTACCATAAAAGACACGTTCCAGGCCGGTGCGCCCGTGGCTGGCCATGGCGATCAGGTCGGCGCCTTCGCGCTCGGCTGCATCCAATATGATCGAGACCGGCGGGCCATAGGCCACCAATACACGCGCCTTTAGCCCCCGCGATTGGATCTGGGCGCGTAAGCCCTCCAGATAGGCGCGGGCTTCGCTGATCTGCTGGTCAACCAGCCCCATCAACACCATCGTGCTGCCGTCGCGGGTGGTGATGCCCACACTGGCCGGCTCAATCACCTGCAAGAGCACGATCTCGGCTCCAAAGCGCTCGGCAATCGCTTCCACCTGCGGCAGTATTCGCTCTGCCCGCGCCGAGCCGTCTAGCGGCGTGAGGATTGTCTTGTACATGAGCGTCTCCTTTCGATTATGGTCTCGTGTGCCGGCTGGTCAGGCTGCCTTGCATCCGGGCCTTCCAAGCGTTCGGATTCCACTTGAAACCCGATTGACCCAATGTTATGATAATGCGATGGACAAGCTACAAGAATTACTTACGCGTTCTGCAGCACTGCATCAGCACCTGTGCCCACGCCAGGTGCTGGGCGTCCGCATGGGCATGTGGGCTGGCGATCTGTTGGGGCTTGCACTGCCCCAAGTTGATAAACGCTTGCTCACCATCGTCGAAACCGACGGTTGTTTTTCCGACGGGATCGCTGTGGCGACCAATTGTTGGGTTGGTCGCCGTACCATGCGCGTCGAAGATTACGGTAAGGTGGCCGCCACGTTTGTAGACACCAAAACCAACACGGCCATGCGCATTGCGCCGCATCCCGAATCCCGTCATTCAGCGCACAACTATGCGCCCGACGCCGCCACCCATTGGGAGGCCATGCTGCAAGGCTATCAGTCGATGCCAGTGAGCGAACTGCTCGTAGCTCATCCCATCCGGCTGGTGCAAGCGCTGGATGACATTATTAGCCATGCGGGGCTTCGGGTCAACTGTGACCGCTGTGGTGAAGAGATTCTGAATCAGCGCGAAGTAAAGAGGCAAGGCGAGACGCTCTGCCGATCATGCGCTGGCCAGGGTTACTACCTGCCTCTGACTATCGGCGCGCCCTGCGGGGCTTAGGCTGATTTGAATGCACCGCTTACAACCGCCCCGCCGCCCGGAGCACGGTTAGGGCGTCGACGCTCACAAATTCGTTCATCGCCCGCTGGTGCGCGCCCCCCCAGTCCACCGGCGATCGACCGCTGATCGGTCGATCTGTCACCCGATAATACTTCTTCTCCGCCGGCCAACCTCCATCCGGCAATTCCTTGGCCTCGAGCAAATCGAGCGCATCCACACAGCGTGGGTCATGGACAAAGCCTGCCTCGGCCATCACTTTGAGGCCAAAGAGTACATCATAGTGCCAATAACAGGGATAGTGGAGCGCGACAAAATCGGGATCGATCACAGCGCCGTCGCGCCGTCGTTTGTAGAGGCGGCGGTCCAAAAAGATCTGGGCGGCGCGTTCGGTGGCCGCTTGCGAATGCCAGTTGCCGGTGGCCTGGGCGTGAAGCGCCAGCGCCCGCAACGGAATCAGGCTCTCCATAAACGAAGAGTGGATCGCCCCGGGGCGCTTGTCACAGTTCCAGCCGCCATCGGGCCATTGCCAGTGGCGAAGGCGGGCGGCCAGTTCGTCCACCCGCTCATCGGCCAGGCCAAGCTTGAGCAGCGCGTAGATGGCGTTCCCTTCTTGCGAGGCGCATCTGCGCACGCGGCTGTTGATGACACGAATCCCCCGTTGGTGTCTGACGCCCAAAAGCCAGTCGAGCTCTTGCTCGCGGAGCGGGATCAAAGTATCGTCGCCCGGCGGGTATTCGAGCTCGGCCAAGGTGGAGAGGAGCCAGTGTGCGCCCACCCATTTGGCGTAGGGGTGTGCAGGGGGGGCGCCATCATGGCCCCAGTGCGCAAGGAGCCGGCACACACGCGGCGATGTTTGGATCGCGGCTTGTGTCTCTTGGAGCACCGGCGCACCGTCCGGCACCCGGAGCACGCGCGCCAGTGTTTTGAAGCGTACTGTCGGTTCATCTGAGTGGAGCAAGCGCTCCAGCACGGGGTTGATGGTCACCATACTCACCTCAGGCGAACGCCATAGCCCGAAGGCTCGTGGCCAAATTGCGAACCCATCGATCACTCAGCAGACCAGGCATCCACCAACAGGCGGAAGATATCCGACTCGGTGATAATGCCGACCACGTGACCGTCTTGCACCACGGGCAACCCGCTGATCTGATACTCCAGCAGACGTTCAGCCGCCTCTTGAATGGTGTCTTCGGGGGCGATGGTGACGGGATCGTAGGTCATGATATCGCGCACGGTGCGCGCGGCCATTTCCAACCGCGTCTCCATATCGGCATCGTCAAAATAGCCAGGCGTGGCCTGCAGAATGTCGCTGAGTGTGACGATGCCCACCAGCTCTCCATCCGCGATTACGGGCAACCGGCGGATCTCATGGTCGAACATGAGGTTGTACGCTTCCACCAATGAGGTTGACGGCGTAATCACCACGGGTCCTTCGGTCATGAAGTCTTGAACTTGCGATTTGTGTCGTTTCATACGACGACTCACTTTCAGGTGAGAGAATATCTCCCAGGCTCACTCGCGCCGACGGCGCACCACCATCACCGATTGCTCGGCAAAGCTCACGATCCGGCTGGCATTGGTGTTGTGGAAGTGGCCGGGACCCGACCGGCTGCCCACCATGATCAGGTCAGGCTGGTCGGACTGCGCCATCTCCAGAATGGTGTCGGTCACTGCGCCGCGCCGCACATGGATCTGGGTTGGGTCCAGATCGTAGCGGGCGAACTCGGCCTGCCACGTCTTGATCGCGCCTGCAAGCTGCGAGCCTTGGGCCATGGCTTCTTCCAGTGGCACATTGGCGGCGGCATCGCCCGCGGAAACATGGCCCGCATAGGGGCCCACGACCGGCGGCGCGACATGGAGCAGCGTCATCGATGCGCCCACCCGTTGGGCAAATTCTGTGGCCAGCGTCACCAATCGCTCGTCGTCCACATCGGCGCAGACGAGCAATTTTTGCAGGCGCGGCGCCCGGCCCTTCACCATCAGCACCGACGCCGGCGCATAGTGGACGATCCGCTGCGCTGTTGCGCCGATCACTTTGGGCGAACCGGCGCTCCGGTCTCGAAACGCGCCCACCACCAGGAGATCAACTGGGTACTTGTCCAAATACTCCAGAATCGTCTCATCGGTGTAGCCCACCAGCGGCGCGATTTCCGGTTTTGGCGTCAGGTCACGCACCAGGTTGACTGTCTCGGTCATCACCTGCTGGTTGTATCCGGCGCTGTCGCGGTCGCTCACGGTGACCAGCACGGTAAAACCAGCCTGCAAGGTTTGCATCAATTCGCCGGCAAAGCGCACGGCCTGTTGGCCGTAGGCAGAGCCGTCGGTGGTCACCGCGACCTTGAGTTGGCGTGGGTTTTGCAACCCCTGTAGCAACGGGTCCGTCGGTTGGTCGAGCGTTTCGGTGACTGCGGCCGTCCGCACGAGCAAAACGGGGACGTTGACCCCACGCAAGACGCTTTCGGCCACGCTGCCCAGCACGAAGCGACCGATGCCGGTGCGGCCATGGGTGGTCATGGCGATTAGATCCACCTCGGCCCCTATGGCGTAGTCGATGATCTGTTCAGCCGGCTCGCCGAAGAGCACTTCGGTCGTGACCTGATAGCCAGCCCGGCGCAGGGCGGCTGCATCATCGGCCAACGTACTCTGCAACTGCTGCCGGTAGGCATCCTGTTCGTGGGCGGCCCAGGTGTAGGCCTGTTCCAGATCGCGGTTGTAGGCCTCGAACGAGGCCGCCAATGCCATGCCGCCCGACATAGGAACCCGGGGAACGGGGATGGCCTCGGCGGGCAGGGTCACGGGCAGCGCCACGCGCAACAGGATCAAGTCGGCATCTTTCGGTTTGACATAATCGTGCACAGCCGCCAACACTTGCCGGCTAAACGCCGAGCCATCGAGCGGAATCAACACTTTGCGTTTGGTCATGGGACCCCCTTTCGTGCTTCACCTCATCTACACACCCGTTGGGTCGAACTGCCAGGATTGAAGCACCTTCATGTAGTTGGCGCGTTCAAAGGCGGCTGGGTCAGCCACATTATGCTGGCTCATACTGCCCTGCATCTGCGCCACCGATTCGTACTCATACTCCTCCATCCACTGCTGCATGTCTGCCACGATCTCGCCAATGCGCCCGACGCCGTGGCGCAGCAGATCTGAGGCCATCATCACCACCTTGGCGCCCGCCATCATGCCCTTGAGCACATCCTCGTGGGTGTGGACGCCGCTGGTGATGGCAAAGTCGGTCGCCACGCGGCCGTGGAGGATCGCCACCCAGCGCAGCGGCAGACGTAGCTCGTGTTGGCTGCTCAAGACCAGGTTGGGCGTGACGGTGAGCTGCTCCAGGTCGAAGTCGGGCTGGTAGAAACGGTTGAAGAGCACCAGCCCATTGGCGCCGGCTTCGGTAAATCGGTGGGCCATGTTGGCAAACGAGCTAAAGTAGGGCCCAACCTTCACCGCTACCGGGATCGTCACATTGGCCTTGACCGTGCGCACGACATCCAAATACAGCTGCTCCACCTCTGCCCCGCTCCATAACGGGTCGGTGGGAATATAGTAGATATTGAGCTCCAGCGCATCGGCGCCTGCCTCCTGGATGTAGCGGGCATACTCCACCCAGCCGCCGGCCGAGACGCCGTTGAGGCTGCCGATGATTGGCATATCCACCGCGGCCTTGGCGTTGCGGATCAGCTCCAGATAGGCATGTGGCCCGACGTTGTAGCTGTCCATCTCGGGGAAGTAATTGAGCGCCTCGGCGAAGCTCTCGGCCCCGTAGGTCAGATAGTGGTCCAACAAGTGGCTCTCCCCTTCGATCTGCTCCTCGAAGAGCGAGTACATCACAACCGCCGGCGCGCCGGCGTCCTCCAATCGGCGGATGCCATCCAAGCTCTGTGATAACGGCGACGCCGCGGGCACAACCGGGTGATTCAGTTTCAGGCCGAGGTAGGTGGGCGATAAGTCCATGATTGTCTCCTGTTGTTTTGACGATAGACGATGGACGATAGACCATCGTCTATCCCTTCGCCAACTCCTCATAGACCTGCCAGCGCTCCTTGACCGCAGCCTGGGCCCGCGCCATCAGTTCGGCAGCCGCCACAGGATTGGTCTGTTCGAGCACGCGGTAGCGGTTTTCGTTGTAGGCATATGCCTTCAGGTCAATCGACGGTGCTTTGGAGTCGAGTTGGAACGGGTTCTTGCCTTCGGCCTTGCGCCGCGGGTCGTAGCGATAGAGCGGCCAATGTCCCGACTGCGTCGCCAACGCCTGCTGCTCTAACCCCTTGGCCATGTTGATGCCGTGGGCAATGCAATGGCTATAGGCAATCACCAACGATGGACCGTCATACGACTCGGCTTCTTGGATCGCCTGCAACGTCTGACGGTCGTTGGCGCCCATGGCCACATGCGCCACATAGACATTGCCATAGCTCATGGCGATCAGGCCGAGGTCCTTCTTACCCGTCGGTTTGCCGCCCGCCGCAAACTTGGCCACCGCAGCCAGCGGCGTCGACTTAGACGACTGGCCGCCGGTGTTGGAATAGACCTCCGTGTCCAGCACGAGGATGTTGACATTGTGGCCGCTGGCCAGCACATGGTCTAGCCCGCCGAAGCCAATGTCATAGGCCCATCCGTCGCCACCCACGATCCAAACCACCTTTTTCACCAGTTTGTCGGCCAGACTCAGCAGGTCGCGCGCCTGGAGATCATCCAGCCCAGCCAGCTTCTGCTTCAGTTCGGCCACCAGCTCGCGCTGATGATTGATGGCGGCGTTGTCGGCTTGCTCGTTGCCGAGTAGCGCCTCGGCCAGCTCCTCGCCAATAACGCCACGCAGTTGGTCGACCAGTTCGGCGGCGTATTCGAGTTGTTTGTCCAGCGTCAGCCGCATCCCCAGCCCAAACTCGGCGTTGTCTTCAAAGAGCGAGTTGGACCAGGCCGGCCCCCGCCCGGCGGCGTTTTGCGCCCAGGGGGTGGTGGGCAGGTTGCCGCCATAGATGCTCGAACAGCCGGTGGCGTTGGCGATGATTGCCCGGTCGCCATAGATCTGGCTGATCAGCTTGAGGTAGGGTGTCTCGCCACAGCCGGCGCACGCACCCGAGAACTCAAAGAGCGGCTCCAGCAGTTGCACATTCTTCACCTGACCCCAGTTAAGGCTGGCGTCGGGCGCCTGTTCGGGCAGTTGCTCGAAGTATTCCCAGAACTTGCGCCCTTCCTCGCGCAGGGGCAACTGCGGCGCCATGTTGATCGCCTTGCGCCCCACAGCCCGTTTGTCTTTGGCCGGGCAAACCTCGACACAGAGCGTGCAGCCGGTGCAATCCTCCACCGCCACCTGGAGGGTATACTGTTGGCCGGGGAATTCGCGCCAGCGTGCGTCCGCAGTCAGGAAGCCCTCGGGCGCATCGGCCAGCGCCTCTGGTTCGAGCACCTTGGCGCGGATCACCGAGTGCGGGCAGACAAAGACACACTTGCCACATTGGATGCAGAGGTCCGGCTCCCAAACAGGGACTTCTTGCGTGATGTTGCGCTTTTCCCACTGCGTGGTGCCGCTGGGGTAGGTGCCATCGATCGGCAGCGCGCTCACCGGCAACAGATCGCCCTTGTTCGCCATCATCATGGCTGTCACTTCTTGAACAAAGGCAGGCGCATGGGCGGGCACAATTGCCGGCATCCTGAGCGTGCTTGTCACCGTGGCGGGGATGGCCAACTCGTGTAGATGCTCCAACGTTGCGTCTACCGCTGCAAAGTTTTTGCGCACAATGGGCTCGCCTCGTTTGCCATAGGTCTTGCGGATGGCCTGTTTGATCTGGTCGATGGCCTCGTCGCGCGGCAAGACGCCGCTGATGGCGAAAAAGCAGGTCTGCATAATGGTGTTGATGCGTCCGCCCAGCCCCAGCTCTTGTGCAACCTTATAGGCGTCGATGGCATAGACCTTGAGCCCCTTGTCGATGACCTGTTCTTGGACGCGCCGTGGCAGATGGTCCCAGACCGCGTCGGGCGCATAGGGCGCGTTGAGCAGCAACACACTGCCTGGCTCTGACGGTTCCAGCATGTCGTAGAGTTGGAGAAAGCCGAACTGGTGAACGGCCACAAAATTGGCGCGGTTGATCAGGTAGGCGCCGCGGATCGGCTTGGGCCCAAAGCGCAGGTGCGACACTGTGCGCGCACCCGATTTCTTCGAGTCGTAGACAAAGTAGCCCTGGGCAAAGTTGGGGGTCTCTTCGCCAATGATCTTGATCGAATTCTTGTTGGCGCCCACTGTGCCGTCCGAACCGAGGCCCCAGAAGATGGCGCGCACCGTCTCTGGCGATTCAATGTCGAACATGGGGTCGAAGTCCAGGCTGGTGTGGGTCACATCATCGAAGATGCCGATGGTAAAGTGATTTTTGGGCGCCGGTTTTGTCAGCTCGTCGAAGACGGCCTTGACCATGGCCGGCGTAAATTCTTTGGACGAAAGCCCGTAGCGCCCGCCAATGATTTTGATAGACGATGGACGGTGGACCATAGACGATAGGCCATCGTTCATCGCCCCTTCATAGACTGCGGTCACCACATCTTGATAGAGCGGCTCGCCGGCGCTGCCCGGCTCTTTAGTGCGGTCGAGCACGGCAATCGCCTGGGTCGTGGCCGGCAGCGCGGCGAGGAAGCGCTCTACGGCAAAGGGGCGGTAGAGGCGCACCTTGACCATCCCCACCTTGGCGCCTTCTGCGACCAGATGGTTGATGGTCTCTTCGGCGGTTTCGCAGCCGGAGCCCATCAGGACCATGACCCGCTCGGCGTCGGGCGCGCCGACATAGTCGAAGAGATGGTATTGGCGACCGGTTCGGCCCGCCAATTGGTCCATGGCATTCTGCACAATGTCGGGCGTCGCCAGGTAGAACGGATTCACCGTCTCGCGGGCCTGGAAGTAAACGTCAGGGTTTTGTGCCGTGCCGCGGATAACGGGCGCGTCGGGCGTCAGGGCGCGCCCGCGGTGGGCGTGAACATGGGCAGGGTCGATAAGGGCGGCAATGTCGGCTTCGCTCAGCTTCTCGACCTTGCTGACTTCGTGCGAGGTGCGGAAGCCGTCGAACACATGCAGGAAGGGCACGCGCGCCGCCAACGTGGCGGCCTGGGTGATGAGAGCAAAGTCCATCACTTCTTGTACCGAGTTGGCAAAGAGCATGCCCCACCCAGTGGCGCGGGCAGCCATGACGTCGCTGTGATCGCCAAAAATCGAGAGACCCTGGGCGGCCAACGAGCGGGCGGCAATGTGAAAGACCGTGCTGGTCAGCTCCCCGGCAATCTTGTACATATTGGGGATCATGAGCAGCAGCCCCTGGCTGGCCGTGAAGGTGGTGGTCAGCGCGCCTGTTTGCAACGCGCCGTGGACGGCGCCCGCTGCGCCTCCCTCAGATTGCATCTCCACCACCAGCGGCGTGGTGCCCCACAGGTTCTTCTCGCCTCGGGCGCTCCACAGATCGGCCAGTTCGCCCATGGGCGACGCCGGCGTAATCGGGTAAATGGCAATGATCTCGTTGGTTTTATAGGCAACATGCGCCGCTGCATCGTTGCCGTCAATGGTTACTTGTTCCCGCACCATGATTGTGTCTCCGTTCGGACTGTGGACGATAGACGATGGTCATCGTCTATGG
The DNA here is from genome assembly GCA_023384495.1 of Caldilineaceae bacterium. GTDB lineage: Bacteria > Chloroflexota > Anaerolineae > Caldilineales > Caldilineaceae > CFX5. The sequence continues at coordinate 10,277 of JAHDWG010000006.1, forward strand.
CCCATCGTCATTTTTCTTCTGTCTCCACCACAAAGCGGCAGAGATCCGTCTCTGTCAGGATGCCGGCGATGCGTTTTCCGTCGAGCACGGGCACGCCGCCGATCTTGTGTTCGAGCATCAGGCGCGCCGCCTCACGCATGGAAGTGTCTGGGGAGACCGTAACTGGATTCGGGGTCATGATCTCGCGGATCTCCATCGTTGCGGTCAGAAAGTGGCTCTCCCAGGCGTCACGAGTTTCTAGCGAGGCGCGGCTTTTGGGGTGGGCGGCGCGAATGTCACCCCAAGTGACGATGCCGACCAGTTCGTCGTTGTCGTTGAGCACCAACAACCGGCGCACTTCGTTGAGCCGCATCAGATGATAGGCCACGGAGACGCCCACTTTGCTGTCTACCGTAATCGGCTTGGGGGACATCCATTCTCTGACAAGGGATTTGGTCATTAGGTTGTTTGTCCTTCAATGCTATGGGCGCCGAAAATTCTACGCCACTTATGGGGATAGGCGGTGATGATCCCAACTGCAACCATCGCGTTTTCAAAGCAACCGCACTTTATGAACTGCTGACCTGGTTGGTGGCCATGGCGACGAACCTCTTGAAGATATCGGTCTCAGTGATCACGCCGACAATGCGGTCTTGCTCGTCGACCACCGGCAGCCCCCCGATCTTCTTTTCGACCATGAGCCGGGCTGCCTCCACCAGTGGCGTGGTGGGCGCAACAGCAACGACCTTTTCGGTCATGATGTCGCGCACAGTCAAGCGCCAGAGCAGATAGTTGAGCTCCCACACGCTGAGCGAGGTGGCCGGTGACGGCGACGCGTGAAGTAGATCACGCTCGGAGACGATACCGACGAGCCGGTTTGCACTGTCCACAACAGGCAGGCGCCGGATCTTGCTGGCCTGCATGAGCTTGAGCGCGTCTTGAAACGGCGTCTCGGCAGTAACGGTAATCGCGGGTGAACTCATATAGTCTTGCACTTGCATGGCCTATCCTCTCCTTTTTCTGATCATCACCCGTGTTGCTGGCCGGATGGATACAGAGCGCCGAACGCTATGTTTCTCGGTGGCAAACACAAGTTCTGGTAGATTCACTATAACAAGGAAGTTGACTGCCCGACCATACACAGGCGGCGGGAATTGATGCTGGCCGCGCGCATGGACTTATGCCTGGTCAACTGGCCAGGACAATCGACAAGTGAGGGTTCGTACGAAGTTGCAGAGGTTGTATGGAAACACTATAATCGCAGCACAAATGGGTTGTCAAGAATCCACCGCAGGTCGTTGAGGAGCGAATAATGATTCAGCCCATGCTGGCTGGCCAAGATCTGTTAGCCGATATCGCCCACGCCCACCACAAAGCAGGTCATCTTCATCTGTGGTGGTTGGGGCAAAGCGGCTTTCTAGTACAGTGGCAGGGTCGCCATCTCCTGTTTGACCCCTATCTATCTGATTCACTGACCCACAAATATGCCGCCACCGACAAACCACACATCCGTATGACCGCGCAGGTGATCGCCCCCGAGCAGCTGGACTTTGTCAATGTGGTCACGTCGAGCCACAACCACACCGACCACCTGGATGCAGAGACGTTGCGCCCGCTCATGGCCGCCAATCCAGCAATCACCCTGGTGATCCCCGAAGCCAACCGGGCGTTCGTGGCCGAGCGCCTCCAGTGTGACCTGGCGTGGCCTATCGGGCTGGATGACAGCGCATCGACGACAGTGGGCCCATTCACCATCACGGCGCTGCCGGCAGCCCACGAGCAGCTCGAACAGGATGCGGCAGGCCGTCACAGATTTTTGGGCTACGTCGTCCAGTGCGGCCGATGGATAATCTATCATAGCGGTGATACAGTCTGGTATGCGGGGATGGTCGAACGGCTGCGGCAATGGGCGATCGATGTGGCGATCCTGCCCATTAACGGGCGCTCGCCCGAACGCCGTGTCGCCGGCAACCTCAACGGCCCAGAGGCGGCCCAACTCGCCAAGGCAATTGGCGCGCGCGTGGTCATCCCTTGTCACTACGAGATGTTCACTTTCAATACCGCGTCGCCTGATGCGTTTGTGGCCAAGTGCCAACAGCTCGAACAACCATACTGCGTGCTGCGGGCGGGCGAGCGCTGGAGCAGTGACGGGTGAGACATCGCGCACACTATCGCTGGGCGCGCTCACATCATCGCAGATCCTCCAGCCTCCAGCCCCTTGTCGCCAGTCTCTAGTCTCCACCTATGCTCCCATCCTACCTGACCTTCTGGCCGTCGCTCATCCTCGTCGCCGTGACCATTGTGGGCGTGGCGGTGGGGCGCTACCCTGGGCTGCGCATGAACAGGGCCACTATCGCGCTGACGGGCGCCACATTGCTGATTGTGCTGGGCGCAATGACACTGGACGAAGCCTTTGCCGCCCTTGACCTGAACACGCTGACGTTGCTCTTTGCCATGATGATCCTCAATGCAAATCTGCGCCGCGCCGGTTTTTTTCAACTAGTGGCAAACGGTGTGGTGCACTGGGCGCAATCGCCGCGGCAACTGCTGGCGTTGTTGATTGTCTCCGCCGGCGCCTTGTCTGCTATCTTTCTCAACGACACCATTGTGCTCGTCTTCACACCATTGGTGCTGGCGATCTGTCGCTCGCTGGATCAGCGTCCGATCCCCTACCTGGTGGCGCTGGCCACGGCGACCAATGTCGGATCGGTCGCCACCATCACCGGCAACCCGCAGAACATGATCATTGGCATCGCATCGGCAATCCCGTTCGTGCAGTTTACGGCCAATCTGGCCCCGGCTGCGCTTGGTGGGATGGTAGTGATCTGGCTCGTGATTGTCATTGTCTATCGACGGGACTTTGCGGCGCGCGGCTTTGTCAAACCGCCTGCCATTGCCGTCGAGACGCGCCGCTCTCTCTTGCGCAAGGCGATGATCGCCACGGGGCTGATGGTTGTCGCCTTTGTGACGGGCTTCCCGATCCCGTTGGCGGCGCTGGCCGCGGCGTCGCTACTGCTCATCAGCCGCCGCACCGAGCCGGAGGCCGTTTTTCGCGAAGTGGATTGGTCGTTGCTTGTCTTTTTTGCGGGTTTGTTTATGGTGACGGGCGCGCTGGAGACGCTCGGCGTCAGCGAGCAACTATTTTCGTTGGCCGAGCCGGTGGCGCAACGGGGCATTGCCGCGCTGACCGTGGTGAGCGCCATCCTCAGCAACCTGGTGTCGAATGTGCCGGCTGTGCTGCTGTTTCGGCCCTTTGTGCCCCAGTTCCCCAACCCCGAACAGACATGGCTCACGCTGGCTATGGCAACAACGCTGGCCGGCAACCTGACGCTGCTCGGCTCGGTCGCCAATCTCATCGTCGCTGAAAGCGCGCGCAGCCAGGGCGTGCAACTGAGCTTCAACGAGTATCTCAAGGCCGGTATCCCTATCACACTCTTCAGCCTGTTGATCGGTGTTGGGTGGCTGTCGCTACTGTTCTAGCTCTAGAAAGGCATGATGACCATAACGCAACCAGACCCAATACCCGACCCCTATCTGCGCCTGATTCGGGAGCACCGGCCCGAGCTAGCGGGTGGCGAGATGCAGCTCAATCGCGACGGCCTGGCCAATGATGTGGTGATCGTCAATCGGGAATGGTGTTTTCGCTTCCCCAAAAATGACGCCGGACACCAGGCATTGGCGCGTGAGAGCAAGATCCTGCACGTGGTGCAGCAGCATGTCGCCTTGCCTACGCCTAGGTTCGAGTGGCTGGGTGAGCAATGTGTGCTCTATCACTTTATCGATGGCGAACCCCTCAGCCGCAACACACTGCTGCGGCAGGATCGTTTCATACAAGACAGAGTGGCCGAACAACTGGCGCGTTTTCTCCGCGAGCTTCACACGATCTCCACGGCGGCGCTGGCATCGCTGTCCCTTCCCGCCCCGGCCCAGCCCACACCCGATGAATGGCTGACCCGCTTCGAGACCATCGAGCGTCAGCTCTACCCCTTTCTGTGGGCCGACCAGAAGGCCTGGCTGGCAGAGCTCTTTGGCCCAGTGCGCAGCGGCGCGCTCGATTTGCGTTTCGAGCCGGCGCTGATCCACGACGATTTGGCTGCCTACCACATGCTCTTCGACCCGGTCGCGGGGCAGCTCAGCGGCGTCATCGATTTCGGTGTAGCCAGCCTGGGCGACCCGGCCAGCGACTTTGCGCTGCTCATCAACACGTTGGGAGAGTCGTTTGTGCAGCGCATGATCCCTCATTACCCGGCCATCGAAGCCGCGCTCGACCGGGCGCGCTTTCATGCGGGTATGCTCGAACTGTGGTGGGTGCAGCAGGGGCTGGCCACCAACGACCTCTCGTGGTTCATGGTGCATATCGGCCGCGCCCGCGATGTGATGCCGATAGCAAAATAGCCTACAAATAACCACAAATTGAAGAGATTGTGGCAGCGAGGCCTGTGGCTACACGCCAGCCGGCGCCTGGCGCGCGTTCACTGTGCAAACCCGCGCACCGTCAGCTATTGGTCCGAATCGAATGTCAAAGGGGTCAAACAAGATCGATCAACGATGATTAAACTGTGAATCAGGATAATCAATCTGCAACACGATCATAATAAGTAACGAAAACCAACCTGACGAAAACTGCCGGAACAAACACCCCCCCCCATCCGTCTGGTAGCAGAGAAAGATAGATGCAGGGCGTCCGTAGGGGAATCGTAGCTTACAATCGCCCTAGACAAGGATGAAGAACAATGTTGAACGCACGAATGAACCGCATCCTCATGATCGTGGCCGCAACCGTTTTGACCATTGCGGTCTTTGCCGGCGCCGTTAACGGCAGCACCTCTGTGGCAACCAAGCCGAGCTTGGAGAATGTACGTGAGTTTGCCGCTACGCCGCACAACATTAGCTACGCAATCGATGGTGGGGTTCTCTATGCCGGTGGAAGCTATGGTTGGGCTGAAGTGAGCGCGCCCGAAGGCATCATTGCCGGCGCGGTAGCGGTGGACCCGCACAACGCCGAAACGATCTACCTGGGCGCCGCTAACGAACTTGCCCTGTACCGCTCGACTGACAGTGGCCGCACCTGGCTGCGCGTGCCGCTTAGCGACCAGCTTGTCGGGGGCGTCACCGCCATCGCCGTGGATCGGGCGCAGCGCCTGGTCTATGTGGGCACCGACACTGCCGGGCTGTTCCGCCTGCGCGATGTGGGTTCGAGCATGATCAGCGGCGGCCATCTGCGGCTCGACGAGCCGGTTCTCGATGTGGCGGCTGCCAGCACGGGCGATGGTATGGCCTTTGCCCGCACTCGCACGCAGCTCTATCGGGCCGAGAATTTTGGCCTCAACTGGGTGGCCGTGGACAACCTCGGCAGCGCGCCGACCGCGCTGGCGATTGCCGATACATCGCCGGTTACGGTCTATGTGGGCACCAGCGACCGGGGGTTGCTCAAGAGCAGTGACGGGCGCAGCTGGGCCCTGGCCAACGAGGGTTTGGGGCTGGTCCCCGGCTCCCGTTTGCAGGTTGACGCGCTGGCGATTGACCCGCTTCAGCCAGACGTGGTCTATGTGGCGACGAGCTATCTCTATGGCTCAACCGAGCTGCACCAAAGCCCGGTGGGGGTGGCGATGAGCACCGACGGCGCACAGAGCTGGGCCACGCTGCACACCGACCGCAACGTAGCGGTGGCTGACTTGCTGCCCGTGAGTGGCCGCACAGGCGCTGTCTATGCCGTCACCAACGTGAGCCGTACGCCGCAGCCGCTGGGGGATGCGCCCGTTGCGCCGGCCTTCGTGGCCGATGTCGGTGAGCTGGCTGGCCCAGCCGCAACGACCAACCTGGTTGCCTGGTTTGTCGCTTCGCTGGCGGCCCTGGCCCTGGCCTACGCCGTCGTCAATGACCTGCGCAGCCGCCGCCCCGCCGCCGGTCAGCCGCTGGCAAAAGGCTCGGTGCGCAACGGATAGAGATAGTCATCCCCGGATTGTTGAGGGATAGACTCAGACATCAAGAGAGCGCCTAATATTAGGCGCTCTCTTTGTTTATTTTGATCTTAGGGACAAACAACACCCATCGGTGGGAACGCCGCCATCCCTGGTGGCGGCAGGTTGGGGCGATCCCCATGCGTCATGCCGCGGGTAGGTTGTCGGCAACGGCAGTGGGGGGTGGGCCATCGTAATAGCCCCGGCGCCCGTTGAGGCGGATGCGCAACAGCTCCGTCACCATGCTGATGGTGTTCTGGATCGGGCGGATGCGGCTATTTTGCCCATAGTACCAGTGGACAGGCACCTCGACCATGCGCAGGCCGTGCAGCCCGGCAATGTGCAGGATTTCCACATCAAAGCCCCAACCGTCGATGCGCTGCAAGGGGAAAACCAAGAGCGCCGCCTCGCGTGTAAAGCATTTGAAGCCGCACTGCGTATCTTGCACACCGGGGACAGCGAGCGTGCGCACGAGAAAATTGAAGACGCGGCCCATCAGGTGGCGCACCCACGGCTCGCCGTGGCGCACGGCTCCCGGCCCTTCGCGACTGGCAATAGCCACATCAAAGGCCCGCGCCGGCAACGCCGGGGGGAGAAACTTGCTCACTTCGTCGATCGGCACAGCCAGATCGGCGTCCGACATAATGCGATATTCGCCGTGCGCCCTCAGCATCCCCGCTTTGACCGCCACACCCTTGCCCTGCGCCGTGTGCAACAGGTGAATGCGGAACGGATCATCGGCGCGTACGTCGTGGTGGCAGAAATGCTCGACCACCGCCGATGTATCGTCTGTCGATCCGTTCTCGACGACGATCACCTCAGACCGGTAGGGCTGGCGTCGCAAAAATTCGGCAACCTTATGCAGGGTTGGCGGCAGACGCTTACCTTCGTTATAGGCGGGGATGATAATGCTCAAAAACGGCGACTGTTCCAAGTCACCCACGTGCCTGGTTCTCCTCATCGTGATCGCGATCAGGTCGCGAGTAGGGTCGCAATTGTGTCCTGACTTACGCAGCGCCGGATGATTCTCAGGCGAGACAACGCTGTCAACCAACAAACCATTCGTTAAGGCTTGCGTAAGTGCTATGTGTTTGTTGCGCTGCGCTATCGACGCTGGCGGTTGAATATTAGCGGCAATTATAGCGCACTTGGCAAAAAAGGCCACGTAAGCTGGCTATGCAATGCGCAATCGCGACATGGCGCGCACCGGCTGCCTTCGATTGTCTGTCTACGATTGTCTATGGCAGCAGGCTGTTCAGCGCCAGCAGTGAGAATACTTGCACCACAATGGCGCCACCCCACAGCATGTATGCGCCGGTGGGCTGCTTGCGCACCATCATCCACATACCCCAGAATGCGTTGACGAGCCAGGTCAACAGACCAATGGCCGGAATAATGAAGAGCGCAGTCTTGTCGCGTACAGCTTCGGGCAACCCTTCCGCATTGTAGCGAAATGGCAACAAATTGGGCAGCGACGGGAACTGCACCATCAACAGGCCGAAGAGCGCCAGTACACCCAGCATCCCGATGCCCAGCAGGGCAAAGCCAACCCAGCGATCACCCAATCCCTGGCGGGCAAAGGTGGTGCGCTTTTCCGCCACCGTGAGCGATAACGCCGGCCCCAACTGATAGCTCTCTTGCAGTTGCTCGATAAAGCGCGCTCGCCACTCAGGCGAGACCACATAGACCGCATCCCCCGTATCCAACAGCAGGCATGTTGGGAGCGGCCGCGTGGCGCACAAAACCAGATTGGGCAACTCGGCTGCCCTGCCTCGCCGCAGACCGGGCGCGGGCCAGTGATACCAGCGCGGGCGGCTTATCTCGGCCACGCCGCCGTCGATGATGCGCTGGATGGAGCTGATGGGTACGATATGGCGCACATTGGCCCATCGGATGGTGAGCGCGTTGCGATCCACCCAATACTCCAGGCTAAAGGCGGCCCATGTGCGGTAGAGTACATACCCCACCACAGGCAGACTGAACATAACGACCAAGGCTAGCGTGAACTTGAGCCAGTCGGTCGGTCGGTTCATGGCCCATGCCAGCAAGAGGCCGTTGAGCAGCACAATCCAACCAACCGCCAAGAATCCCTCCCAGCGCGTCCGGTCGGGGATGGGTTTGAAGATCATCGGTGCAGACTTCCCCTCTTGTCATTCACGCGGTTTTCGGTGGCGCACATAGACCCGGGCTTCGGGGCTTTCGGTCCTGTTGCCGGCCTTATCATACGCCTGCACCTTGAACGTGTGGCTCTCGAAGTAGACGCCGCCACTGGTGCGGATGGCCTGAAAGCCATCCCCATAGGGCAACATGCGCCCGGGCTGCACATCGGGATCGTCGCTCTCGAAGCCAAGCCAGTTTTGTGTAGCCGCCTGCTCGATCTGTTCAATATCACGCATCTCGATCTTCCAGCGTGCATTGTAAGGTGAGACTGTGCTGGTAAAGAAGGAGCGGCTATCGATAAAGAAGACCACTCGATCAACGGCCCAGGCGTCTTGCACCAGGGCGTTGACATTGATCTGTTCATCCTGCTCCATCACATAGAGCCGGTTTGTGCGTGGCTCAGAGAGCACAACCGTGGGCGGTGTATGGTCCACGGTAAAGGGAATCTTGACTTCGCGCGGCCCGTCGCCGCGGTTGACGGTCAGCCGCAGGGTGTATACGCCTTCTTCCAGCGGCCCTGTATCCAGCGTTTGCAGGATGTCATTGGTCACCTCATCGCCGCGCTCGTCGCCGATGGGCGTCCACTCTTGCGGCTCAAAGCCGCGGCCAAACTCGAGACGGAAGGGGCCGCCGCGGGCGTTGCCCCGCACTTCATAGACGCCGGTGATAAAGTCGTTGACGCGCGGCGCAATCACGGCGGCGTCGGGGTCAAAGCTGTCGAGGGGCGCCTCAGCCACCGATGTCGGCGGCTGTTCGACGCCGTTCTCGCGTACCCAGTCGGTGGCCTCTTGCGGCAGGATCTGATAGACCTTCTGGATGCGGTTTTCGGGCGGCGTGTTGGGGCCGGCCAGTTGCCCGGTGGTCTGGTCCAGTTCAAAGGGCTGCCAGATGGTGTCTTGCAGCGTCGGTTCGGTGCCAGGAATAAAGATCTCGTTACGCTGGCTCTGGCAGTAGTCGGTGGGCAACAGACCGCTGGGCATACAGACCGCGCGGGTGGTAATCGAAGCGGGTCGGTCGTACCAGGCGGCGGGCAGCCCCTCGTGATACCTGGCCATGACCGCATTCCAGATCGGCGCGGCGCCGTCGAGGCCAGTGACATTGACCATCGATTCATTGTCGGTATTGCCCACCCAGACGCCCACCGTCAGTTGCGGCGTGTACCCCACCGTCCAGTTATCCTTAAAGCCATTGGTAGTGCCGGTCTTGGCCGCCACTTTGCGGTCGGGCAGGGTGAGGCGGGTGTTGGCGCCAAACGCAGGCGCCCGCGCCACATCGTCACTCATAATGTCGGACATGATAAAGGCAGCCTCGGCGCCGATGATGCGCTCGCTGGCGGGTGTTTCGTATTTCTTGAGGACATTGCCTTCGCTGTCGCGCACCTGGAGCAGCACCACGGGGTTGAGGTTGCGATAGCCCGAGCGTCGTTCCGAGGGCAAAACCGGCTCGCCGATCATCACGCCCTGGTTGGCAAAGACGCTCATTGCATAGGTATGGTCGAGCAGCCGAACCTCGCCGCCACCCAACACCAGGCTCAAGCCATAAAACTCAAGCCCTCGATTGAGACCGTTGATGCCCATACGGTGGGCCATGCGGAGCGCATCGGCCACACCCACGCGCTCCATCACCTTGATGGCGGGGATGTTGTACGAGCGCGCCAGCGCATTGCGCAACGACACCGGCCCATGGTATTGCCGGTCGTAATTTTCGGGGCGGTAGAAGCTGCCATCCCCCTGTGGGAAGGCCGACGGCACATCGAGGATCATGGTGGCGGCGTTCATGCCTTCGGTCAGCGCGGTCAGGTAGACATAGGGCTTAAAGCTTGACCCCGGCTGTCGCTCGGCAATCGCCACGTTGACCTGGCCGTCGATCTCATCGTTGTTGTAATCCAACGAACCGACCATGGCCAAAATCTCGCCCGTGTCGTTGCGGATGGCGACCACCGAGGCGTTGCTGGCGTTCTTGCCGGTTTCGAGCAGCTGCGCCACCTGTTCGCGCGCCACCTGCTCCGCATGCCGTTGCAACGGCACATCCAGCGTGGTGTAGACGGTCAACCCTTTGCGCCAGATGAAGTAGGGGTCCTCCGTCGTGTTGTATTGTCGCTTGATCTGGTCCAGCGCATAGAGGGCAAAGTGGGGGGCGGTCAGGTTGTCAAAACGTTCGGCCACCGATTTGCGCAGGCTACCCAACTCTTCGCGAAATGCGGCGTCCGCCTCGGCCTGCGTGATATAGCCGGCCTCGGCCATGGCCTGCAGCGTGACACCCTGCCGGCGTTTGGCGTCATCGAAGTTGTCAAAGGGGTTGAGCGCCGGAAACTGGGGAATGGGCGCCAACATGGCGGCTTCGGCCAGGGTCAGTTCGCGGGCGCTTTTGCCAAAATAGACCTGGCTGGCCGCTTCAATGCCATAGGCCAAATTGCCATAGAAATTGTAGTTGAGATACCACTCAAGAATCTTCTCTTTGGGATAGCGGCGGGTCACTTCAGCGGCGAGCACTACCTCTTTGATCTTGCGGGCGTAGCTCTGTTGGGCGCGATCTTCGGGGGCAATGATCACATTTTTGATGAGCTGTTGGGTGATCGACGAACCGCCCTGCACCGCGCCGCCCTGCAAATTGGAGAAGAATGCGCGGAAGAGACCACGTACGTTGACGCCCGGATTCTCCCAAAAGTTACGGTCTTCGAGCGCAACCGCGGTCTGATAGGCCACGGGCGGCAGCTCGCCAAACGCCAAGTAGCGCCGGTCACCCCGGAAGGGCCGTGGGTCAACGCTCTCGTAGAGTAGATATTGCCCGGTGCGGTCAAAGATGCGCACTGTCTCGAACTCTTCCTGCTGCGTCTCGATGATGGCGGCGTCGGGCAGTTGCGCGGCGTAGGTGCGATAGACGCCCACCACCGTGGCCACGCCCAAGGCTAACACCGCCCCCGCGCCCAGCACCACCACCAATAGCAGCACACCCACACTCTGCCCCAGCCAAAGCCACGGGCGCGGACGGTTGGTCTGTGCGCGCAGCCGTTTGCGGCGGGACATCATAATCAAATCATGCCGGTCTAAACGATTCATTGGTTTCTCAATCCATCCCCAGGTGCGCACGGCGCGGTTGGGTCTGCCAAAAGTCAACGACCTGTCGGCGAAATGCGGCCAGACAGGGCTCCTCTGTTTTATGGGCGAGCCACGCCAACGACAACGTGCATGCTATCAGCTGTGGCGCCCAGAGCACTACGCCGTCCCCGGTGGCTTCGGCATCGGCCCGCTCGACCAACGCCGCCCCCACCCCGGCGCGCACCAGATCAATCTTGGTGACGCTGTCGTCGGTGACCACCGCCTTGCGCACGGCAAGGCCACGCCGGGCAAAGAGCGCGTCGCTCAGTGTCTCGAACGGGCAATCGACCGTGGATGCGATCCACGGCAATGCAGCCATCTCTTCCCAACGTTCTTCGCACATGAGCGGTTCCCACGTAGCGGGGGCCGCCACCACCAGTTCCACATCAGCGAGCGGGGCGGTGATGACCCCCTCCGCAGGCGATGGGCCAAAGAGAAAGCCGGCGTCGAGCGCGCCCTGCTGCAACTGCGTGGCGATCCGCCCTGAGACACTGGGGGCCAGCGTGACCTGGAGCTCAGGGTGGCTGGCTTGCAGCGCATTGAGCACCGGCGGCAACCCCAGCCGCGCCGGCGCGCTGTTCACGCCCACGCGTAGCCGGCCCACGAGCGCGTGGTGGAGGTTTGCAGCCCGGCGGATCAATGCATCGGCGGCTTCCAGCGCGGTGACCGCCTGCTGCTTGAGGAGTTCGCCATGCAGGGTAAGCGCCATCCCACGCGGGGTGCGATGAAAGAGAGTGAGACCCAGTTCCGCCTCGAGGGCCTTGATGTGGGCGCTCACCGACGGCGGCGTGGTATAGAGCCGCTCGGCGGCGCGGGTGACGCTCTGCGTCTCGGCCACGGCGACAAAGGTGCGGAGTTGGTACAGTTCCATAGCGAGTGTTCGGTTTTTCCGAATGCGCGCTTCGGAAAAAACACATTTACATGTTCGGCCACTCATTATAAAGTGTAGTCACGGTCAGAGCCAACTTTTCGCCCGAGACTATCTCAAAATCGGTTGTAGCTCTGGCCTATTTTCACAGCACGTAGACGATGAAAATGGCGGCGTACAGCAGGAACACAGAGAACACCGAGGAGACACCGAGCACACAGAGGTTTTTCTCCGTGTTCTCTGTGCATCTCTATGTTGCACTGTTTTGCCCTATTTTCAGAGCAGTTTTCGAAAGGAATGACCGATGCCACGTTATACCGATTCTTTCGCCTCACGCGTGTTGGCGACGCCCGCGGCCGAGCCAGTCGACGCCTACGCCTTTTTCAGCCGCAAGCTCGCCTACGAGACCGACCCGTCGGACCTCTACAGCGACATGCAGGCCGGTGTCCCCGGTTTTGCCGTCATCGACGTGCGCAGCCCCGAGGCCTATGCCGAGCGCCACACGCCCGGCGCGGTGAGCTTGCCTCACGCCCTCATCAACGCCGAGACTACCGCTCGTTTCGACAAAGAGACGTTGTTGGTGGTCTATTGTTGGGGGCCTGGCTGTAACGGCGCCACCAAGGCGGCCATCAAGCTATCGGCGCTGGGTTTTCGAGTCAAGGAGATGATCGGCGGTATCGAGTATTGGGCCGAGAAGGAACAGCTGCCGGTGGAGCAGGGTGGGTGAAAAATTTTGCGCCAGTCACGCACTACCGCACTACGTTGATGCCTGATGTTTGAGCCATCCCGATTTACACTTCTCTCTACCCGCGCACCCGCGCCAACAGATCCGCTGCGCGGGCGATGCCCCCCAGGCCGGCAAATTCGTCGCGCAGCGTCCGCGCATTGGCCCGCCAACTGGAAAGATCGGGCAGCAGTTGCGCCAGGGCCACGGTGAGCCGCTCAACGGTGGCTTCTTTGGCCGGCAGATGCAACCCAACGCCGCTGCGCACGACGCCCTGCGCCTGGTGCATCTGATCCGCTGCATGGGGGACGACGACCTGCGGGACGGCGTGGGTCACCAGCGCATGGGTGACGCCCGCGCCGCCGTGATGAATGGCGGCGGCGAGCCTTGGCAGCACGCTCGCAAAATCGACGCGGTCGACGACGATGGCGCCCGCGGGAAGGCTGGGCCGCAGCGCCGCAACCTGGGCCATTGTGAGTTGGCCCGCCAGCGCCACAATGGGCAGGCAGCCCAGTTCAGCCGTTGCGCGGGCGGTGTTGACAAAAAAGTGGGGATCGTTGCCAAAGCTGGTGCCCAGCGTGATGAGCACCCACGGGTCCACGTCGGGCCAGACGGGCGGCGGCGCGGGCGGGGCAGCCTGCCCGCCAACATGCGCTGTCTGCGGCAGGAGTTCGCGCCCGGCATACCAGCGTGGGCTCCAGTAGGTGAGGTGGAGATGGGGTGATTGGAGCGCCGGTGCGCCCTCCCCTGTCCAGTTGACGCCGCGCAGGCCAAATTGGTCGAGCAGCCGCGCCAGCCGGCCACGCGCTAGCTCGACCAGGGCCGGATCGCCCGCCGATGCGTTGGGGGGCAGCGCTGGCCAGCCTGCCACGGCAAAGGCGACGCCCAGCGCCTCGGCGGCCAGCCCGGCGGCGCTCACAAAGACCTCGCTCACCACCAGGTCGGGCTGAACGGCGCGCGCCAGGTCGAGCAGCTCTTGCGTGGCCGCGCCGACGCGCGGTTCGTCGAGCCATTGGTCCAGCGCCCGTTCACCGCGCAGGCGGCGCGCCAGGGCGGGGTCGAGATCGGGCGCAAGCTGGAGCGGCGGCGGGGGCGGCCAGCGCCAGCCCGTCTCGCGCAGGGCGTGAAAGGGGAGGCCGGCGGCGGCAACCTGTTGGGCGACGGCCGCGCCGCTGGCCCAAGTGACGGTGTGGCCGCGGCGCGCCAGTTCCGCCGCGGTGCGCAGATAGCCGCCCCAATCGAGGTGGCCGGGCATGGGGGCCGAAGCAAAGAGAAACCGCATGTGTCATTCTCAACAATTTGACCGAATACCCTGCCTCTGGTATACTCCGATTTCGGCAGGGGCCTGTAGCTCAGCTGGGAGAGCGCTACAATCGCACTGTAGAGGTCAAGGGTTCAAATCCCTTCAGGTCCACCATCGGCAGCAAATCAGACCCGGGAACTACCCGTAATGGGGTTCCTGGGTCTTTTTTGTTTGCTGGAGATGCCGCATCATACCCGCGACAGCGTAACGCCGTCGCCCTGGAAGGGCGATCGACAACGGTAGGTCACGCTACCAGCGTGACATCGCCCGCGACAGCGTAACGCCGTCGCCCTGGAAAGGCGACCTACGGGGAGAGGACGCCTGCCCTGACCATTACTCAGGCGGCCTTTTTCTCCCCCCGATTGAGGATCTCGAGATAGGCGGTCATTTGCCCATTGGCAAAGGCGCGGCTGCGGCTGGCCCAGCCGCTGTCGCCCACCATGGCCGGCACATGGTCGTCGATCAAGAAGCCGTTGAAGCCGGCCTCCTTGAGGATCGCCATCACTTCGAACATGTCGAGATTGCCTTCACCGATAAAGGCCTCGCGGAACTTGGGCACCGTGCCCAGCACATCGCGGAAGTGGACGTAGAAGATCTTCCCCTGCTCGGCGAAATAGCGCAGCCCCTTGAGGCATTCCGCAGGGCTCATTTCGCTCCACGAGCCGACACAGAAGTCCAGCCCGTGGTTGGGGCTGTCGACCACCTCCATCGCCCGCTTGAAGCCCTCGAAATTGCGCATAATCCGCGCCACGCCACCCAGCGACGGCACCGGCGGGTCGTCGGGGTGGAGCGCCAGGTGGACGCCTGACTCCTCCGCCACGGGCACAATCGCCTTGATAAAGTATTCATAGTTGGCCCACATTTCGTCGGCGGTAAAGACGCGCCCGTGAGTCAACGGCGCGTTTTCGGCCAACGCCATGTCAAAGGCCGTGGTCTTGGCGCCGCCGCGCGCCGGCGCTGTATTGGACGTGCGCCAGACGCTGTTGGGCATCCAGTGGTAGCCAAAGATAGGGATGCCCGCCTTGCCAATGTTGCGAATGGTGGCCTGCATGTTCTCGATCTGCTCGTCGCGGCCGGGCAAGCCGAGCATGGCTTTGTCGTAGAACCGGGTGGGCACAATTTCACTTGCGTTGAGGCGGAAGCCCACATCCTCGCAGCGCGTGCGCAGCCGCACCAGATCCATATATTCCCAACGGCTGTCGCCGGGCAGCGGCGGCGCGCCGCCCACAAAGTTGAACTGCACATCCTGGATGCCCATCTGTTTGATGAAGAGCACGTTCTCGTCGGTCAGCTCGCGCATCTGGCCGACGGCAATCCGCATAGGGAGCGCACTGAGGTCGAGCATGGTTGTCCTTTCCAATTGGTTGGTGGGAATGGTGGGCGCAACCGCCAAACCGGCGGTTGTACCCGTTGCATACACGGCACACAATGGTAGTGTAGGATTGGTTGTGCGTGACGCCAAATTGGGTTGCCCGTGATCGGGTGGATCGAGATCGGGTGGATCGAGCCGTGGTCTTTCACAGGTGACAGTCACTTCAAAAGTGACTGTCACCAGCGCCGCCTTAAATCCTGCATGCGCCCGGTCTTTTTTCCCTGTTTGACACCCCTCATGGGGGCCGTTATAATAGACCTGTAACGTTCCTTACGTTATCTGCTTCACTGCGCTTCCAAGATCAATATATTCATGGAGGATAAGAAATGGCGGTTCTCAGCCCGGAAGATCGGGCCTTTTGGGATGAACACGGCTATGTGATCATTCACGACGCCGTGCCGAAGGAGAATCTGACGGCAGTCATCGATGCAATTTGGGATTTTCTCGAAGTCGACCGCAACGACCAGGAGAGCTGGTACAAAGCGCCGATCAGCAAGGCCGGCATGTTGGAGATGTACCACCACCAGGCGCTCTGGAACAACCGTCAATACCCCAAAGTCCACGCCGCCTTCGCCGAAATTTGGGGGACGGAGGAGCTTTGGGTCAGCTTCGACCGCGCCAACATGAATCCGCCCGCCCGGCCCGACTGGGATTATCAGGGCATGTACCATTGGGACATCGATACGTCGCTGGACCCAATCCCGTTTATGGTGCAGGGCGTGCTCTATCTCGCAGACACCGCGGCAGATCAGGGTGGTTTTCAATGTACGCCCGGCATGCACCGTCATTTCTACGAGTGGGTCAAGACGCAACCTGCCGACCGTCACCCCCGGCTCCCTGACCAGACCGGCCTGGAGATCAAGACCATCCCGGGCAAGGCAGGCGATTTGCTCATCTGGCATAGCCTGCTCGCCCACGGCAACAGCCGCAACCGTAGCACCAAACCGCGGCTGGCTCAGTATATCACCATGTTTCCCCCGCGCGGCGAAGAAGAGCGCGCTTATCGCATCGAGGCGGTGCAGGAGCTGAAACCACCAAAGGGCAAAGCCTTCCCCGGTGACCCGCGCGGTTGGGAGAGCGCGCACTATGGCCCTCCAACGCTGACTGAGCTGGGTGAGAAGCTCCTCGGCGCTGCGCCGTGGTAAATAAACCAACGTCCGCCCTTTTTTTGACACCAATTGTAAGTGTTCCATCTGTGTTGCCATCGATGATTTTGCGTCCTGTTATTTCGCGCAGGGGTGTTTCGCAACACCCTTTGCGTGCTCCCTGTCCCCCAATCCGTGTTGCCAATTTGCCAATTGATGTCGATTGATGATGAATCAGGATGTAACCCAAAGGAGGAACCGAGCATGACCCTTTCCCGAAGACAGTTGCTCAAGAACATGGGTGTTGTGGGTGTTGGCGCTGTGTTGGCCGCGTGTGCGCCGTCTGCGGCCCCAAGCGCGCCGGCCTCGTCGGCGGGTGAGAGCGCCGCCGCGCCAGCCACAGCCGCAACCGACTTGACCATCTGGTTTCACTGGGGCGGCGCGACGGGTGAGCGCGCGGCCGAGTTCATCAACCAATTCAACGAGAGCATGGGCGCCGACGAGAACATCAAGGTGACCATCGAGACCGTGCCCGGCGGCGAATATCGCCAAAAGTTGACGGCCTCGCGTCTGGCCGGTACGGCAGCCGATGTCTACCACACATCGATTCCCATTTTGGAACTGGTGAGCAACGAAATCGTGCGCGAGCTCTCGGATGAGGAGAGCGCCTATGTCCGCGAGAAATACATCCCGGCCGCGGTCGAGCGTATGACCTTCCAGGGCAAAATCTGGGGCTACCCCACCGAACACCAGGCGCCTGCGCTGATCTATCGCCGCTCCATGCTCGAACAGGCGGGCATCAGCGAATTGCCTGCCACCGCCGAAGAGATTCGCGCCCTGGCGAAAGAACTAACCCACGAAGAGGGTGGGCAGAAGTATTACGGCTTTACCCAGTGGTATGACAACTACCCGGCCACTTTCCACTTCCCCGGCATCGTCTGGCGACATGGGGGCGAGCTGTGGGAATTTGAGGGCGACATCCCGCGCAAGATCAACGTGGACACGCCCGAATGTATTGCGGCGCTCAGTTGGTGGCGGGGCATGGTGGATGACGGCTCCACCCAGGTGGGCGAGATGCCTTTTGTCGATGCCTGGCAAAATGGCCTGGCCATCATGGGCGAGATCGAGCCGTGGTTCCCCTTTATCAACCTGCGCGACGCCGGCGTGGAGGATGTGTACGAAGACCTCGGCGTAACGCATGTTCGCCCGATCAATGGTGTGCAGCCGGTGGTGCAGTCGGGCGGCTGGGAGCTGGTGGCCGACCGCAGCTCCAATCACCCGGTCGAGGGTGAAAAGTTGATGAAGTGGATGATGCACGCGCCCGACATGCCCTTCTCGCGCTTTATCGTCGAGGTGATCGGCTCGTTGCCGGCGCCGATTGAATACCCGACGCCGATCCCCGGCTGGTCTGAGGCGATGATGGTCGGCTATGCCGGCGAGACTGCGCCCATCACCCGCGCCCACCCTGGCCTCAAGGTGATCGGCAGTGGCGAAATCGACACCGCCATCAACGAGGTGGTGCAGGCGGTCATGCTCCAGCAGAAGGACGTGGAGGCGGCGCTGGTTGAGGTGCAGCCTCTGCTCGACGAGATTTTGGAACGCACTGACGGCAATCGGACAATGTAGGAGCTGTGATGGAGATGGCAGTTACCGATAAGGTGGCTGTCATCCCCATTGATGAATCAGAAAGGAGGCGCTTTGGCCACTGCAACGATGGCATCTCCCCGCACCATAGAGACCCCTTTTTGGCGGCGCGCCAGCTTTCGGCGGGCCGTCACTGGGTGGCTCTTTGCGGCGCCGATTCTCATCTACTTTACGATTTTCGTGTTCGGCCCGATCATTGCGTCATTGGTGATGATGTTTTTTAGCTGGAATGGCTTTGGCCCGCTGACGCACGCCGAATGGGTAGGGCTAGGCAATGTGCAAGAGTTGTTCCGCGACCAGAAGTTTCTCGGCTCGTTTCGCAACACCTTTATTTACGCTGTGGTGGTGGTGGGCAGCGGTGTGGTCTTCGGGCTGCTGCTGGCGCTGGTGCTCAACGGCGTCACGCGCTTTGTCGGCTTTGTGCGGGCAACCTACTACTTGCCGGTGATGTTGCCGATTACGGCCATGTCGTTGCTGTGGGGGCTTTTGTATCAGCCACGCTATGGCTTTTTCAACCAGGTTTTGACCTCGCTGGGGTTTGCCCCCGTGGGCTGGCTCATCAACCCCAATCTCGCGATCTTGTCGATTAGCCTGATGGTGGTCTGGAAGGGGCTGGGCTGGTACATGGTGATCTTCCTGGCCGGCCTCAAAGCGATCCCCGAAGAGTTTTACGAGGCCGCGCGCGTGGATGGCGCCACCGGCTGGCAACAATTTTGGCGCATTACCCTCCCGCTTCTGCGCCCGACGCTGCTCTTTGTGCTGGTGGTCACGATCATTGGCAGCTTGCAGGTCTTTAGCCCCATCTTCATTATGACCCAAGGTGGCCCAGCCAACGCAACCAATGTGGTCGTCTACTGGGTCTACATTACCGCATTCCAGTTTTTGCGGTTTGGCTATGCAACGGCGCAGGCTGTTTTCCTGTTTGTGGTGATCATGGTGATCACACTCATCCAACTGCGGCTCTTCCGTGAGGGTGGGCTTACGTCGCACTATTGATCACCCGGCTGCACACGAAACAGGATGCTTGAGACACCGACAAAGGGATTGATGCCATGTCCACAGGTACACTCGAACAACGTTTGACTGTTCAAAGCCAGACGTCCGCCATCCAACGCCGGCGCGCCCTGCGCAATATCTTGCGCCAATCTTGGCTGTGGGCGATTATCATCCTCGGCCTGATCTTTATGGTGACGCCTGGGATTTGGATGGTGCTGGCCAGCTTCAAAACGCGCGCCGAAATCCAGGCTGTCCCCATGCAGTTCTGGCCAGAAAGCCTACGTTTTGAAAACTATGCGCGCGCGATTGAATACACTAAGTTTCCTCGCGTCTTTCTCAATAGTTTGTTGGTGACGGTCGCCATCACAGTCGCCAATGTTTTCACCTGCACGTGGGGCGGATACACGTTTGGCAAGCTACGCTGGCCGGGTCGCGACACGGTGTTCCTGCTCCTGCTCACCACCATGATGATCCCCGGCTTTCTGACGTTGATCCCACGCTATGTGTTGGTTGCCAAGTTGGGGCTGCTCAACACCTATGGCGGTATGATCATCCCCTTCCTGACCGGCACCTTTGGGATCTTTCTGACCAAGCAATACATGAATGGCATCCCCAATGATTTGACGGACGCCGCAACGGTGGATGGCTGTTCCGCCCTGGGCGTCTACTGGCGCATCATCCTGCCCCTCTCCAAACCGATCATCGCGGTGCTGGCGATCTTTGTCTTTGACTGGGCGTGGGATGATCTGCTCTGGGGTATTATGATCCTCACCGACCGAGAAATGTGGACGTTGCCGGTCGCCATTGCAAATCTGCGCGCCCAGGTCGGCAACCAGTTCGAATACCAGATGGCCGGCTCCACGCTCTCGGTCATCCCGGTCATTCTGCTCTTCATTGCCCTCCAGCGGCACATTGTGCGCGGCGTGGCGTTGAGCGGGTTGAAGGGGTAGTCGCCAGGAACCCGACCATGCTTCCCAAACGCGTTCTCTACTACGGCAAAGATGAAGCGCTGCCCGAACGCATCCCGCTGCGAGCCGGGCCACTCACGTTGGTCTATGAGGCGGGCGACCTGCGCTACATCAAGCTGGGTGATCATGAGATCATCCGGCGCATCTATGTCGCCATCCGCGACCAGAACTGGGATACCATCCTGCCGCACTTCGCCAATGTGGAGATGGAGATTGGCGACGACGCTTTTCGCATTGCCTACGATGTGGAAAACCGGCGGGGCGACATCGACTTCCGCTGGCAGGGTGAGATCACCGGCGAAGCCAGCGGTGTGATCCGCTTCCGCATGGATGGCCAGGCCCACAGTACATTCCTCCGCAACCGGATTGGCTTCTGCGTGCTCCACCCCATGGCCTGCGCCGGCGCGGCCGCCCGCATCGAACATGTGGATGGGACGGTGGACGAGACCCCCTTCCCCACCCATATTGCGCCCCAACTGGTGGTGGATGGGCTGATCAAACCGGTGCGCCCCTTCGAGGAGATGGCCGCGCTCGCCCACGAAATCGCGCCGGGCCTTTGGGCGCGCGTCCAGTTCGAAGGTGAAATCTTTGAGACCGAAGACCAGCGCAACTGGACCGATGCTTCGTTCAAAACCTACGGCACACCGTTGCGGCTTGCCTTCCCAGTGGCGATCCAACAAGGGGAACGGGTGAGGCAGTCGATCACGGTCTCGCTGGAGGGGCAGCCGCCTGGTGAAATCACAGACCAACCGCCCAATGGGGCGCGCCAACCAGTGACGTTTGAGATTGTGGCGGACGCGGCGCCGCAGCCACTGCCGCAACTGGGGTTGGGGCTTGCCAGCCATGGCGAGCCGCTGAGCGATCACGAGGTTACCCGGCTGCGTGCGCTCAATCTGAGCCATCTGCGCGCCGATCTGCGCCTGGCCCAGCCCACAGTTGAGGAGACCTTGCAGCGGGCCGCAGCCGATGCGCACAGGCTGAATGTGGCGCTGGAGATAGCGATCCAGCTCAGCGACAACGCCGATGACGAATTGGGCCGTCTGGCCGAGACGGTGGCCGCGCTCCGCCTGCCGGTGGCGCGCTGGCTGGTCTTCCACGAGCGAGAGAAGACCACGTCGGCCCGCTGGGTGGAAGCAGCCCGCGCTGCGCTCGGCCCGGTGACGCCTGCTGCCCCTGTCGGCGCGGGGACCAATGTCTATTTCACCGAGTTGAACGCCTCGCGCCCGCCCGTGGATGCGCTCGACTTGATTGCCTATTCGCTCAATCCGCAGGTGCACGCCTTTGACAACGGTTCGCTGGCTGAGACGCTGGCCGCCCAGGCTGTCACCGCCACCAGCGCGCGCCAGTTCTGCGGCGACCGCCCGCTCTATGTCAGCCCGGTGACATTGCTGCCCCGCTTCAACCCCAACGCCACCGGTCCCGAACCGGCGCCCGCCCCCGGCGAGCTGCCTCCCCAGGTGGATGTGCGTCAAATGTCGCTCTTTGGCGCCGGCTGGACATTGGGCAGCGTCAAATATCTGGCCGAGTGCGGCAAAGTAGCGGGCGTTACCTATTTTGAGACCACTGGTTGGCGCGGCGTCATGGAGAGGGCGCAAGGCTCTCCCCTGCCCGACAAGTTTCGCTCCTTGGCTGGCGCTGTCTTCCCGACCTATCACTTGTTGGCTGATGTGGGTGACTTTGCCGGCGGCATGGTTGTGGCTAGCCGGTCGAGCGACCCGCTGGCCGTAGAGGGGATTGTGTTGCAGCGCAACGAGCGCACCCGCATCCTGCTCGCCAACCTGACCGGTGAACCACAGCCGGTGTCGTTGGCCGGGCTGGGTGTGGAGGTCGAGGCGCATCTTCTGGACGAGACCAACGCCGAAGCCGCCATGCAGGCGCCCGAAGCCTTCCGCGCTGCCGCCGGCGAACGGCGGGCGACCGTAGAGGGCGCGCTTCACATCGAGCTACCACCCTTTGCGCTGGCGCGCATCGATGGGGTATGAGCAAGGCGGACTGAATTCACCAAATTACATTATGTCTATGAGGCGCCCATGAGACTGCAAGAAAAAAGAGCCATCGTCACCGGCGCGGGGATGGGGATGGGGCGCGCTGCCGCGCTGCGCCTGGCCCAGGAAGGCGCGCGGGTGGTGGTCGCCGACATCAATGAGACCGCCGGCAATGAGACCGTCGAGGCCATCCGCGCCGCGGGGGGCGACGCCATCTTTGTGCACGCCGACGTGGCCCAGGCCGCCCAGGTGGAGGCGATGGTGGCCGCGGCCGAACGCGCTTATGGCGGGCTTGACATCATCTTCAACAACGCCGCCATCCAGCTGATCGGCGTCGACACACGCGCCCACGAGCTGGAGGAGGCGATCTGGGACCGCATCCAGTCGGTCAACCTCAAGGGCGTCTGGCTCTGTATGAAGTATGCGATTACCGCCATGCTCAAGAACGACGGGCGCGGCGGCTCGATCATCAACAACGCCTCGCCCACCGGGTTGGTGGGCTGTGCGCCCTATGACACGGCCTACAGCTCAGCCAAGGCAGGGGTCTATGGGCTGACGCGCGCCGCGGCCGCGGCCTACGCCAAAGAGGGCATCCGCATCAACGCCATTGTGCCCGGCCCCATGGATACTCCCCTCATCACCAAGATCACATCCGACCCGCAGGCGCGCGCGGCGTTGGAACAGCTCACCCCCATGGGCCGGCTGGGCAAGGCCGACGAGATCGCGGGGCTGGTAGCCTTTCTGGCCTCCGATGACGCGGCCTATTGTACTGGAGGCATCTACATGGCCGACGGCGGTCTGACGGCTGTGTAGGCGAATCTCACATTGCGTGACTTACCAACTCTCAACTTGAACCAGGAACCTATGTCCACACCCGAAACGCAAGTGTTGCACCCGGTGCGCGTGGTCGAACACGTGCGCATCCCTATGCCCGACGGCGTTGAACTCGACGCCACGCTCCATATGCCCGATGCGCCGGGGCAATTCCCGGCCATCTTTGAGTATCTGCCCTATCGTAAGGATGATTTGAGCGCAGGGGGCGCACGGCCCCATCACTATATTGCCCAACGCGGCTATGTTTCCATCCGGTTGGATGTGCGCGGGACCGGCAGTTCGGGCGGCACTGCCATCGACGAGTATTCGGTGCAAGAGCAGCTCGATGCCGTGGAGGCCATTGCCTGGATGGCGCGCCAACCTTGGTGTACGGGCAGGGTTGGCATGTTTGGCACATCGTACGGGGGATTTAACTCGTTGCAAGTTGCCATGCATCGCCCGCCTGCGCTCAAGGCGATCTGCCCCATGTACTTTACTGACAACCGCTATACCGATGATTGTCACTATAAGGGCGGGACCATGCAGATGCTCTATGACATGGCGACCTACGGTCTCTCCATGGTAGTGCAGAACAGCATGCCGCCATATTATGAGGCAGTGGGTGACCAGTGGGCCCAGATCTGGGAAGACCACCTCAAGGCCGAGCCTTGGTTGCTGCCGTGGGAATCCAACCATGTCTACAACGACTATTGGAAGCAAGGTTCGTTGTGCGAGAATTATGGTTCGATCACGGCGGCCACCTTTTTGATTGGCGGCTGGCGCGATGGCTACATGAACTGCAACTTGCGCACCTTTGAGCATTTGGAATGCCCCAAGAAGCTCCTCATTGGCCCCTGGCTGCACGCCCGCCCCGATAGTGGCGTACCCGGGCCCCGTATCGATCACCTGCACGAGATGGTGCGCTGGTATGACTATTGGCTCAAGGACATTGACACGGGTGTAGTGGACGAACCGCCCGTCTGCATTTATGTGCAGCAGTATGACCCGCCGCAGGCCGACCGCCCACTAACCACCGGCTTCTGGCGCTACGAGTCGGGGTGGCCGCTAGAACGCAGCCAGTGGAAGCCATTTTATCTTGCCGGCAAAGAGGGGTTGCAGCAGAGCGAGCCGGTTGAAACCGGCTCAGCCAGCTATGAGTATAACCCGACGGTGGGCACAAGTTTTGGGCTCTTTTCTGCGGCCAGCCCCCATATTCTGCCTATGGACCAGCGCGTGGAGGATGCATATTCGCTTAACTGGACAAGCGAACCACTCACCGAGCCGCTGGAGATCCTCGGCTACCCGGAGGCGGTGCTCCACGTGGCCGCCACCACCGATGTCGCCTTTGTCGTCGTCCGCCTCACTGATATCGCGCCCGACGGCCAGGCAGCGCTGGTGACCAAGGGTGTGCTCAACCTGACGCACCGGAACTCGCACGAAACGCCCGAGCCGCTGGAGCCGGGCAAAGTGTATAAGGTACAATTGCAACTCGACGCCACCAGTTGGCTCTTCGAGCCGGGGCATCGGATTCGGGTTAGCATCAACGGGGCGGACTATCCCAATTCGTGGCCATCGCCAAAGCTCTATACAGGAACTGTCTATGTTGGCGGGGAAACGGCCTCGCGGCTTATGCTTCCGGTTGTCGGCCCGCAGACAGAGCAGCATCCAACGCCAAACTTCTTGCCGCCGCCGGTGATCCCTTCCACTGTTTCGGGGCATGGCGAGCGACCAATCTGGCGGGTGACGCGCGATTATATGGAAAACAGGACTGAGGTCTATCTGTACCGAAGCGGCTTCACGCGCGTTAACGATACCCTTTCGTTTTCGAGTAAGGCGGAGGCCACCACATCGGTTTTTGAGCGAAACCCAGCGCGCGCCACCATCCGCGGGCTGAGCCAGGTGGTGCTGCACTGGCCCGAACGCACCATCGACACGCGCGCCCGCGGGCAGATCGAGAGCGATGAGCAGAACTTCCATGTCACCATCCAACTCGACATCACGATGGATGGCGCGCCCTTTCACCAACGGCGATGGATGAAGTCGATCCCGAGGCATTGGTTATAGAGGCGACGAGAGCGAACGGTTGGACCAATAAAAAGAGCGGCATGTGATGTACATCACATGCCGCTCTTTTTATTGTCGCCAAGGTGGAGATGGCGGGAATCGAACCCGCGTCCGAAACATTTGCCCAGAGACATCTACAGGTTTAGTTGCACGATTGGGTTTTCACCGGGCGGCCGCCGTGCAACAGGCGTCCTTCGACCGGCTAGCCGATGGTCTTATGCAACGCTATCGGCATGACGTTGCAGCAGCCCCTCAGTTTATGTCAGCAACCGCTGGGCCTGCGGGCGACACCGCAGCGGGCCGTGACCCTGGATTAGAGGGTCAGGTTCTTCTCTTAGGCAGCCAAAGCAGCCGGAGCGGTCTTGGCGAAGCCGAAGTTGAAGAGTTTGCCTGTGTTGGCATTTATAGGGTTTGCGCCTATTTTTACGTAGTCGACGCTCTACGACCTGCAGTCAAAAGGCTTCCTGCCCCGTCGAAACCTTACATCCCCAATTGCAACAGCTCAAATTGCTAAGTCTTTTAGGCCATCATACCAAGTCACAGACTCTCCCTACAGCTGATAGTATATCACAGAGCCCCTTATTCTGCAAAAGTGACCCAGTGCCCATCAGTCAGTTGAGGCAATTAGGGGCGGCGAAGGGTTACCCCGCGGGCCTGGAGTGCGAGTCCAGTCGTCTCATCAATATTGGACGCCATGTTGGGGCAAAGAATTCGGTCGGCCTTGCCGGCAGCAGCGCATGCGGCGTAGAAGACCAGCAGCACTGGCAGCATGATGGTAAAATAGCCGATTGTCAAGACCTGTAACATGCTCATGGATAAACCTCACAGACAACTATTGGGCGCTTGTCCTCTGCTCGTCGTTGAAGTCAACGGCCTATCTGTCGACCTTTGCATATCCTGTCCAGTTGTGTATCATGTCAACGGTCAGCGATTGCGTTAGGAACTGCTTAATGCATCTTTTACAGAGTGACTTTGTAAACTGACAGGTGGTATGAGCACCAATCGTCACACAACTAGGTTGTTAAAACGCATTAAGTAAAGAATAGCATAGATAGACGGCAAAGGGAATAGGTCTTATGAGGATTCTAGATACAACAAATGACTTATTTCTATCTGCGCGAAAGTAGCATGGGCCTGTTTCTGGGCAGTCGGATTGTCAATCCTCCAAGTCACTCAAAATATCGTTTAGCTCACGCGCCCAGACATCATCGAGTGGCATAAACGATAACTCTTCGTATTCCTCCCCCAGCCGCTCCAGGTAGTCATCCAGTCCCAACTGTGGCGCCTTTTGCCTCAGCTCGGCGAACTTTTCGTCCATCGATGCGACCAATTCGTCGCTCTTACGCGCAAGATCGGAGAGGTCGAGGCCCAGTTCGAACATAAAATTAAGCCGTCGCATGATTTCGTACCATGCGCGGAAATCATTGTCGATCCTCAACCCTTGAATTGACAGATTGGACTGCGAAAAGTCATAGGCTGGCACAAAGCCATAGAGAGTCATATACTCAATATTCTCGCGCTCGGCCTGGTCCGCCAGATACGATCCAATCGATACTCCGCCTTCATAATTGGAAAAGCGCAGGGCATATCTCTCTAACTCGGCCTTCATCCGGGGCAAGCTGTAAACCGTGGAGATGGTTCGATCTCTGTCATACGGCACTGTGCCATACACCCCGCCTAACACAATCACCCGTTTCACGCCAAGCGTTTTGATCGCGCCAAAAAAGGCATCGGCATACGCGTCGATATTGAGGTGGGGCTCATCGCCCAAGAAGATGATCATCCCTTTGCCATGATAGCCTGCATAGTGAAATTCATTTCGGTGTGGCCGTAACTCCTTCCGGTATCCGTCTTCTAATTTAATCTCGGGGCGCAAAAAGTGATGGGCGCCGGGCAGTTGAAAGAGATAAAATCCATTGGATTCAATCTCGCCAATCTTTTGCGCCCGGCTCTGTTCAATCAGATAGTCCGGTAACCCAGATGAGATGGACCCGGCATCCGCCCACTGACGCCAGCCGGCAATCAGATAGAGTTCGTCTACATCTGGCTGCGCCCATAGTTTCAACACGTCCGGCATGATCGTTTCTCCCTCTGCTTTACTCGATTCGCAAGCAACCCTCTATACTGCAGTTGCTTTGAAAACCGGACTTTGCCAAGATGTTTGCCCCTTCGAGTCATTCTGGTTTTCAAACGAAGCTCAGTATAGTAGCTTATGTTCACATCTTCGGCACTTGCCCCATTGCTTTCTCATTGTACCATTTTTCACCGGCTTGACAAGCAAACGCGCCCTCGTCAATAATATTGCTCTTGATACTACAACGAGACTTCGCTGGATGGGCGCAACCTGATCTGCGGGAAGCGCCCACGAATTACCTGATTGACGAAGTCGCTGCTGGGCGCGGGGGGCCTTTAGGCGCGCAGGTCGTGGCGGCGATAATCGTCAAAGTATCGTTGTCGTGGTAGCACCGTTGCACTAATCCGAGTTCTGTTTGAAGGCAACGGGCATTTCCAACCAACGCCCGCACCCTCTTCCATCTGGTTGCCGTCCCCCTGTCTGATTTATATTCACAAATCACTTTCGAACTAGGACCTCATGCCATGCACTCATTACCAAATGACTATCTTGAACGCGTCTACGCCGGCATCCTCGGCAAGCTTATCGGGGTCTATGTGGGGCGACCCTTTGAAGGGTGGAGTTATGAAAGAATCCAGCGCGAACTGGGGGATATCCATTATTACGTTCACGAACGATTTGGCGCCCCTTTGATTGTAACCGACGATGATATTTCTGGCACATTCACTTTCCTTCGCTCCCTGCCCGACCACGATAACCGGCGTGACCTGACGCCCGCTCAGATCGGGCAGAGCTGGCTGAATTACATTGTGGAACGCCGCGCGATACTTTGGTGGGGGGGGATGGGCAATTCCACCGAGCACACGGCGTTTCTGCGCCTTAAGGCCGGCATCCCTGCGCCCGAGAGCGGGTCGATGGCGCGTAACGGCCAGGTCGTCGCCGAACAGATTGGCGCTCAGATCTTCATCGATGGTTGGGCCATGGTCGCCCCAGGTGACCCCGAATTTGCCGCCGACCTGGCGCGCCGCGCCGCCAGTGTCAGCCACGATGGGGAAGCCATCTACGCCGCCCAGGTCATCGCCGCCATGGAGGCGCAGGCGTTCGTTGAGCCAGATGTCAACCAGTTGCTCGACAGCGCGTTGGCCTTGATCCCGTCAGAGTCGCTGGTCTATCGGCTGATCAACGACATCCGCCACTGGCATGCAAGCGAGCCTGACTGGCGCAAAACCCGCGTCAAGATTGCAGACCACTATGGCTACGATCAGTATGGGGGGAATTGCCATGTGATCCCCAATCACGCGCTGATCATTCACGCGTTGCTCTACGGTGAGGGCGACTTTCACAAGTCATTGATGATCGTCAACACCTGTGGATGGGACACAGACTGCAATTCGGGCAATGTCGGCTGTTTGCTGGGGATCAAGAACGGGTTGGCCGGAATCAACGAGGGTGGCCCCGATTGGCGAACTCCCGTCGCTGACAGGCTCTACCTCGCCACAGCAGAGGGTGGCCGAGGCATTACTGACGCGGTGGCCGAGGCGCTTCACGTGACGAATATTGGGCGCGCGCTGGCTGGCGCGCCGCCGCTTGCACCCAAACGCGGCGCCCGCTTTCACTTTGATCTGCCCGGCGCGGTGCAAGGTTTTTTGCCCGAAGCAAGCGCCGAAGTGAATGGTGTTGTGACGGTGGAGAATGTGGTGGGACAAAGCCAACTGGGATCGCACAGCCTGGCAATCCGCTATCGCGGTGTGGCGCCCGGCCGAAGCGCTCGGGTTGCAACGCCAACCTTTATCCCTTCCAAAGCGGTAGCCGATTATTTCAACCGACGAGGCTATGCGCTATTGGCCTCGCCAACCCTCTACCCTGGGCAGACCGTACGTGCTGCGCTCAGCGCGGCCGAGGATAGCGCGCAATCGGTGACCTGTAATCTCTACCTTCAGTTTTATGGCGCGGAGGATCAACTGGTCATTCGGCGCAGCCCAGTGGTTGTCCTTGCGCCCGGTGATAGCCATCTGTTTGTGTGGCCCATCACCGACACCGATGGTGGGCCGATTGCTGCAATAGGTGTAGAAATAAGCCATGCACAGCGGGCGGATGGCGCCGTCTACCTCGACTATCTTACCTGGGACGGTGAACCGGACGTGGTGTTCCGGCGCCCCCCACATGGCGGTGACCTGTGGCGGTTGGCCTGGGTAGACGCAGTGGACCAATATGGCCATCACTGGCCCGAGGCGTTTCGGCTGTCACAAAATCGAGGTCGCGGTCTGTTGATTCAAGGAACGCGTGAATGGCGCAATTACACAGTTTCTGCAGCCATCACGCCCCATCTGGCCAAGGCTGCCGGCATTGCGGCGCGAGTGCAGGGGCTCGGTCGTTACTATGCGTTGCTGCTTTGTGATGACCAGACCATCCGCTTGGTCAAGGCGCTGGACGGTGAGCAGATATTAGCGGAGATAGCCTTTGCATGGCGACAGGGCCAATCATACGAGCTGGCCCTGTCGGTGGTCAACCGGCAAATAACGGCTGTCGTCGATGGAACCGTTCTGTTTGCCGTTGCGGATGATGAGCGACCGCTGCTGGAAGGGAGCGTTGCGCTGGTGTGCGACGAGGGGCGCATGGCAACCGACGCCGTCCACATCCACCCCGCGCCGCAAGCATAGAACCGATCCGAATTCACTAGGAGAGGTTCCTGGTGTTGAGTATGCAACAAAATAGCCCCATACCGGAACAGGTGTGGGGCTATTTTGTTGCGCAAATCAGTCAAGCTCGGCGTCAACGGGCGTCCATTGTGGGTTGCGCCGGCCGGTCAGTCAGCAGGCATCACCCGCACGGGGATGCTCCATGTCTCGCTTCCGCCTGCGCCATCCTTGATGACCAGATTGACGGCATACTCGCCAACGTCGTTGACGGTCGGCTCACCCACCAGGCGTACAACCCCATCGGCTGCCGGCTCAAGTCTTAGCCACGATGGGGAAGAATCGAGTTCAGCGGAATATCCGCTGCCGATTTCGACATCCAGGCTAAATGGCTGGCCCGCCAACGCATTGGTTGAGCCGGCAGGGCGCACGCCGTGGGTGGCTTCCGGCTCCTGCTCCGGAGAAGGTGAAGGCGACGGTGGCGGCGGCGCTGGCGTCACTGTAATCGTGAAGGTCTGGCGGGTTGAGGCGCCGGCAGCATCGCGCACCTCTAGCTCCACCTCATGATTGCCCACGTGGGCTTCGCCTGGTATCCCATAAAGTTGCCCCGTTCCGTTGCCATAGTCGACCAAGGTCAGCCAGTCCGGTAGCGTGCGTATCGCAGCAATGGTGCGTGTGTCATTCACATCGGGGTCATGGGTAACGATGTTGTACACATATTGCACGCCCTGCGTCACCGATTGGGGCGCTTGGCTGATGAAGGTAGGCGGATCGTTGACAGGTTCAATCGTGATGTAGACCCATGCCCGGGCAGAAAATTCGCCATCCGTAATCTGATACTGGAAGGCCCCGGCATCCTCACCGTTTAGATTTGGCGTCGGTGTAAAGCGGATCATCCGGCTGTCGGGATCATAGCTCACGGCGCCACCACGCATCCCTTCGGCAACGATCCGCTCAAAAGATGGCCGTGTGCCGTTCGGGTCGTAGTCATTGGCCAACAATTGATCAATCGACAGGTTTAGCGGTTCATCCTCACGTGTTCCGAATCGGTCGTCAACCGCCACCGGCGCCACATTGACGGGTGTTGCCGTTGCAGTCGGTGTGTCGGTCGGCAGCGGCGTATTCGTCGGCGTGTTGGTCGGCGTATCAGTTGGTGTAAAGGTCGGCAGCGGTGTATTCGTCGGCGTATTGGTCGGCGTATCAGTCGGTGTCAAGGTTGGCCACGGCGTATTGGTCGGCGTATCAGTTGGTGTAAAGGTCGGCAGCGGCGTGTTGGTCGGCGTATCAGTCGGTGTCAAGGTTGGCCACGGCGTATTGGTCGGCGTAGCGGTTGGCGTAAAGGTTGGCCATGGTGTATTCGTCGACGTTGGTGTTGGCGACGGTGGATTCGTCG
>JAHDWG010000007.1:0-5077 GCA_023384495.1 Caldilineaceae bacterium
GCTCGTGTAGACCTCACCCGTGGGCTGTTCGTCCAGCCAGGAGACAACGCTGGCCGATGGCCGCAGACGCATGAACTCTGACAGCACGTTGGTATCGAGCAAGATCACGGCGATTCATCCCACTGTAACGGAGTGCGCGGCGCATGCCGCTTGGGCGCGACAAACTCTTCGGCGGTGACCCCGGCAAACCGATCCCGCAGGCGCTTGCCAAGCCCGGAGGGCGCTTCCGCTGGGCGCAGCGCCTCTTTCAGGATGCGCCGCACCTCCTCTTCCATCGAAACCCCATGGCGCGCCGCCCGCATGCGCAGCCTCTGCTTGGTGGCATCGTCCACATTGCGAATGGTCAGGCTAGTCATAGGCGCCTCTCCTCAGTGATGACATCAATGCAATCATTGTACGCAGTGCATGCAACCCTGTCAAAGAGAGTGCATACCATGATGGAATGCGTGGGCGGGCCTCCGGCTTGGGGGCGAGGATTTCTTCGATGGACTTAGGCATCCTCAGCCGAGACGCTGAGGTCCATCGGGCGGACGACCTTCTCAATGAACGCGATCTCATCAGCGGAGAGGCCGTATTTGGCGTAGAGGTCCTCGTCCGTCCACTGCCTTGTCCACTCCTGGATCGGTACGAAGGTGTAGACCTTGCGTGTTACGTGTTGGGATGGCTTGTGCAGGAGAATCAAGAGTCGCGTCAGCCGACAGGATAGGTAGGATAAGGCGCTTTCGGCCTCGACCTGGGAGTCGAACGGACCAATGCAAAGATAGGTCTCCGAAGAGATGGTGCCGGGTTCCCCGACGAATGGTGTGCTAATGATCCTATGCGGGTAGGTGTCCTTATTGCCGGTCCCCGGCGCAGCGTAGCCTGCGAACAATTTCCACTTGTCGATGAGCTGGGTGCTGGTCGATATCGAGTCCCTGGCGATGTATCCAATGCCGCCGTTCTGGTAGACCAGTAGGTCGCCGGAGGCCTTGACAGCCTTTCCCTTGAATGTCGTGTCTAGTCCGAACGGCTTTCTGGAACTAACCAGTTGGTCGAAACGCTGACTGTCAGGCAGCGATAGCGAGCTGGTCTCTCCATTCTCCACAGTAACGACTTTCTTGAGTATCGACAGCCCTTCATTGAATCGGATAAACACATCCACACCCTCTTCGCGGAGCTGGCGACTGGCTGTCGAGACAGGCCAGTCCTTGAAATGGGTGGTGACTCGGCAGGGTCCAGGATTGTCCCGGTCCCACAGGAAGTAGCAGACACCGCCCTTGAGGCCCACGCCAGGGAAGACGTCCGATGCGCTGAGGTAGTCATCGACTGTACGCAGGCGGTCGTCGGTGAGCATCGACTCTCTGAATTCATCCAGCCCCTTGCCGCCGGCGAACCAACGGGCAGGGATGATCATCGACAGGTAGCGCGGCTCCAACGCCTTTGCTTGCTCCACGAACAACTGATAGATCGGTGCTGCACTCGTTCCGTAGCCGCCATCGTCCAACTGATACGGCGGATTGCCAATGATCACGTCGAACTGCATATCGCCTCCAAACAACTCGGCCACCCGAGTCTTGATGTCGTCAGTGTGGATGAACGCGTAGGCGTGTGTTTCGAGACCTTCGCCCCGGTGCAATGTTTTCTGGCTCGCGCCGCAGTACGAACACTTGCCATTTACCCATGTGTGCTCCATCCGCTCGAACCAGATGTTGCCGGCGTCGTTGGCAAAGCCTCTGGCAATGGAGTACTTGCCTTGGGCGTGCTTCGAGCAATATACACTTCGCCGCGCCAGCAGGCTGGTGAGGTGGGTGATGGCGATGCCGAACACCTGCCTGGTCAGGATGTGGTTGACGCGCGCTTCAAGGTCCGGTATCTCGTCTGCCAGCCCCTGGGTCAGGCGGCGGGTGATCTCCCTCAGGAAGACGCCCGACTTGGTAGACGGGTCGAGGAAGCGCACCGTCTTGTCCGCCCAGAGGTTTGCGCCGCCGTGGTCCGCCGCCCACGCTGCGGCCAGCGTGTCCAGCATTCGGTTGGCAAACTCGGGCGGCGTGAAGACCTCGTCGTTGGAGAGATTGGCGATGCACGTCAGCACATCCGGGTTGCGTCCGCGTAAGGTAAAGCTGGCTTGGGCGATCACAGTTTGTCCCCTTCTGTTTCAACCGCGAATGAACGCGAATGAACGCGAATGAACGCGAAGATAGGGCTGGTAGAAAATCAATTCGCGTTTATCCGCGTTCATTCGCGGTTCTCCCCTTCTGTTTCAACCGCGAATGAACGCGAATGGACGCGAATGTTGGGTTGGCTGAAAACCATGCGTTTCCATTCCAGTTTGGGTGCGCCAAAGTTGAGCAGAAGGCCGACAGGTTTCCCAGTCGCTGCTCCAACAATCTGATAAACCTCCTCTTTCAAAATCAATTCGTGTGCATTCGTGTTCATTCGTGGTTGTCTCCTGTCAGCGCGGCCAGCTCGCTTACCGTCAGCGGCGGGTAGGTCTTGGTTGGCGTGAAGAGCTCGTGCTTGCCGAGGTGGGCGAAGAGCGAGCCCTCCGCGCTGAAGGTCGACGAAAGGGTGAGATTGTCGAAGCGAAAGTCGCGCCGCTGAAATTTCCCTCTGCCCAGGTAGCCCCATTCAGCAAAGGTGATGGGTGCGCCGTCCCGGGTGAGCATCTTCAGCGCATCGCCATGCACGAGGTTCTGCGACAGCACGTAGGACGCGGCCTGATAGAGTTCGTCCGCCTCAGCCAGATTCAGGTACTCGGCGAGGATTTCTAACAGATTGGCGCGGCACTCGGCGATGTTGTCCGCCAGCAGCTCGATGCCATAGATGCACATCAGCGCAAGCAGCGCATAGTGCCGCCGCTCGAAGGGGGATTTGCCGTACTTACGTTCCACGGCGGCGAGCTTGCGCCGCAGGACCTGCACGAGGTAGTTGCCGCTCCCGCACGCCGGCTCCAGGAAGCGGGAGTCGATGCGCTCTGTTTCGTCTTTCACCAGGTCGAGCATCGCCTCGACCATCCACGCCGGGGTGAAGACCTCCCCGTGGTCGGCGACGCGTTGTTTGGACTTAATGTGGGTCATGGGGCGATTCATTTCAGGCGATGCTTTCCTGTGGTCGTCGCTTGATGCACTTTTGGGGGAAGACGCAGCAAATTCCCAATAGGGGGTTATGCGAAAAACCCCAGGGTATTTTGCATGGGCGTTCTGTTCTAGGGTGCAGCCGTAGCGATACCTCTGGTAACAAAAAACGCCCCGCGGGCGATGCCGAGGAGCGCAGGTATGGTATAATGAACTCAGGGTCAACGCTGCGCTATCAGCGATTGACAGCCCTCGCTTGTGCCGCAAACAAGGGCGAGTGCTATTTGTTTGAAGGCCCCAGTTTACATGAATTTTCCACCCTGCGCAAGTAGAACTTTTGGGTTAGGGTCTCCACCAATCTCTCGACTGCCCCAGGCCCCCGGAATCAAAATCAGCGACCACGGCGGGCTCCTCTTCTGGCGCCGGCGCAATCTTGCTTGCGCCCTTGCGCTACTTCGGCTAAGATGAGCTACCAAACCCAACCCGATCCATGAAAGGAACTTCGATGAGTTCGCCAACCGCCTTTCGCTACGAGACGCTCTTTGCGCGCCAATCCGCCGAGCCGCGTCCGGTGGGCCAGCCCCGCCGCGGCAAATACGACTTTGCCGTCGCCTACCCCGACCCCGCCTCGCTGCCGCTGGATGAACTGGTGGCCGGCCTGCGCGACGCCCTGGCCGCCGAAGGCCGCGACCTGGCCATCTACGGCCACCCGCAGGGCTACCGTCCGCTGCGCGAATATGTGGCCAACAAGCTGGCCCGCGACCGCAACATCCATGTCGACGCCGACGACATTATCCTCGGCGACGGCTCCGGCCAGCCCATCCACATGGTCTGCGAGACACTGGTGGACCCCGGTGATGTGCTGCTCACCGAGGACTACATCTATAGCGGCACCTTGGCGCAGATGCGCCGGTTTCGCGCCGACATCCGCGGCGTGCCCACCGATGACGAAGGGATGTTGCCCGATGCGTTGGAGCAGATCATCGTGCAGGCGCGCAGTGAGGGCAAGCCGCCCAAGTTCCTCTACACCGTGCCCACCTTTCAGAACCCGCAAGGGTGGACGATGACGCTGGAACGGCGCAAGGCGTTGGTGGCGTTGGCGCAGAAGTACGACATGCCGATCCTCGAAGATGATTGCTATGTGGACCTGCGCTTCGAGGGGCAAGACGTACCGTCGCTTTATGAGTTGGATGGGACGGGCCGGGTCATGTACGTGGCTTCCTTCTCCAAGATCATCGCGCCGGGGATGCGGCTGGGCTATCTCACCGCGCCGCGCGAGCTGCTCAACCGGGCGCTGGCGGCCAAGAGCGGCGGCTCGGTCAACACCTTCGCCGCCTTTGCCGTCCATCGTTTTGCCACCAGCGGGCTTTCGTCGCACATCGAGGTGATCAACGACATCCAGCGCGTCAAGCGCGACGCCATGCTCGCCGCGCTGGAGACGCACTTCAACGGCGACGCTGCGTGGAGCCGGCCCGAAGGCGGGCTCTTCATCTGGCTCAAGCTGCCCGACGGGGCCGACACCGCGGCCGTGCGCGACAAGATTCTGGAGCTCGATGACGTGGGCTATCACGCCGGCAACAACTTTGCGCCGGACATGGTTTCGGGCAAGAACTATGCCCGCCTCTGTTTCGGCTACAACACGCCCGAAGAGATCGGCGAGGGCGTAGCCAGGCTGGCCGCCGCATTCCGCCGTGAGGGGCTGCTGTAAAGGTTGACACCATACCTTCTATCGGTCGGTTACGATTGGCTGAATTCGCTATTTGTTTGCTGGTAAAAGGCTAATCATGAACTACATACCGGAAATTGCATCGATCAGCGATATGCGCGTGCGCGCCGGTGAAATTGTGGCAGCGGCGCAGCGTGGGCCGGTAGTCCTGATTGAAAAAGGTAGCCGGCCTGCGCTGGTCGTCGTTTCACCTGCACAGTGGAACGCATTGATGGAACGACTTGAGTTGCTTGAGGACGCCGTTGCGGTCTATCAAACCCGGCTCGAGCAAGCGATGGGCAAGAGCCAGGTAACGCCG
>JAHDWG010000007.1:5087-41340 GCA_023384495.1 Caldilineaceae bacterium
ACGCCGTTTGACCTATCTGAGTTTCTCGGTGACGAGGAAGCTGAGGGCAGCATGACGACTGCGCGCGAAGCTTCTCCTGACAAACTTCAGGCGCTGCGCAAGTCATGTTCAGTTGATCTTGCACTGTCAGCAAAGGCAGCTTGAATTACCCCGATCATGTTCGGGTGTCTACATCTTCTCGTACCGCGAATGATCCGCTGCCTCCACGATCTCTTCGCCGGTCGCCACGCCCAGTTTTGCCGCCCACTCGGCTAGTTGTTCGCGGATTGGGGCGGGGATGGGCGTACCGCCGGCCAACCGTTGGCGACGGTTGCGCTGCTCAAAGTCGCCGGGGACGAGAATCTCATCCACGCCGGGGGCGGTGGGCAGCGACTTGATGCCGTCAAGAAAGGCGCGTACATGCTGCTGATACGCCGCCAGCGGTGTGAAAGCTTCGATGTTGAGGATCTGCATGTAGGCGCCGCCCAGGGCCCGGTGCTCGGCGCTGAACTGGCCCGATAACCCCGCCAGCAGGCAGAAGGCCAGCGAGAGCGCATAACCTTTGTGGTTGGCAAAGGCTCGCAGATAGCCGCCGTCGTAAAAGTCGTGCGGGTTGGTGGTGGGCTGGCCCGCCTTGTCGAGGATCACCCCTTCGGGCATGGGCATCTCTTTGCTGCGCGCCACCTGCACCTTGCCCTCAGCCATCACGCTGGTGGCAAAGTCGAGCACAAAGGGGGTGTCGTCGCCGGTGGGCGCGCCGATGGCGATGGGGTTGGTGCCCAGCGCGCCCGACCCCGCGCCGCCGCCAAAGGGTACGACGCGGCGTAGATTCTGCGTACTGCCGCCGCCAACCGTGATCACGCCGAGACAGCCGGCTGCCGCCGCCATTTCGGCATACTCCCCCAGCCGCCCAATGTGCCCCACCTGCGTGAAGCTCACCGCGCAGACGTTCTCGCGCCGCGCCTTGTCGATGCCCCACTCCATGGCCCGTTTGGCCGTGTAGTGGCCAAAACCCTGTTGCCCATCGACCATCAACAGACCCGGCGCGTCGCGCACCCGTTGCGGCTCGCCCGCGGGGCGGAGCTGGCCGGCCTCGATCTGGTGCAGATAGGCCGGGACGCGCAAGACCCCATGCGAATCATGGCCAGCCAGGTTGGAGCCGACGAGGATGCCGGCGACGGCGTCGGCAATGGCCGGCGGCGTATCGGCGGCCACAAAAAGCCGCCGCGCCAGCGCGTGCAGATAGGGTGCAGAGAGCAGTTCGTTGGTGAGCATAGCGCCTCTTGGTTGGTGATGGGTGTGGATGGATTGGGAATTGCCGGACCTTTGCCTGGTCAACATGCGCACGGTCTAGTTCACCGGATGAGGTGGAAGGCAGTCTGCCGGCCATGCAGCCAACGCATCTGCCCGCCGGTGAGGACGGCGTCCTCCTCCAGCGCGATGCGCACGATCTGGTTGCCCCATTCGGGGATGGGCCGGGTGATGTTGAGCTCGATGGAGTAGCAGGTCTGGTCGAAGAGCTCGTATTCGCCCTTGCCGGGTACACCATCCTGCTGGTCCCACAGGCCGATCACCGGGCCGGCGGCATGGCCGTGGTAGCCGATGGCGTGGCTGTAGACGCTGGCCGTGATCCCTTCAGCGCGGGCCTGGTCGAGCACGGCCCGGAGCACCTCATTGCCGGACCTGCCCACCTTCATCTGCGCCAGGTGGATCTCTTGCAGGCGGTTGCCGTCGGCCAGCGCCGCTTGGAGGCCGACGGGCGCATCGCGCTCGCCCGGCTTGAGCACATAGGCGTGCTGCTGGTGGTCGGTCGCCAGCCCCAGATAATAGAAGCCCACGTCGCAATGGAGCAGATCGCCGGGTTGGATCAAGGTGCGCGGTTGCTGTTCGGCTCCACCTGCCGGCGCATCAAAGCCCTGGCCGGGCGCCTGAATCTCCACCGACGGCTGAAACCATGCCCTCAGCCCCAGATCGTGCATCTTCTGGCGCATCCACCAGACCACATCCGCGGTGGTCGTGATGCCAGGTTGGATGGTGCGGGTGGAGAAGGCTTCGGCGATGAGGGCGTGGCCCATTTCCACGATACCGGGATAGACGGTCAGCTCCGCCTCGATGCGGTGTTCGAGCCAGCCTACGCAGAGACGTTCGGCGCTCCTCACACGCCCGGCGTACGATTCGCCCAGGGCCGCCATCACCTGGGTGTACTCGGTGTGAGTGATGCCATCACCAAAGGCAAAGTCGCCCGAAAAGTTCAGGCCGATCACCTGCGGGTCCCGTTCTTGCACCACCCGGCGCAGGGCGTCGAATTGTGCTTCTTTTTCCGGCGCCCAGCCACGGGTATAGAAATCGCCAAACCCGTAGCGATCCAACGTCAGGCGTTCGGCCTCACCATCCTCACGCAGCGAAAAGACCAGGATCGTGCGCCGCCGCGCGGCCATGGCCGGCGCCGGCAGCAGCGTCATGATCACGGGGTCTTCGTTGTATTCGCGGGCAATGACGATCCAGAGGTCGAACCCCTCGCGGCGCATGAGGGCCGGGATGACCTTGTCCAGCCGCTCCTTTAGCCAGCGATTTCGCACTTCGGCCTGAGCCTGGAGCGGTAGGATTTTGTGGCGGTAGGCGTCTATGGTGGGGATGGGTTGGGCTGTGGCGAACATGCTCTCTGCTTTCGTATGGATGTCAAGCATGGGGGCGCGGCTGTTCACGAGTATACTCGGTTCGGCGGCTGGTGACAAATGGCTGAATTTTACTTCTGCTTGCGCCGCTATGCATTATACTGAGCTCTGTTTGAAAACCGGACTTTTGCGAAGGTGTTTACTCCTTCGAGTCCCTCCGGTTTTCAGGGCAACCGCAATATCACAATGGCTGGAACGGAGTGGTTCATGACCGTCGATCATGAACAGCAGCTACAAAAAACACGTCAATACTGGGATGCCGCAGCGGCCACGTTTGACGATGAACCCGATCATGGGCTGCGTGACCCACTTGTCCGCCGGGCGTGGAGCGAGCATCTCACGAACTGGCTCCCACCGGCCCCGGCATCGATCCTCGATGTCGGCTGCGGAACCGGGTCCCTTACTGTTTTGCTCGCCGAACTTGGGTATGAGGTCACGGGTCTCGACTTGTCGCCGGCG
Source organism: Caldilineaceae bacterium (assembly GCA_023384495.1). Classification (GTDB taxonomy): domain Bacteria; phylum Chloroflexota; class Anaerolineae; order Caldilineales; family Caldilineaceae; genus CFX5. The sequence continues at coordinate 8,201 of JAHDWG010000007.1, forward strand.
ATGGTGGCGCACGCAACAGCCAAAGTGAGGGCTGCCGGGCAGCGGGTGACATTTTGGGTGATGGATGCCGCGTTTCCTCAACTTGATGGGCAGCGCTTTGATGCGATTGTCTGCCGACATCTGTTGTGGGCATTGCCCCAACCGGCGGCTGTGCTCCGGCGTTGGGTTGAGTTGCTGGCGCCGGGCGGGCGGCTGGTGTTGATCGAAGGCTACTGGGAGACGGGCGCCGGTTTGCGTGCGCACAGGAGATCGTCGATGCGCTCCCAGCTTCCACAAATGGAGTGTTGGTGCAGCCACTCAGCGATGCGCCAACGTTGTGGGGTGGCCCGGTGACGGATGAGCGCTATGCAGTGATTGCCGATTTACCGGTGGATGCAAGCACACAATAGCTTCCATCAAGCTAACAAAACGCAACTATGGTATACTGAACCGCAGCCTTGCCTCTACCGGTCCAATCCCGCGCCATCCAATCCAAGGAGCCGCCATGCCACACCTGATCACCACCCTTGGCCCGCTCGCAGCCGACCAGCTTGGGCTGATCCTGCCGCATGAACACATTTTTGTTGACCTCGGCCCCATTGGCGAAAATGCCTATCTGCATGCCGACCCGGCCGACGTGATCCGCCTGATGGCCCCCGAGATCGAGGCGATCAAGGCGCAGGGGGTCACCGCCCTGGTGGAATGCACGCCCGAAGGGGTGGGCCGCCGCGCCGACATCGACCGCGCGGTCTCGTTGGCGACCAATTTCCCCGTGATCGTGCCCACAGGCATCTATCGCGAACCGTGGGTTCCCCAGTGGGCGCACGAGGCCGACGAGACCGAATTGCGCAACTGGATGCTCAAAGAGTTGACCGGCGCCATTGGGGACTCAGGCGTCCAGGCGGCGTGGATCAAGGTGAGCGCGGGCGACGACGGCATCACCGACTGTGAGGCTAAGATTCTGCGCGCTGCAGCCAAGGCGGGCGCGGCCACGGGCGCGATCATCGGCAGCCACACTATCCGCGGGCGTGTTGTGCGCGACCAGCTAGACATTATCGAAGCGGCCGGCTACACTGCTGAACGCTTTATCTGGATCCACACCCAGGCCGAACCCGATTTTGACCTGCACCTGGAGATGGCGCAGCGCGGCTGCTGGCTCGAATACGACGCCATCGGCAGTGGAGAAGATGAGCAGTATATCGAGCGAATTCAACGGCTGCTCGACGCCGGTTTTGGCCACCGGCTCATGCTCAGCCATGACCGCGGCTGGTATGACCCCTCCAAGCCCGGCGGCGGCGTTCCCAAGCCGTACACCTATCTGGTCGAGCACTTTTTGCCCAAGTTGCGGGCGGCGGGGGTTAGTGATGATACGATCATCCAGCTGACCCAGACCAATCCGTTCCAAGCGTATGCACGTTAGTTTATTGACCCCTGTACGGCAACTGTCACCGGATTTGGGGAACTGATTGAACGGATTGCTCTCTCCTTGAGCCGCTCTTGCACGAATGGTGTGGTGGAGCGGATTTCGCTCAATCCATCCTCAGAATCTGTTGTCAACTCACTAGGCAACGAACACACTACACTACATCGCAAAGGCCAACCTGTGTCCCAAGTTTTCCCGCGCAGGATGAACATGATTGTCACGCTTACGCTCGTGACGCTTGTTCTCATCGTAGGTGGGGTGGCCGCGTTCGGATACTATGTCGTACGTTCGCCGTTGATGACCGGCGTCGGCGTGGCGAGAACGCAACCGGTGCCGTTTAGCCACCAGCAACATGTGGGCGGGCTGGGGCTAGACTGTCGCTATTGTCATACGGCGGTGGAGGTGAGCAACACGGCCAACATCCCGCCCACTGCGACCTGTATGGGGTGCCATGCCCAGGTTGCCCCCGACGCCCCCACATTGGAACTGGTGCGCGCCAGCTTTGCCGAGAACCAGCCGCTCGAGTGGATCCGTGTCCACAGCCTGCCCGACTTTGTCTATTTTAATCACGCCATCCATGTCCGCCAGGGGATTGGCTGCGAAAGCTGTCATGGCCGGGTGGATCAGATGCCGGTAGTTGGCAAGGTCGAGAGCCTGTCCATGGCCTGGTGCCTGGATTGCCACCGTGCGCCGGAGAACCATGTGCGGCCACGCGATGCGGTCTTTGTCATGGGGTGGGAGCCGCCCGCTGACCAGGCCGCGCTGGGGCCACAGTTGGTGGCTGAACATGGCATTCAGGTCGCCGGCTTGGCGGATTGTTCGGTCTGTCACCGCTGATGCATGAATGATGTAATGGGTGAGTTGATGGTTGGTTACACATCACGGAGCGCAGTCAAAACGCTAGACATAGCCCGCACATTTTGTGGATGGTTCGATGAGCACTACCCCACTTGACATAGCAACTATTCAAGAGAAGTTGGCTGCCACCAGCGGCCGCGACTATTGGCGTAGCCTGGAAGAATTAGCAGAGACCGAAGTCTTCCAGGAATTCCTCCAGCGCGAATTTCCCCGCCAGGCCTCAGAGTGGGCGCCCGGCATGAGCCGCCGCCATTTTCTCAAGCTCATGGGGGCGTCGCTGGGGCTGGCCGGGCTGGCAGGCTGTACAAGCCGCCCCCGCGAAACCATCGTCCCTTACGTGCGGATGCCCGAAGAGACGATTCCCGGTCAACCGTTATTTTTTGCTACTGCCATGCAGGTGGGTGGTTATGCGCTGGGGTTGCTGGCGCAGAGCCACCTCAACCGCCCTACCAAACTGGAAGGAAACCCCGACCACCCCGCCAGCCTGGGTGCGACGGATGCCCTGGCGCAAGCGTCGATCTTGACGCTCTACGACCCCGACCGCTCAACCACCGTAACGCAGGCGGGCGCGGCCAGCGAATGGGAGGCGTTTCTTGCTGCGCTGCAACCGCACCTGGCAGGGCAACGGGCCGGCGGCGGGGCCGGGTTGCGCATCCTAACAGAGACAGTCACCTCACCCACCCTGTTCGACCAGCTCCAGACGGTCTTGAGCGAGTTTCCCAACGCCGCCTGGCATCAATACGAACCGGTCAATCGCGACAACGTCTATGCCGGGGCGCAACTGGTCTTTGGCGAAGCAGCCGAGCCGGTCTACCGGCTGGACCGGGCCGAGGTGATCATCTGCCTGGACGCCGACCTCTTCCAAACATCGCCCGGTCGTGTGCGCTATGCCCGTGACTTTGCCGACGGACGCCGGGCCGGGGCGCCGGCAGAGCGCAACCGCAACCGGCTCTACGCGATCGAAAGCACGCCGACCATCACCGGTGCGGCGGCGGATCACCGTCTGCCGCTCAAGGCCAGCCAGATTGAAACCTTCACCCGCCTGCTGGCCCAAGAGTTAGGATTGGCGGTGGCGGGCGCGCCAGCCGACCCTGCCATCCCCGCCCAGTGGGTAAGTGCGGTCGCCCAAGATCTGCAAGCGCACGGTGGAGCCGGCCTTGTCATCGCCGGTGATGGGCAACCGCCGGTGGTCCATGCGCTGGTTCATGCTATCAATGAGGCATTGGGCAACGCCGGCCAAACAGTGGTCTACACCGAACCCGTGGTGGCGAATCCCATGAATCAGACCGAATCGCTGCGCGAGTTGGTTGTGGCAATGGCGGCGGGTCAGGTTGAGGTGCTGCTGATCTTGGGTGGCAATCCAGTGTACAATGCGCCGGTCGATCTTGATTTTGGCGCTGTGTTGGAACAGGTTAGCTTTAGCGTCCACCTGGGTCTTTACGCCGATGAGACCGCCGTGCGGTGTGACTGGCACATCCCCGAATCGCACTATCTGGAAGCATGGGGCGATGGACGAGCGTATGATGGAACGGTCACGATCCAGCAGCCGCTGATCGAACCGCTCTACGCCAGCCGCTCGGCCCCTGAACTGCTGGATGCCCTGCTCGCCGAAGAGCCCCGTTTGGACCACGAGATCGTGCGCGGCTACTGGGCCGACCGCCAGCCGGGAGCGGACTTTCTCCAAATTTGGCAGCGATCTCTGCACGATGGCATCGTAGCTGACACTGCGTTTCCCCCCAAAGCAGTCACGGTGCAGGCCGAGGGCCTCGACCAGCAACCATCAGCAGCGACCGCTGAAGGGTTGGAAGTCTACTTCCGCCCTGACCCGACCGTTTGGGATGGCCGTTTCGCCAACAACGGCTGGCTGCAAGAGCTGCCCAAACCACTAACCAAGCTCACTTGGGAAAACGCCGCGCTCATCAATCCGCTCACCGCCGATTCCCTGGGGCTAGCGCAGGGCGATTTGGTCGAGTTGACGTACGGCGGACAAACCGTCCAGGCCCCCCTCTGGCTGCTGCCCGGCCATGCTGAGGGGGCGATCACGCTGCACCTGGGCTATGGGCGCGCCCAGAGTGGACGGGTGGGCGAAGGGGCCGGTTTTAACGCGTATGCTCTCCGCACGGCAGATGCGCCCTGGTTTGTCGCGGGGGTAACAGTTCGCAGGGTAGGTGCGGGCTATCAATTTGCCAGCACGCAAAATCATCACAGCATGGAAGGGCGCAACCTGGTGCGCGTGGGAACGGTGGCGCAGTTTGCGGACGACCCCGAATTTGTCCAGGCCATGAATCCGCACCACCCGGCGATCTCGCTCTACCCCAAGTTTGAGTACAACGAGAATGCCTGGGGCATGGCAGTCGATCTGACAGCGTGCATCGGCTGCAACGCCTGTGTGACCGCCTGCCAGGCCGAGAACAACATCCCTATTGTGGGCAAGGAAGAGGTCGCCAAAGGTCGCGAGATGCACTGGATCCGCATCGACACCTATTTTGAAGGCGACCTCGCCAACCCCGCCACACATCACCAGCCGGTGATGTGTATGCACTGCGAGAACGCCCCCTGTGAGGTGGTCTGCCCGGTGGCGGCGACCATGCACGACGCCGAAGGGCTCAACACGATGGTCTATAACCGCTGCATCGGCACGCGCTATTGTTCCAACAACTGTCCGTACAAGGTGCGGCGCTTTAATTTTTTGGAGTATGTGGATTTCGACTCCGAGGTCCTCAAACTCCAACGCAACCCCAATGTCACCGTGCGCGCCCGTGGGGTGATGGAGAAATGCACCTACTGCACCCAACGGATCAACACGGCGCGCATCACCGCCAAGCTGGAAGGCCGGCCCATCGCGGACGGCGAGGTCGTCACCGCCTGCCAGGCCGCCTGCCCAACCGGCGCCATCATTTTTGGCAACATCAACGACCCGGAGAGCCAGGTGGCGCAGCGCAAGGCGTCACCGCTCAACTATGGGCTGCTGACGGAACTCAACACGAACCCGCGCACGACCTATCTGGCCAGGTTGCGCAATCGGAATCCGGCGTTGGAGGAGGCTGTCAACGGATTCTGAGAGCGGATTGAGCGGAGGGTACGCCGCGCCATCCGCTCCTGGATAACTCGATTGGAACAGATTTCGTAGCACCGAATCCGTTCAATCCGTTCCCAAAATCCGCTGACAGTACTCTGCTACACCAATCAATACTCTTGGATGCCAGCCATGCAAGAACCAGGCACTCTCATCGGGCCGGGCCATAATCTGCGGTCCATCACCGAAAAGATCAGCAACACCGTCTTGACCCGGGTGACGCCGCTCCCGTGGTTGATTGGGTTTGCGCTGGGCTTTGTCCTGCTCATGCTCTTCCTCTATGCCGTCAGCGTCCTCTTTCTGCGGGGCGTGGGCATCTGGGGCATCAACCAGCCGGTGGGGTGGGGGTATGACATTGTCAACCTGGTCTGGTGGATTGGCATCGGCCATGCGGGAACGCTGATCTCGGCGATCCTGCTGCTCTTTCGCCAGCAATGGCGCACCTCGATCAACCGCTTTGCCGAGGCGATGACGCTCTTTGCCGTCTCGTGTGCAGCGCTCTTTCCGCTCTTACATTTGGGGCGGCCCTGGCTGGCCTATTGGATCTTCCCCTATCCCAACACCTTTGGGCTGTGGCCGCAGTTTCGCAGCCCGCTGGTGTGGGATGCCTTCGCCATCGGCACCTACGCCACCGTCTCGCTGCTCTTTTGGTATATCGGGCTAATCCCCGACCTGGCGTCCATGCGCGATCGGGCGGGCAATCGCTGGGTGCGCTATCTGTATGGGCTGTTGGCGCTGGGGTGGCGCGGCGCGGCCCACCACTGGCAACGCTATGACACCGCCTATCTGCTGCTGGCGGCGCTGGCGACGCCGCTAGTGGTGTCGGTGCATTCGGTGGTCAGTTTTGACTTTGCCGTCTCGGTTATTCCGGGCTGGCATGCGACCGTCTTTCCGCCCTATTTTGTGGCCGGCGCGATCTTTTCGGGCTTTGCCATGGTGTTGACGCTCCTGATCCCGCTACGCAAGATCTACCGGCTCGAAGATTTTATCACCGCCCGCCACCTGGACAACATGGCGAAAGTGATGCTGGCCACCGGCCTCTTTGTGACCTACGGCTATCTGACCGAAGCCTTTACCGCCTGGTATTCGGGCAGTGGCGTAGAGCGCTTCTGGCTCTTCAATCGCTCGTTTGGCCCCTACTGGTGGGCCTTCTGGCTGTTGATGCTCTGCAACGTTGCCGTGCCCCAGGCACTCTGGTTGGGAGGCGTGCGCTCCAGCCCGCTCTGGCTGTTTCTCATTGCGCTGGTGGTCAACGTGGGAATGTGGCTGGAGCGCTACGTCATCATCGTGGTCAGCCTGCACCGCGACTATCTGCCCTCGTCGTGGGGCATGTACGCCGGCACCTTCTGGGATCGGCTGACCTTTGTGGGGACGATTGGGTTGTTCCTGACCTTGATCTTCTTGTTTGTGCGCATCCTGCCCATGATCTCCATGTTCGAGATGCGCCATCTATGGGCCGAGACCCACAAGCACGATGAGCCGGAACCGGCCGACGCCGAGGCGGCATCCACAGCCCCGGCGACAGCGCAACCAGCCAGCGCCCCAACTGCGCCGCTCTATGGTCTCATGGCCGAGTTTGGCGATGGGGAGGAGCTGCTGGCAAAAGCGCGCCAGACCTATCAGGCCGGCTACCGCAGGATTTCCGCCTATAGCCCCTTTCCCATTGCCGAACTGCCGGCGGCGATTGGGTTGCGGCCAACCCGGCTGCCCTATCTGGTGCTGTTGGGTGGCATCGTGGGAGCTATGGGCGGATTTGCGCTCCAATATTACGCATCCGTCATCGACTACCCGTGGAACATTGGCGGGCGACCGCTCAACAGTTGGCCGTCGTTTATCATTGTCACCTTTGAGTTGACGATCCTGTGTGCGGCGGGGGCGGCGGCGCTGGGCATGTTGTTGCGCAATGGGCTGCCGCGCCCGTATCACGCCGTCTTCAATGCACCACGCTTCAAGCTGGCTTCGCAGGATCGCTTTTTCTTGTGTATCGAGGCGAATGATCCGAGGTTTGACCTGGTGGGGACGCGGCAATTTTTGGAGGGATTAGGACCGGTGGGAGTGGTGGCGGTGGAACAATAGATCCGAATCGGAGTTATCAATGGCCGAACTCAAGACCAAACCGACCGATCAAAGCGTCGAGGAATTCCTCAACAACATCCCCGATGAAAAACGCCGCCAGGAGTGTCGCACTGTCGCCCAGTTGATGCAGGCGGCAACCGGCGCGGAACCCAAGCTGTGGGGCAGCAGCATGGTCGGTTTTGGCTCCTATCACTACAAATACGCCAGCGGACACGAGGGCGACGCCTTCTTGACCGGCTTCTCGCCCCGCAAGCAGAACTTGACGCTCTACATCATGGCCGGCTTTGAGCACTATGACGAGCTCATGCAGAAGCTGGGCAAGTATAAGACGGGCAAATCGTGCCTCTATATCAAGAAGCTCGACGACGTTGATCTAGAGACGCTCGAATCGCTGATCCGCCGATCGGTCGAACAGATGGTCAAGACGAACGACGTCCAATGATGCCGCTTACTGTACGCCAGGCGCTTGCGCTCATCGGTTTAATCATTTGCGTGAGCGTTCTTGCCGCTTGCACGCTCGACATGCGCGAGCAGCCCCGCTACGACCCGTTAGAGCCGAGCGCCTTCTTTGCCGACGGCGCATCCGCCCGCCCGCGCGTGGCGGACACGGTGGCGCGCGGGCAGCTTCGTTTGGACGATCATCTCTACACCGGGCGCATCGACAACCGCTTTGCCCAGACCTTTCCCTTTACGGTGACGCTGCAAACCCTGGCGCGCGGGCGCGAACGCTATGATATTTTCTGCGGCCCCTGTCACGGGCTGGCGGGGAATGGCGACGGCGTCATGATCGACTACGGGATGCGAGCGCCCAACTCATTCCACGACCCCGATGTAGCCGCCCAGCCGCCCGGTTACTATTTTGCCATCATCAGCAATGGGACGCGCATTATGCCCGATTATGCGGCGCGCATTTCCCCCGAGGATCGCTGGGCGATTGTGGCCTATATTCGCGCGCTGCAATTGAGCCAGCATGTGGATGTGTCGCAGTTGTCGTCGGAAGACCTGGCGGCGTTGGAAGAGACTGGCAATTGAGCCCGCAAGGAAAAAAGTAATGGAAGTCAAGCATTTCTCCGAAATCGAAGCTGAATTTATCGAGCGCGTCCACACCATGGTCTGGTGTAACGCGGCCACCGTCGACAGCCGGCAGCGCCCGCGTTCGCGCATCCTCCACCCGATCTGGGAGGGTTCAACCGGCTGGGTCGGCACCCACCGTAACTCGTACAAGAGCAGGCGCCTGGAACGGAATCCGCATATTTCGCTGGCCTATATTACTGACATCATGAAGCCGGTCTATGTGGACTGCACCGCCGAATGGGTCGATGACCTCGAACAAAAGGTGCGCATCTGGAACCTCTTCAAAGATGCGCCACCACCCCTGGGTTATGATCCTGCGCCCACCTTCGGCAGCGCCGACCATGAGGATTTTGGCCTGCTCAAGCTAACACCCTGGCGCATCGCAATTGTGACCTTCCCGGCGCCCTCGCATGAGGAAGGGCAACGTATCTGGCGCCGGCGGGAGGAGGGTTGATGGAGATTAGCCGTCTGCGACGACCAGCCCTTGGGGTTACTCTGGTTGGCCTGGTGCTCGCCATCGTGGGCGCAGTGCTAAACCTGGAACAGTTCTGGCGTTCGTATCTGCTCGCCTACGTCTTTTGGTGGCACATCGCGCTGGGCTGTCTGGGATTGGTGATGTTGCACCACCTGGTGGGTGGGCGCTGGAGCGCAATGGTTCGCCGCTTGCTCGAAACTGGCGCGATGACCTTACCGCTGCTGGCGCTGCTCTTTGTTCCGCTCCTCGCTGGCTTGACCACCCTTTACCCGTGGACCATCCCGGACGTGGTCGCGCACAGCGAACTACTGCAAAACAAGACACCCTACTTGAATCTGCCCTTTTTCCTGGCGCGGACCGCGCTCTATTTTGTCGTCTGGATCACCCTCGCCTATCTCCTCAACCGCTGGTCGCTCGAACAGGACCAGACCGCCGACCCCCGCCTGGCGACGCGTATGCGCCGGTTGAGCGCCGCAGGGATGATCCTCTACATGGTCACCGCCACTTTTGCCGCCTATGATTGGCTGATGTCGCTGGAACCGGAGTGGTTTTCGTCGATCTACGGGCTGATCATCATCGCCGGGCAGGGTTTGGCCGCGCTGGCGCTGGCGATTGTCGGGTTGCGGCTGATTTCGGCCAATGTTCAGACCAACACAGAACACGCTGGCTGGACCCAATCATTCAACGACCTGGGCAATTTTTTGCTCGGTTTTGTGATGATCTGGGCCTATCTCTCCTTTTCACAGTTTCTGATTATCTGGTCCGCCAACATCCCGGAGGAGGCGGTCTGGTACTATCACCGCAGCCAGGGCGGATGGCTTGAGGTGGGCATGATCCTGGTGGCGAGCCATTTTGTGTTGCCCTTTTTTCTGCTCTTGTCGCGGCGGGTCAAACGGCGGGCGCAGTGGTTGACGGTGCTGGCCGCGCTGATCTTGTTGACTCGTTGGATCGATCTCTATTGGCTGACCATGCCGGCCTTTTACCCGCAGGGGGTGCATCTCCACTGGCTTGACATCGCCCTGCTACTAGGGATGGGGGGTGGCTGGTTTGCCTTCTATCTCTTCCAGTGGCATGGCAAAGCCCCGCTGCCGCAACACGACCCCCACTTGGGAGAACAACATGACCGACACGACGAGCTCGCCCCCGCCTGAGCGAGCAGCGCCGACCCGCCGGGCGAGAGGACGTGGCTTGGGCTGTCTGCTGGTGGCGGTGGTGCTGCTGGTGGGGGGTGTCGTGGCGGCCGTGCTCTGGTTCCCGCGCCTGGTGGACCAGCTTGCCATGCAGGCAGGTGCTACGCCACTGTTATTGGCCGAGCATTCGTCCGCTGCGGAGGCTGCGGCGCGCCGCAGCCAGGAACGCGCCCAGCTTGCAAGCTTTGGCTGGGTGGATCAGGCGGCCGGCATCGCGCACATTCCCATTACCCGCGCCCTGGCGCTGGTCGCCGAACAGGGCTTGCCGGTAGCTGGGGCGCCTACAGACGCCAACCCGGTCGAGGAAGAGCTCATGCTTGACCCAGACATGGCGCAATTCCTGGTTGAGTCGGGCGTTGGCGCAACGGATGTACTCACACAAGCGGATCAGCAGCCGACAGTCGACCTGGACAATGTCACCTACCAGGAACATGTATTGCCGATCTTCGAGCGTCATTGCGCCGAATGCCACGGCGCCGACGACCCGGAAGAAGGGCTGGAGCTGACCCGCTACCGCACCGCCATCAACGGTTCGATCCACGGGCCGGTCATCGTGCCAGGCGACCCCGACAACAGCTATCTGGTCGAGCAGATCGTCAGCGGGCAGATGCCAAAACGGGGCGAGCCGCTCTCACCCGCCGAAATCGAAATCGTCATTGCCTGGATCGCGGCCGGCGCGCCGGAGGAATAGTCGCGGAACCGTGGCAAACCGCCATACAACGTGGCGCCGCAGAGCAATAAGCGATTCGCTGCAAAATCAGAACCATGAACCGTATTGACCGTCTATTTGCGATGCTGCTACTGTTGCAGCGCAACTCGCGCCTACGCGCCCAAGATCTGGCGGCCAGGCTGGAGGTTAGCAAACGGACCATTTACCGCGACATCACCGCGCTGAGCGAAATGGGCGTTCTTATCGTCTCGTTGCCGGGCGAGGGTTATGAGCTAATGGAGGGCTATTATCTGCCCCCACTCGTCTTTTCTCCGCACGAGGCGACTGCGCTCTTCTTGGGCGCTCGGCTACTGCTCCAACAAGCGACCGGTGCGGTGACCGCCAATGCGGAACAAGCGTTGGCGAAGATCACGGTGATTTTGCCCAAAGAGACGCGGCAGCGGGTCGAGTCGCTCACCGGCATCATCGGTTTTATTTCTCCCCCGGCGCGCTTTGACCTGGATGAGCCGCAACTCCTCACTCTGCAACAGGCGATCCAGCGTCAGCAGGTGATACACCTCCGCTATCATAGCCATAGCCAGGATGAAACAACCGAGCGGGAGGTGGAGCCTCATCAGCTGTTCTATTCCGAGGGCGTCTGGTATGTCGCCGGCTATTGTCGCTTGCGGCAGGCGATGCGTTCCTTTCGCCTGTCGCGAATCGAGAGACTCACAGTGCGCCCTCAGCAGTTCGTCAGACAGGTTCCAGAACCAGAAAACGTCGAGCTGGTGATAGTTCAGGTAAAATTCGCCACCGAGGTAATGCGCTGGGTGCGAGAACGGCAGCATTATGCGTTTCAACATGAAGAACAAATGCCCGATGATCAGGGCGTCGTGATGACCTATCGAGTACACGATCAAACCGAGATCTTGCCCTGGCTGCGCAGTTGGGGGGTGGCGGCAGAAGTCTTGACGCCGCGGGAATTACGGGAGGAAATCCGCCAGGAAGCGATCAGGCTGGCAGAGATGCTGACATAGGGTTGTCACTCATTCCCTTTATGATAAGAACGTCAATCGTTCGAAGATGTTTATTGAAAGGATATTTCACAATGAGTGGCAAACAAAACAGGAAACTGATCGTTGAGTGGGCCCCGTTCACACTGGCCGATGGGGTGGATGAGGCTGCCCTTTTGGCTGCATCAGCGGCATTGCAGACCGAGTTCGTCAACAAGCAAAGTGGGTTCATCCGCCGCGACCTGGTCAACCTCAAAGAGAATCAGTGGGCAGATATTGTGTACTGGAACAGCCTGGAGGAAGCGGAACAGGCGGCCAGGAATGCCGCCAACAGCCCCGTCTGTTTTCGCTATTTCCAATTGATGGTAAACGAAGACCCCAATGATCCGAGCGCCGGCGTGGCTCACTTCGGAGTGATGCAAACGTATCATTCGTGAACCCCGCGTTGCTTTGTTGTGCGGCGCTGAACGCAACAACCTCCCCGGCATTTGTAGAGATGCCAGGGAGGTTGTTGTTGCGAACGCGTCTACACCAATCGCATCAGCCAGGACAGCGGCTAGCGCGTGCTGCTCACGGCGGGGATGCTCTTCAGGTAGGCGGCAATCGCGAGCGCGTCTTCTTCGGTCAGCCGGCTGAAGCGGCGTTCGATCTGCTGCGCCATCGCGCCCACCGTCAAACTGCCGTCGGGGAACTCGCCGGTGCGCATGAAGTTGGCGATCTCTTCTTCGCTCCAACGCCCGATACCGGTCTCGTCATCCGGGGTGATGTTGGCGGCATAATCATCGCTGTTGGGCACCATCGCGCCAGCCAGGTACATCTCCATATTGGGGCTGCCATCCTCGTTGGTGGGCGTGTGGCAGGCGCCGCAACGGGCAATGGTGACCAGCATCTCGCCGCGCGCAACCGGGTCGGTGTGGGGTTCTGCCGGCGGGGCGACGGCTGGGGTGAACGCCGCCGGCTCATTTGCGAGATCGCGCTCGGACACTTCGTTGGCCACTGGCTCAAGTGAGAGTAGATAGGCGGCTACATCGAGCGCCTCTTGGTCCGAAAGGACGCTAAAGGCGCGGTAGGGCATGATGGGGTGGAGTTGCGTTCCATCTGGGCGGACGCCAAGTTGCAGTGCAGCGGCGATCTCTTCCGCACTCCAACTGCCGATACCGGTTTCCTCGTCGGGCGTGATGTTGCGGGCAAAGACTTCACCAAACGGCCCTTCGAAGCGGTTGCCGCCGGCCATGGCGCCCAGATCGCGGTTGAAGTGACAGCCACAGCCGCCAGTGAGCACGGCAATGTATTCGCCATACGCCGCAGCGTCCGACATCGCGGCCTCTCCGGAATCGGCCTCTTCTTCAGCCGCAGGTGTGCCAGTCGCCTCGGGCTCCTCTTCGGCCACCGGGGTGCCCGTCGCGGCCGGTTCTTCTTCAGCCGCAGGCGTGCCAGTGACCTCGGGCTCCTCTTCAGCCGCCGGGGTCTCCGTGGCGACTGGTTCTTCTTCGGCTTCCGGCGTCTCCGTGGCAGCCGGTTCTTCTGCGGCCACAGGCGTATCGGTGGGGGCCGGCGCCTCCGTGGGCGCCGGTTCGGCTGCCGGCGGCGTCGACTGGCAGGCTACTAAGAGCAAACCCGCCAACAACATCAGGCCGGCTACCCAGAGCGGACGTGTCCACATACGTTGCCGCGTAACGCTTGATGAGGTCATATACACTCCCTCCTGCACTTGACTGATTGGGTCGATGGTTTGCGAAGTCTACAAACAAGGCGTGGGTCAATACGTAAACGTTGTACTCGATTGGTTTGGATTGGCGGCCTCTTGTTTCTTGTACATTTGCATCGCTGCGGATCGCGCTGACCACGGCAATGCAGGGGTTGGCGGCGCTTATTATCTAGCTCTTAACTTCATCTCATCTCTTTCTAAAGCGGATCGCGTCAAATTGGCGCGTTCATTATCTTGGTGAACATTGTCTGTCCTGAACCGACTAGCCGAAGGATATTGCAACATGACTCGACAAGCTTTCCGTCTTTGGGGCCTGCTGTTCGTAGCATTTGTGGTGATTGGGTTGGCTGCATGTGGCTCGCCCGCCGCGACGCCGGCTGACGACTCCAGCGCACAGCCGCAACCGACGCCGACCGCTGCCCCTGCCGCCGCGCCGGCTGAAACCCCGGTGGAAACCACCGAAGCGCTGGCGGACGTGGAGCCAGCGCCCCAAGCAGAAGCTACCATTGCCCCCGCCGAAGAGATGGTGGCTGCCGAGCCGCTTGTGTTTGCCATCGACGCTGACCGTTCTGAGGCGCGCTTCTACATTGATGAAGTCTTACGCGGCGCACCCTTCACAGTGGTGGGCGTCACCAGCCTGGTGAATGGCTCGATTACCGCCAATCCCGCCGATCTAAGCCAGGCGTCGATCAGCACCATCCAGATCGACGCCAGCAGCCTTACCACCGATTCGGGCATGCGCAACAACGCCATTCGCCGTTTTGTTTTGCAGTCGGCGAACCAGGCCTATCAATATATCACCTTTGAGCCGACGGCAATCGAGGGGTTGCCGTCCCGCGCAGAACCGGGCGACCAATTCTCGTTTACGATTACCGGCGACCTCAAGATTCGTGATATTAGCCAACCTGTCACCTTTGCGGTGAATGCAATCGCGGACTCGGCGTCGCAGATCAGCGGGCTGGCGACGACCACCGTTACCCGCGCCGCATACCAATTGACCATCCCCAGCGTCCCCAGTGTGGCGGATGTGTCGGACGAAGTGAAACTTGAACTGGAGTTTGTGGCCGTCGCGCCCTAGGGCATCGTTGCCAAAGTGACTTTGCGATCTGACAGGTAGTATAGGCGCCAATCGTCAAACAACGGGTTGTAAAAAAGTAGTGGATGACTGGGGCGGGTAGGATGGGGCGGCTGGCGCAAAGATTTTGGCGAGGTGACAGGGGGAAAGACCGGAACTGCACCCCTGTCACCGTCACCTCTTTCCCTCTCATTCGACCAGCCCGTAGCGCAGTGCAATGACAGCCGCCTGGGTGCGGTCGGTCACCTCGAGCTTGAGCAGAATGCTGCTGACATAGTTCTGTACGGTGCCGCGCGAGAGATGGATCCGTTCAGCGATCTCGCTGTTCGAGAGACCGTCGGCCAGCAACTGGAGCACCTCGCGCTCGCGGCTGCTCAGATCAACGGCAATCGTTCTCGATGTTGGTTGGGGCGTCACACCGGGCTGGGCGATCCAGTTGAAGAGTTTGCCCGCCACGCTGGGGTCGACATAGGTCGCCCCCTCCGCCGTGCCGCGGATGGCGGCGATCAGTTGCTCGCGCGGCGTTTCTTTGAGCAAATAGCCGGCCGCGCCGGCGCGGATCGCATCCACCACCCATTCGTCGTCGGCATAGGTGGTCAATACGAGCACCCGAACATTGGGAAAGCGCGTCCGGATCTGCTGCGTCGCCTGGATGCCATTGACGCTGGGCATCTTTAGGTCCATGAGCACCACATCGGGTTGGGTCGCTTGCACCAGCTCCAGCGCTTCGATGCCGTCATGCGCCACCCCCACCACCGCGATGCCGGGCGCCGTGCTCAAGATCACTTGCAGCCCTTCGGTGACGATCTCCTGATCATCACACAGTACGATGCGGATCATGGCTGTCTATCCCTTCCGAACGCCAGGCCACACCAGTTGCACGGTCGTGCCGTGACCAAAGTCGCTTTGTACCGTCAATGTTGCGCCTAGCAATTCAGCGCGCTCGCGCATGCCGTCGAGCCCATAGCAACCGTTGGCGACTGGCGCCTGGGCCACATCAAAGCCCCTGCCGTCGTCCGCCACGGAGAGCACTAACCCGCCGTTGGCCTGAGTCAGGTCTATGCGCACCGACCGCGCGCCGGCATGGCGAAGCACATTGGTCATCGCCTCTTGCGCAATCCGATAGAGATGTTGCTCGGTTTCGGGCGCCAACGGCTCTTTGAGATCCTCGATATCCGCCCGCAACTGCAGCCCGCCACGCTGGGCGGTGGATTCAGCCAGGTTGCGCAGCGCCAGCGTCAGCCCCAAGTCGTCCAGCGGCGAGGCGCGTAGCGCCTGCAAGGCGCGCCGCGTTTCGGTGAGGCCGCTGCGGGTTTGCGCCAGCGACTTGGTGAGTAGCTCGCGCGCCTTCGCCGGTTTTGTCTCCCAGGCGCTGTCCACCGCCTCGAGTTGCACCGAGACGGCGCTCAGGGTATGCGCCAGCGTATCGTGGAGTTCACGGGCCAGCCGGTTGCGCTCGCGGCTGACGGTCAGTTGTTCCAGCGTGGCTGCGTGCTGCGATAGCTGCGTATTGGCTTCGGCCAGCGCCTGACGTTGCTGCCGCTGACCGGCCATCATGCGCGTCACCACATAGCCGATGACGGTAAAGACCGTTGCCGGGGCCATTTCATCGCGCAGCAGGTTCGGCCAGTTGGCAAAACCTGCGACCCAGCCGGTCAGCATCACATTGAGCGCAACAATGCAGATCAGATAGCCCACCACATGACGAAACTGGTATTGCCAGGCGATCAAGACCATTGGCAGCAACAGGCCGACCCAGAGCCGCCCGCTGCTGCCGATTGTGGCAAGATGCAACCACTGCGGGTCCGCTTGCTGCATCCAGAGCCAGAGCATGAGGGCGCGTTCGAGCAGCAGAAAGATGGTGACCGTCACCAAGGCCACAGGCAGGTAGGCGCGACCGAGTTGGCAACGTAGCCAGGGCCAAGAGAGATACCCAAGCAACAGGGCCAGCCAGGCGATGCTGACCAATGCCGCCAAGGGTTGTTCCTGTCTGAGTTGGACGATCGCGGCGCGCTCAGCGGGTTCGATAAATGGCTCTTCCGGTGGCCCTGGGTGGCGGAAACGAAACAAAATGACGCTTGGTATGATCTCTGCACCCAACACGCGCGGGATGTCGAGCCGAACCAGGGCAAAGAGCAACTGTAGCACCAACATCATGCGAAAAACCGAAAGAAGCCCCGGCTCGATTTGAGCGGGAGCGCCCGGCTGATAGGTGGACGATGGCGAGGGAAGCGGCTGGTTCATACATTCCATCATAGCACCATTGGGTGGCATGTACATAATGAATTCAGCCATCCAACAAGGTGAGTCTGCTCATGGTGTTTTGTGAGCCGATTCACGGCTCCACATGACTCGGTTCACTGTTGATTGGTGTCGATGCCTGTTACACTGAATGCCTGGATGCCGGCGTCGTGGGCGCAAAGAGCAGATGCACATGCGGTTGCGCGCAGCGCAGAGCGGTCGCTCTTATACCATGCAGATATTCTCAACGCCAAGGCGCAGAGGAGCAAAGACGCCAAGTTGTTGGCAGAGACCCCTCTTTGCGTCTCTGCATCTTGGCGTCTTTGCGTTCAAATTGGAAACATGGGGTAGACATTCGTGGTCTTTGGTCGGGTAATTGGTATGACATGCGGTTGCGCGCAGCGCAGAGTGGGTGATAAAGACAGGAGAACAAATTGCTGAAACAGTTGGTGAGTCGCATGAGTGGAGGCCACACGAATGGCGCCCAGACCGAGCAGGCAGCCAATGGCGTTGTTGTCGCGCCAGGCCAGGCCCCGGTCATCGACATTGAGAATATGACCAAAGTCTACAAAATGGGCGCGATGGAAGTGCATGCGTTGCGCGGCCTTTCATTGCGCATTGAGGCGGGCGAATATGTGGCGATCATCGGCGCGAGTGGGTCGGGCAAAAGCACGTTGATGAACATGATCGGCCTGCTTGACCGGCCTACCAGTGGGGCATACAAAATCCGCGGGCAAGCGATCGGCAACATGAGCAAGAATCAACTGGCCGATCTGCGCAACCGAGAGATCGGTTTTGTCTTCCAGCGCTTCAATCTGTTGGCGCGCGCCAATGCCCGTCGCCAAGTGGAGTTGCCCCTCTTTTACGCCGGGGTCGCCACGCGGCAGGCCCGGCACATGGCCGAGGCGGCGTTGGCGCGCGTCGGCCTTGCCGACCGCATGCACCACCGCCCGGAGGAGCTTTCGGGCGGGCAGCAACAGCGGGTGGCCATTGCCCGCGCTCTGGTCAATAACCCCAGCCTGCTGCTGGCCGATGAGCCGACGGGCGCGCTGGACACCAAGACCAGCGCCGAAATTCTCGATCTCTTCGGCGAGCTTCACCAACAGGGCATGACGCTCATCGTCGTCACCCATGATCTGGACGTGGCCGGGCGCGCCCAGCGCGTAGTCACCCTCAGCGACGGCGTGATCGTGAGCGACAGGCCAACCGAACTAGCTCACGAGGTTGACGGACAAACACAAGGATTGATGGCATGAAGCTGTTGCGTTATTTTTGGGTCGCCTTTGAGAGCATCTTTGCCAACAAGCTACGTTCCACGTTGACCATGCTCGGCATCATCATCGGCGTAGCCGCGGTGCTGATCACCATGGGCATCGGCGCGGGGGCTTCGGCCTCGATTACCGCCGACATCCAAAGCCAGGGCGTCAACAAGCTAACAGTGAACGCCGGCGGCAGCGGCGGCGGCCAAGGGGGCAATACCCTGACCATGGGCGATGTGGAGGCGCTGGCCGACCCCCATCTGCACCCCGAACTGGTGATGGTCGCCCCCCAATACGGGTCGCAGGCCACCCTGGTCTTTGGCTCCAATAGCAGCCAGAATCAGGTGGTGGGCGTGACGCCACTCTATGCCCTGGTCAACAACCTGGAGGTGGTCAACGGGCGTTTCTTGACCGAAGAAGAGGTGGACCGGTGGGACAAGGTGGTGGTGCTGGGGTCGACCGTGGCGACCGACCTCTTTGGCCAGGCGGACCCCTTGGGCCAACAGATTCGCATTGGCAGCGATCTCTTCACGGTGATCGGCGTGCTCAAGGCGAGCGGTGGGCAGGGCTTTGGCAGCAACGATAGCCAGGCCTTTGTGCCGCTCACCGTGGCGCAGGGGCGGCTCTTCAGCGCACCGCGCCATCGCGGCTCGCTCACCGTGACCGCCATCCACCTGCAAGTGAGCGACGCCGGCCTGATGAACCAGGCGCAACGGCGGGTGGAAGAGACGCTGCGTCTGCGTCATGGCCTCAAAGCCAGCGACCGCAACGACTTTACCATCTTTAACCAGGCCAGCCTGCTCGATACACTGGGCAGCATTACAGCGACGCTCACCGTCTTTTTGGGCAGCATCGGCGCGGTAAGTCTGCTGGTGGGCGGCATCGGCATTATGAACATTATGCTCGTGTCAGTCACCGAACGCACCAAAGAGATCGGGCTGCGCAAGGCGCTCGGCGCGCATGACAGCGACATTCTGTTGCAATTTTTGATCGAAGCGCTCGTGCTCTGTTTCTTGGGCGGGCTGATTGGCATGGGATTGAGTTTTGGCGTCGGCGCCATCGTGGCGCGCATCCCCGGCTTTGGGTTCCAGCTAATTTTCACCAATTTTGCCTTGGTGCTTGCGCTCAGCGTCTGCACCGCGTGTGGGTTTATCTTTGGGCTATATCCCGCCCTGCGCGCCACCCGGCTCGACCCGATCGAGGCGCTTCGGTATGAGTAAATGGATGACGATAGACGATGGACGATAGACGATGGACGATAGACGATAGACGATGGACGATAGACGATGGACGATAGGTGGTGGTTCTCGTCCATGGTCTGACCAATAAGCAGGAGTACACTGGATGAAACGCATTCTGAAATGGGTCATTATCATCATCGTGGTCGGCGGGGCGTCGATTGCCGCGTATGCCTGGTACACGGGGCAGAGCCTGTTGCCCGCCCGCAGCGCATCGGAGCAGGGTCAGACGATGCCGCTGGGCGCGAGCGCGCAGGATGAAGCGCCCTTGTCCACCGTGGAGATTCGCCCGGCGGAGAGCGTCATTGGCCGTGTGAGCGCGGCCGGCAACATTGCCCTGAGCAGCCGCCGCTATGTGGTGATGGAGAGTAACGGTGTGGTCACCGAAGTCCACTACCAGCCGGGCGACATGGTTGAGGTCGGCGCGCTGCTGATCGCACTGGACACAACCGACCTCGAGCGCGCGCTGCGCCGGGCCGAGCTTCAGGTCGCCAACAGCAAGACCTCAATGGCGCAGTTGGTTGAACCAGCCGACGCCAGTGAGGTGGCCCAGGCTGAGGCCGAATTGCTCTCGGCGCAAGAGAACCTGAAGGCAGTGCAGGCCGGCGCCGGCGACGAGGAGCTTGCCGCGGCCCGCGCCAGCCGCACCGCCGCCTGGGCGCGCTACAACGAACTGACCGCGCCCATGTCCGCCGCTGAACGCACCCGGCTTGAGGCCCAACGCCGCAGCGCCGAGATCACCGTGCGCGAGGCGCAGCGCGAGTATGACAAGGTGTCGTGGCAGAATGATTCGGGCATGACGGCGCAGGCCGCCGAACTGCAACGCGCCACCATCGAATACGAACGGATCAACGCCGAGTTTGAGATCTCAGCTGCCGGCTCCAACCAGTCGGACGTTCAATCCGCGCTGGCGAGCGCGCAGGACGCCCAACGCCAGCTCGACGAGTTGCTCGCCAAACCGACCGACGCCGAACTGGCCACTGCCGAGGCGCAGGTGGCCGCCGCCCAAACCAAACTCGACTCGCTCCAAGGCGGCCCCACCGAGTTGGAGTTGCAGGCCGCCCAGATTCAGCTCGAACAGGCGCTGGTCGACCTGGAAGAGGCGCACGCCAATCTGCAAAAGGCGCGTGTGGTTGCCCCCATCAACGGCGCCATCATCCAGTTGGATGCGCAAGTGGGGCAGCGACTCGGCGCGGGCGAGGTGGCGGCGGTGCTGGCTGACACCAGCGCGCTCGAACTGCCCGTCCAGGTGGCGGAGGTGGACATCGATGAGGTTGCCATCGGCCAGGCGGCGGAGATCACCATCGATGCCCTGCTGGGCCGCGCATTCCGGGGTGAGGTGGCGCGCATCGCCCCTGTCAGCAGCGACACATCGGGCGTGGTCAACTATCAAGTGACGATCCGCCTCACCGATGATGACCTCGCCGGCGTGCGCCCCGACATGACCGCCGTCGCCGGATTTGTGGACAGCGAAGCCGCCGGCGGCTGGCTCGTTCCCACCACCGCCATCCGGCGCGAGAATGGCGAA
Source organism: Caldilineaceae bacterium (assembly GCA_023384495.1). GTDB lineage: Bacteria > Chloroflexota > Anaerolineae > Caldilineales > Caldilineaceae > CFX5. The sequence continues at coordinate 29,063 of JAHDWG010000007.1, forward strand.
CCAACCGTCACCGTCATGCGGGCGGGGCAGCCAAGCACGGTGCGCGTCACGCCCGGCTCGGCGCAAGGAGAATGGACGGTCGTCCATGCCGCCGACCTGCGCGCGGGGGATCAGGTTGTGGGCAGCGTGGCCTCGTATGTGGATCAAGACAGCCCGTTCGGCGGGGCTGGCGGCGGCCCCCGTGGCGGCGGCCCGGTGATCCGTAGCGGGGGCGGCGGTTGATGCGGGCCTTGAAACCGCTCGGTGCGTTTTGCATTGTTTACGGGTATGAAATAGGGATAGTTCGGATGAGACAACAACGTATGGGCAGCGGATGGCGGCGCGTCCCTCAACTGTTCAAGGCGATAGCCGTTTGCGGATTGGCCTGCGCCGTGGCGTTAGCCGGTGGTGTTGCGCCAGCGCTGAAAGCGGCCGCGCTCCAGCCCCGAGTCGCCATTGTGGGCGCAACGGGGGCAAGGCTGGCGACCGCGCCAAACGGCCATGTGATCGGCGATCTGGCCGCCGGCGAACGGGTCGACGCCACCGCTCGCACCGAAACCGGCGACTGGCTCTTTGTACAGACCGAGCACGGCGTCGGGTGGGTTGCCACAGCGGAGTTGATCGTCTTTGGCGCGGCGACCTTGCCAGTGCAGGGCGTCGAACCGGCTGATCGGGCGGCAGGCCAGGAGACGGCTGAACCAACGGGCGGGCCTGAACCACCCCCCGCAGCCGCGGACGCCCCCCAGCCCACCACGCCGCCACCTTCCGAAGGTGCAATCTCGGAGCCGCCGCCACAGGTGGAAGCCCCCATCACCCCAGCAGTGACGGCGGAGATTCTTGCCAAAGGGCTTAACGTCCGTTCTGGCCCTGGCATGGAATATGGTATCCTAACCGAAGTCAAAGCGGGCGGGCGCTATGTCGCCCATGCGCGCAACGAGGCCGGCGACTGGCTCCAGATCGAACTGCCCGATGGCCGCGCCGGCTGGGTTGGGGCAGGCTATGTGCAACTGAGTGTGGCCGCAACCGAGCTTTCGGTGGCCAGCGCGCCGGCAAATCGCGCTACACCGGCGGCGCCCACGCCGGAACCGACCCCGGCTGCCGTGCGCGCCGGCCCGACTGGGCTGGCGGGAACCATCGTTTTCAGCAGCGGGAACGGCGGGCTGTTCTATCGCTATGACCTGGCGACCGGCGAGCTTGCCCCGCTCACCCACGGCATCGACCCGGCCATTAGCCCCGATGGGAAGCAGGTGGTCTTTACCCGGGTGGGGGGCGAAAGCGGCATCTATCTGATCAACATTGACGGCAGTGGCGAACGGAAAATCTTTGGCGAGCGCGAGCTGCTCAGTTCACCCAAGTGGAGCCCAGACGGGCGTTGGATTGTCTTTAGCCGCCTTGATGGAACCTACAGTTGCTTTGATCTGGGGCGCAATGGCATCTGTGTTGCGGCGAGTGAGTTGGTCCCCTCACCACCCGCGGGGCTGACCGACGAACAGTTGGAACAGTTCAACGCCAGGCGTCCGAGTATTCTGAGCCGGTTTGACCGGCAGGATCGACCCAACTGGGCGCTGGCGCGCATCAATGCGGACGGTGGCGATTATCGGGATGTTGCCGCGCTCAATTCGGCCTTGGCGCCCGACTGGAACGAGGCTGGGATCGTGTACCAATCCAAAGCCGGCATCGAGCGAACGGCGGACGCGCCCGACGCCACCACCCATTCGGTATTGGCCGGGCACAATCTCTATGATCCGGCCTGGCAGCCCGCTAGCGGGGGCAACGGCGGACGGATCGTCTACCAGCAAAAGCGGAGCAGCCATTGGCAGATTTTTGCCGTCAACCCAGATGGTTCGGGCAATGTGGCGCTGACCCGGCCGGCCACCACGCTCGTCGACCAATTGCCCAGCAGCGTGGCGCCGGCGTGGAGCCCCGATGGCGGCCATATTGTCTTTCTCAGCAACCGTGAAGAGAACGGCGAGGCAGGCCAATGGCGGCTCTGGGTGATGGACGCCGATGGCGGCAACCAACGCCCCCTGCCGGTGGATGTCCCTATCGACTATGGCTTTGTGCAGGAACAAATGGTTAGCTGGGGTCGATGACGGATGCGCCGGGCGTGACGTATCACGTGGCGACGGATGTTTGCCGCCCGGCCAGTCGGAATATCGTTTTGATACTGTGTTTGATACTGTGTTTGATACTGTGTTTGATACTGCGATGGAAAATGACTCCCCCGTGCATCAGGCAGCGGTTCGCAGTGGGTTGCGCTTTGTAGCGGCGATAACCCTTCTTCATCTTATGCTCTGGCTGCCGCTGCCTGGGGTGGCGCAGACGCTGGCTCTGTTGGCCCTCATCGGGTTGATGCCCGGTCTGCTTTTTGTGGAGTTGCTCGTCGGGCAGAGTGAAGCGCCGCCGGACCAGTGGGAACGGTGGCTCTATGGCGCGGGCGCCGGCTATGCGATCATGACGCTGGGCATGTTGCTGCTCAGTTATCTGCCCGGTGGGGTGACCGCATGGCAGGTGCTGGTTGGGTTTGACGCCTTGTTGTTGGCCTTGGGCGCGCTGTGGTGGCGGCGCCCAAGGCGTCTTCCTCATGTCACGGGCGAGGAGGCTGCGTCCATCTCAAGCGCAGAGCGTTGGCCGTGGCCAGCGGGGATCGCAGTCGCTATGCTGCTGGTGATTGGGGGCGTGCTCCGTTTCCACAACCTTGGCTATGCCGAGTTTCTCACCGATGAGGCGCGGGTGGTGCTGCGCGCCGCGGCGGTGGTGCAGGGCTATGAAGATACGTTGTTTCTCCACCGCAAAGGCCCGGTGGAGATTGTGCTGCCGGCTGCCCCCTTTGCATTGCTGGGCGGCTTGAATGAGGCCACCGCCCGGCTGCCCTTTGCGGTTGCCAGCCTGGCCGCCCTGCTGGCCGTCTTTTATTTGGGGTGGAGGCTGTGGGGGACGTTGGCGGGCGCCAGCGCGGCGCTGCTGCTTGCGGTCAATGGATACCTGATCGGCTTTGCCCGCTTTGTCCAATATCAGAGTGTGGTCTTGTTGATGTCGGTGTTGGCGGTGCTGATCCTCCACCGCCTGCTGCACAGGCCGGTTGCCGTGGCGCGCTATCTGATCTTGGCCGCGCTCTTGGTCGCCACCGGGCTGCTCTCGCACTACGATGGGCTGGTGACGCTGCTGCCGGTTGCGCTGGCCATCTTCTTTCTCTTCCAACGTCGGCGCGTGGAATGGGCGCCCCTTGCGCGCGCCGTCGGGTTGGCCGGTGTCACAGGAGGGCTGGCGCTTGCCCTTTTCTATGTTCCTTTTGTGCTGCATCCCAACTTTTCGGCTACCGCCGCCTATCTCTTCGACAACCGGCTGCGCGCCGGCGACTTCCCCTACAACAATCTGAACGAGCTTGCGCTGCGGGGCATGGTCTACGACCCGCCGCTGCTTGTCATCTTCTCCAGCGTCATGATCACTGCGGCGTTGGCATGGGCCATAGGCCGCGCATTGGGGCGCATCTGGGGCATCTTGATTGGGCTGCTGTTGGGTTTTGTCCTCTACGTAACGCTGCGCGAGCCTGCCATGCTCGAAGTTACTTGGGTCGAGCGGCTGCTGTTGCCATTTGCCTTGGCCATTGGCCTGGCCTGGCTGGCCCCACGGTTGGGCGTTGCCGAGCGGATGCTTTGGCTCTGGTGGGGTGCGCCGCTGTTGCTGGCGTTTTTTCTTGTGGCGCAACCGGGCACCCACGTCTATGTCGTGTTGGCCCCCGGTGCGCTGCTCATTGGCTATCTCTTGCAGCGCCAGTGGCTGTTTCTGCGCAAACGGCTGGGCGCCCCGGCGGCCTGGCTCATCGAATTTGCCCCCTTGGCCGTGGTTGTGGCGGCTGTCTGTGTGCGCGCCTACTTCTTTTTTGCCTACACCGATGTCGAAGTGCTCCATGCCAAACAGGATCACGCCCAGGCGCTTGAGCCCACAGAGGAGGCGTCGCCCTGGCAGCGATTTACCATCGATCGGCTCTATGGCTTTCCGCTGGCGAATGGATGGAAGGCAGTGGGGATGCTCTACGCCGATGGCGTACTGGTCGGTGACTATGAAACCAACCAGCGTGATGATCTGCTCCCCGATTGGTATACACGTGGCGAACATCGTTGCGCCGCTACGGCCAGCTGGTATTTTGCCGTCAATAACCTGGAGGCTTGGTCGTTGGGCAGCCAGAATGTAGAGGAGTTGGTCTTGAGCCAGGGATACCGACCGTGGGGCGTGGTGACCGTGAATGACCAGCCACGCATGCAGATCTACACCCGGCTGGCCGCAGGGGAAGGCGACGCCGGCCAGCTTCGCCGCTTCCCGCTAGAGGCATACGAGGCGCGCTTCGACCGGACCAGCACCCCATATCTACCGCTGAGCCACCCCACCGTGAGAGAGCCGATTGCCAACCGCCTTGATGTAAACTTTGATGGGCAGATCCGGCTGGAAGGATACAAGCTGGAGGCCAATCAGCCGCTGCGGCCAGGCGATACGCTGCGGCTGACCCTCTATTGGCAAGCGCTGCGCCCTATGGCCGAGTCGTATAAGGTTTTCAACCAGGCTTTTTATGGCAATGGCGTGATGGTGGCGCAGCGTGACGCCATACCGGTGTGCGACCGCCACCCCACCAACCTCTGGTATCCGGGCGAACGGATCGCAGACATCCATGACATTGCGATTCTCGAGGATGCGCCCGACGGTCTCTATCCGCTCTTTACTGGCCTCTATCGAGAGGCGGATTTCGCCCGCCTGCCCGTGCTCGATGACGCCGGCAACCCGATTGCCGAGCAGGTCGAAATTACACAGCTTCAGATTGGCGCGCCGTGATGGCGGTTGAACGTGTTGTCCCCGCTTGGCAACCATCCTGTATAATGCAGGATAGTTGCAAGGGCCACACACATTGGCCACGCACATTGAATGTTTGAGCCGCGCATGAACCGTACGCAGCACCTGTTACGCTCCACCCTAATTGTCATCATTTTGTTTGGCCTGAACAAAGTTACGGGCTTTGCCAAACTGTTGTTGATGACCGGCCAGTTTGGCGCCAGCGCCAAGGCGGATGCATTTACTGCGGCCAACCAATTGCCTGAACTCTTTGGCGCCATGTTGGCTGGGGGGGCATTGGCGGCGGCGCTCATCCCCGTCTATTCGGCCTATTTGATCCGGGGCGCGCACAGCGAGGCGAGCGAGTTGGCCAGCGCCGTGGTCACGCTGACGTTGGTGATCATGGGCGTGGTGGCTGCGTTTGCCGCCTGGTTTGCGTTGCCGCTCACGCAGCGGCTGCTCGTGCCGGCATTTTCCCCCGCTCAGCAGGCGCTGACGGCGGAATTGATGCAGATTTTGTTGGTGGCGATGGCGATCTTCAGCATCAGCAGCATCTTTTCGAGCCTGCTCAACGCTCATCAGCACTTCTTCACACCGGCGCTGGGCACCGTGCTGCTCGACCTGGGGCAAATCGCCGGGCTTTATTTTTTGGCGCCCAAGTGGGGCATTCATGGGGTGGCGTGGGGCAGCGTAATCGGTGGGCTGCTGGCTTGGGGAATACAGACGCCTGTCTTTGTCCGTTTGCGCATCGCCCAACGGTTGGCGGTGCGCTGGCGCCTGACGGGCTTGCACGAGGTGGCGCGCCTGATGGGGCCGCGCATTGTAACGTTGGGCATTGTCCAGGCGGTGGATCTGATCTTCATCCGCCTGGCGTCCCCGCTGCCGTCGGGGAGTATTGCCGCCTATTATTACGCCCTTTTGATCATGGTCTACATGCCGAAATCGCTCTTTGGCGCTGCGATCACGACGGTGATCTTCCCGACGTTGGCCGCCTATCGCACACGCTGGCGCGCGCGCTCCAGGCTGCTTGGGCGTTGATCCTGCCCGGCGCGGTGGGTTTGGTGGCGTTGGGGCCATCCGCCGTGGCCTTTTTGTTGCAGCGCGGGGCCTTTGACGGCGACGCCACGGCGTTGGTCTACACTCTGCTGGTGATCTTCGCCATACGGCTCGTGGCTGAAACGACCCAAGACATTCTCTTTCTGCCCTTCTATGCCGGCCACAACACGCGCACGCCCATGTGGGTGGCCATTGGGTGGATGCTCGTCAATGTCACGCTCAGCTATAGGCTGGTCGGCCCCTTTGGCATTCAGGGGCTGGCGCTGGCTTCGACGCTGGCGGTGGTGCTGGCCGTTCTGGCGCTCTATGCGCTCAACCGGACGGCAGACAACCAGCTCGGCAAGGGCGCGCTGGGGTTGAGCCTGGGGCGGGCGCTACTCGCTTCCCTGGGCATGGCGACGGTGGTGCTGGCGATCCGTGGGTTGGCGCTGGCGACGCTCCCCTATTTGACACTGGCGATCGCGGCGGGCGGCGCCGCCTACATGGGCTGTTTCTTGTTGCTGGGCGGGCGGGCGGAGGTGGCGCAACTGGCCCTGGCGCTGCCCAGCCGCCGCCGGGCATCCTAACCGCCCACCCACGGTGGCCGTCACCGACCGTCAGGGCCAGCGGCGCAATGGATGGCCGGTCTCTAACCGCTAGGCAACGACGGAAAAGACAGAGGTAATACATGGAACGATCCCGAATCAACCGCGATCCTATTGACACGCAACTGGCTGAGGCGATTTGGCGAATCTACCGCCGCCCCGAACGGCCCACGGCGTGGGATAAAGGTGGCAACTTACCGTGGGACGAACCTGCCTTTGCCCAGCGCATGTTGCGTGAACATCTGGATGAATCGCACGGCGCAGCGTCGCGGCGAGCGGCTGAGCGTATGGCGCAGATCGATTGGCTCTGGGCCAAGTTGGCGCTGCAACCCGACATGCGGCTGCTCGACATCACATGTGGGCCGGGCCTGTACGCCGTGGAATTTGCGCGCCGCGGCTGCATCGTCACTGGCATCGACTTTAGCCCGGCAGCCATTCCCTATGCCCGGCAGTTGGCAGACCAGGCCGGCGTCGCCGACCGCTGTGTCTTTGTGCAGCAAGATGTGCGCCAGGCGGATTGGGGTGAGCATGCCTTTGATGCGGCCATTTTTCTCTATGGGCAACTGGGGGTCTTCCCCAAGGTCGAGGCGCGGGCGTTGTTGGCAAAGGCTGCGCGGGCGCTGCGACCGGGTGGCCGGCTGGCTATCGAGCTACTCGATCAGGGGCGGGTGGACAAAAAAGAGAGCACGTGGTGGTATACCGACGACCAGGGGCTTTGGGGAGATGCGCCCTTTCTGCATTTGGGAGAGCGTTTTTGGGACGCCGAACAGCAGATGTCGATTGAGCGCTTTACCATCCTACATCTGGCGGAGGGCGCGGTCGATGAGGTCATCCTCTGCGACCAGACGTACGCGGTTGGGGAGGTCGCCGCTATGATGCAGGAGGCCGGCTTTTCGACAAGCGAGAACTTTGCAGCCTGGGGGGGGCTGCCGGTTTCTGATGCGGCCGAGTGGGTGGCCTATGTGGCTACGGTCTGAGCACCAGATCGGCTGCCACATAGTTGTGGTCCGACGGGGGCAAGCCTCCCGTCCACGCGGCTTTGGCCTGCCAATCACGGCTGATCAAGATATGGTCGATGCGAATCAGCGGCGGAACGCGCCAGCCGCGTAAGCGGGCGTTGCTGGGGAAGGTATACCCCATCCCCCAACCGGCCTGGCCAAATGCGTCCTCCAGTTGCGTGCGCAAGCGCCGATAGTTGGGCTGCCGCTCGGTGGTATTGAAATCGCCCAGCACCACCAATGGTCCATCCACCGTTTCCATTTGCTGCAGCAGTTGGTCGAACACGGGGGTCTGATAGCGGTAGCTAAACTGCTGCACGCCCAAGAACGATTCTTGGAGTTCAAACTGAATCGACGGACGCCAAATGTGCACAACGATAAAGGTGGCTGTGCGGCCCTCGATGTCGGCCTCCACCACAAGACACTGACAAATGAAGGGCCGCGCCGGAGAAGGCGCGACGCGTACGGGATAACGACTCAGCAACGCCAGCCCGCCGGTATGGCTCCCCGTGTGAAGCGCCTGGTGCGGATAGGTTTCGCGCAGCGTTTCGCCAAACCGTCGCGTCATGCGCAGGCTCAGTTCTTGTAGGGCAATCACATCGGGCTTGAGTTCGGCTACGAACGAATGGAATTCGTCGTACGGGTCCGCAGTGTAATGCATGTTCCACGTCAATACGCGCACAGGGAGGCCACTGTTGGCGTAAACCGGCATGATATGCTGATTGGGCAAAAATTGGCGTCCATACTCAACCCCGAAGAAGAGGGTAGGCGCAATCAGCGCATAGAGCGCCCAGCGACTCCGGGCTACCAAGGCCAACGCCAGCAACAACCCCAATGGCGCATAGACCCATGAACCAAAGACTTCGCTCAACTGAAGCGGCCACCACCGCTCATAGAGGGGCGATAGCAACAGCAGCCGCCACACTACATAGATAAGCGTGTAGAGCAACGCCGTGGCGGCGGCGATAAACCGAAACGATGCACTCAACCGGCGCCCCCTATTCTGCGGCCAGCGGGTCATTTGTGGTGGTGTCGTCGGGCGCGCTACCGGCCAGTTCGGGGATCGCCTGCTCGATGGCGTCGGGGCTTTCGCCCGCTTCGAGCCGCCCCAACACTTCGTTCATCTCGGCGTCCAGCGGCTCGCCCATTTCGTCGCTCATCTTGCGCATCAACTGGGCCATCGCGCGTGGGTCTTCGTTTTCCAACCCAGCCATAAACGACGGGTCCTCTAGATTTTCCATGCGCCGTTCGTCCGACTTGAGCACCGCCACCCGGCTCACCAGGCGATGGAGCCGGCGACTTGCGCAGGCTGGGCATTCTGGGGTGGCATTGTCCACCTCGGTGAAGCTGCGATAAAAGATATTTACACGTTTACGACACTCATAACAGTAGTATTCATAGATTGGCATACGATTGTTTCCTTGGATGATTCCTTGGATGATTCCTTGGATGATTACTCGGAGCCGATGAATTTTCACCCGCATCCAATCGCGCTTATACTGGCCTCCATATGCCGCGATTGGGCGCGCCGTGGCGTCTGCGCTGTGCGAAGGGCTGCTAGGATGGGTCATCGGCGGCGCCCGGTTGTGCAGATGAATTATACCGGCCCCGCTGATGAGGAGCAAACGTGACACCACTTTCTGACCGCGATCAAGAGATTGACGCACTCTATGCCCGGCTCAACCAACCCAAGCCGTTGTTGATTGTGCTCTCCGGCCCCAGTGGTGTGGGTAAAGATGCCACCTTACAGATGATGAAGCAGGCCCGCTATCCCTTCTATTTTGTGGTCACCGCCACAACACGCCCCAAACGCGCCAATGAAAATGACGGCGAGGACTATCACTTTGTTTCGGTGGGTGAATTTGCCGAGATGATCGAAAAGGGCGAATTGCTCGAATACGCCGTCGTCTATGGCGACTACAAGGGCATCCCCAAACGGCATGTGCGCGAGGCGCTGGCCAGCGGGCAAGATGTCATCATGCGCATTGACGTACAGGGCGCGGCCACCATTCGCCGGCTGGTGCCCAATGCGGTCACCATCTTTCTCACCGCGGAAAGTGAAGAGGAGTTGGTGCGCCGGTTACAAGAGCGCAATACCGAAGACGAAGGCAAACTCAAGATGCGCATTGCCACCGCGCGCCAGGAACTCAAACGGATTGTCGAGTTTGACTATGTGGTGATGAACCGTGTCGACCAGTTGGAAGAGACAGTCAATCAGGTGATGAGCATTATTACGGCTGAAAAGCGCCGCGTCGATTGGTCACCCGTGGAATTGTAATGAGTGATGCCTTACGCAGCGCCTGATGGCTATCAGGAGAGACAATCTGGTCAACGAACAAACCTTCCGTCAAGGCCTGCATAAGAGCTACGAGTGATGATTGTGAACGATCCGCAGCTTCAAGGTGACGCAGACGACACCACCAGTCAGCGCATCTTCTCGCCTCTCCGGCCACAGTTTTTTATCCCCATTGCGCCGCCAACTTGGGGACGCGTGCTGTTGGTGACCAACTTGTTGGTCTTTGTGGCCATGATCCTCTACGGCGGGCTTATGCTGGGCGATTGGGACGGCACGACCAATGGCCAGGTGCTGACGACGTTTGGCATGAAGGTCAATCAACTGGTGGCAGCCGGGCAAACGTGGCGGCTCTTTACGGCCATGTTCCTTCATATTGGCGTTTTGCATCTGCTGTCGAACCTCTATGCGCTCTATGTGCTGGGGCCAATGGTGGAGGGCTATTACGGCCATACTCGTTTTCTGGCGATCTATTTGATTGGCGGGCTGACGGGCAGCGTCGCCAGCTACGCCTTTTCGGCGGCGTCGTCGGCTGGCGCATCGGGCGCCATCTTTGCGCTGATCGGCGCCACCACTGTCTATTTTCTCCGCTACCGTGACAATTTTGGCGAGCGCGGTCGCATGATCATCCAGAACATGTTTTTGGTCATCGCGGTCAATTTGCTCTTTGGGTTGAGCGTTCCCTTTATCGACAACTGGGGGCATATGGGCGGGCTGTTTGGCGGCGCGCTGGTCGCTCTTGGGTTGTTGCCCCGCTATCGCCCACCCACGGTGGTTCGGCTTGGCCCGCAACCCATCGAAGAAGAACCGCGCACTCCAATGGAAATCGGTTGGGTGCTCTTGTGCGTGGCCCTGCTTCTCTTTGCCGTGCAGTCGATCACAAACACCCGCATGGCTGGCTTTTGATAAGGTGACCCGATGGACGATACACGCCGCAGCGGCATTCTACTCCACCCCACGTCTCTGCCGGGCCGCTATGGCGTCGGCAGCTTCAACCAGGCCGCCTACGATTGGGTCGATTTCCTCGACCAGACGCGCCAGACGCTCTGGCAGGTGCTGCCATTGGGGCCAACCGGCTATGGCGACAGCCCTTACCAGAGCTTTAGCTCGTTCGCAGGCAACCCCTACCTGATCAGCCTGGAAGAACTGGTGCAGATGGGGTTGCTGGACGCCGAGCAACTAGACCAGGCGCCCCCCTTCCCCCATGATCGGGTGGACTATGGCGCGATCTATTACTGGAAGCTTCCTCTGTTGCGCCGCATGGCCGATGCGTTCGCCCGCCGCGCCACGCCCGACCAGGCCGCCGAGTTTGCGCAGTTCAGCGCCGACGAGGCTGGCTGGCTTGATGATTTTGCGCTCTTTATGGCGCTCAAAGACGCCAACGGCGGCGCCGCGTGGAATCAATGGCCCATGCCCCAGCGCAGCCGGCGGCCCGCCGCCCTGGCCACGGCCCGGCAAGAACATGCCGCCGCCATCAACGCACACAAGGTCAACCAGTGGCTCTTCTATCGCCAATGGCGCCGTCTCAAGGGCTATGCCAACGCCAAAGGCATCCAAATCATCGGCGACATCCCCATCTTTGTGGCCATGGACAGCGCCGACGCCTGGGCCAACCCCGGCGAATTTTTGCTCGATGCCGACTTTCAACCCACGGTGGTGGCTGGCGTGCCGCCCGACTATTTTAGCGTAACCGGCCAGCTCTGGGGCAATCCGCTTTACAACTGGCAGACCATGCGGCAGAGCGGCTATGCCTGGTGGCTCCGCCGCATCCAGGCCGCGCTGCAAATGTATGACATCGTCCGCATTGACCACTTCCGCGGCTTTGCCGGCTACTGGGAGGTGCCCGCAGGCGAGACGACCGCGGTGAATGGGCGTTGGCTGCCCGGCCCAGGCGCAGATTTCTTTGCCACAGTGCAGGCTACTATGGGTGAATTGCCCATCATTGCGGAGGATTTGGGGGAGATTACGCCCGATGTCATCGAGTTGCGCAACCAGTTTGGGTTGCCCGGCATGAAGGTGCTTCAGTTTGCCTTTAGCACCGACGCCAGCGACAAATTTCTACCCCACAATTTCAGCCACAATTTTGTCGTCTATACCGGCACCCACGACAATGATACGTCGGTGGGCTGGTATCGACAGAGCGCCACCGAACACGAGCGCGACCACTTCCGCCGCTATCTGCGCACCGACGGCCATGACCCTGCCTGGAGCCTGCTCGAGTGCGCCTTGCGTAGCGTGGCGACCATCGCCATTGCGCCGCTGCAGGATCTGCTTGGCCTGGATAGCCAGGCGCGCATGAACCTTCCCGGCCGCGCCGATGGCAACTGGGGCTGGCGCTATGCACCCGAACAGCTAACCGGCGCACTGCGCGCCCGGCTGCTGGAAGCCACCCTGCTTTTTGGCCGCGACCCCAAGCTCTATGAAGGCAAAGGGCCAGAGGCCGGCGGCCAATCGGGCCAGGAAGTCAAGGGGCTTGGCGGCGCCTCGCAATAGCCTGCTGGGCGCCCCAGCATCCTTGCCGACAAGGATGCCAACGCACCCAAC
>JAHDWG010000530.1 GCA_023384495.1 Caldilineaceae bacterium
GCCGTGTCTTCCTCATGCACAATGTCCACGCCGAGGGGCCGGTCGTCTTTCAGACCCGCTGGGCGCAGAGCTATTTGCGCGGCCCGATGACGCGGCCCCAGGTGAGCCAGTTGATGGCCGGACGGAAACAGCGCGCCGCGCCTGCGGCTCCGTCCGTTGTGACGCCGCAGCCGCAGGTAAGCGTCGCAGAGGCCGCGCCCCCCCCAGCGACGCCGGCGCTCTCGGCGGCGGAGGCGGCGATCCCTGATGGCTTTTACTCGACACCGCCCACCATCGACCCCAATGTCAATCAGGTCTACCTGCCCATCATGCTTGATGACCGCGCGGCGCTGCGCACACTCTCCGACGAACTGCGCATCCCCATCCAGGCCGAGCGAGTGCAATTGGTCTACGAGCCGGCGATCATCGGGGTGGCGACGGTGCGCTTTGTCGACCGCCAGCGCCAGGTCGATCAGCGCGTGGAGAAGATGCTGGCGGCGCCGGTTCGCGAGGGCGTCACCGCCGTCGACTGGGAGGACGCCGAGCTTTTGCCGTTGCAAGTGCGCGAACTGCGGCGACAGCCCGAACGGCTGGATGCGGCCTTGGGTCCCTTCTTTAGCGATGCGCCCGAGCAGGCCAATCGCGGCGCGAAGCTTGACCGGATGCGGCGCGACCTGGCCGACTGGCTTTATTACAACGCCAAGCTCAAGGTGCAGGGCCATGCCGACCTCAAGGTCTATCAGTCGCCCGGGGAACGCGAGCGCGATTTCAAGATTCGCCTGCAACAGGCCGCCCGCGAGCGCCGCGACCAAGAGGTGGACAAGATCAAGAAGCAATTTTCCACCCAGTTGGAGCGACTCAACACGCGCCTGCGCAAAGGCGAGCAACAACTGGCCACTGCGCAGGCCGAACACGCAGCCCGCAAACAGCAGGAAGCCATCGGCATCGGCGAGACGGTGCTGGGCTGGGTGTTGGGCGGGCGCAGCATGCGCGGATTGAGCACGGCGGCCAGCAAACGACGGATGACGGCGCGGGCCGGCCAACAAGTTGAGCAGACGACCAAGGAGCTTGAGGAACTGAAAGCCGCAGTCGCGGCTCTGGAAGCACAAATGCAGGAGAGCATCGAGGAGATCACCATGAAATGGGCGCACCTGATCGATGACTTGACCGTCGACGAGTTGACTCCCCGCCGCACCGATGTCGATGTACAGATGGCGGCGTTGGGCTGGCTGCCCTCATGGCTGATTCGCTACGATGACCGGGGCATGGTGCGGACGGACACCGTTGCCGCTTATCAGATGCCCGCTGTCGGGTGAACCTGACGGAACGCCCTGCGCGCGCAGGGCGTTCTTCTGTCAATTGGGTGGAAGCCAATTGACGCTTGGTGTTCCGCATGATGTGGAAGGAGCTTCTCTGTTGGCGCAACGCGTTTGGAATCCATCGTCCCCCTGTTCACCTGCCTTCGCTCTCCGCTATCGCCTTCGCCGTCTTCTGAGTTGGGTGGTCATCATCGTTGGTGGGCTGCTGGCTTGTTCGTATATGCCGGCGCCGATTGGGCTGCCATTGGTCGCCCAATCGTCCGTCACCGCAACAGCCGGCGAGGTCCTTGAACAGCCGGTCATCGAAATCCCAATTGGCGGCGCGGTCAGCCGCAACCGGGCCGAGCTGTCTGGCATGGCCTGGTATGGCGATATGCTCATCCTGCTGCCCCAATACCCGGCGTCGATTGAGCGCCATCTGTTTACCCTGCCCAAACAGGCGATCGTCGATGCGCTGCAAAACCCCAACGCCAAACCCCTGCGCGCCGGGGTGGTGCGGCTGATTGGCGCCGAGGCATTGGAAGAACTGGAGGGCTTTGAAGGATTTGAGGCGATTGCATTCGATGGAGACCGCGCCTATCTGACGGTGGAGACCATGCGCAACAAGGCGATGGTGGGCTATGTCGTCACCGGGGTTATGACGCCCGACCTGAGTGGGTTGCGGCTCTACCCCACCGTGCGCACCGAGGTCGCCGCCCAAACCGCGATTACCAACATGTCGGAGGAAGCGTTGTTCATCGCCGGGGATCGGGTCATCACCCTCTACGAAGGGAATGGTCAGCTGATCAACCCGCATCCGATGGCGCACGTGTTTGACGCAATGGATCTCTCACCGCTCGACCCACTGCCCATGGCTCACCTTGACTTTCGCATCACCGACGCCACACCGCTCGACGACGATAACCGTTTCTGGGCGCTCAATACCTTCTATCCCGGCGACCTGCTCAAATTTGGGCCAGACCCGCTGGCGATCAAATATGGGATGGGGCCAACGCATCGCCGTCACTCTGCGGTTGAACGGCTTGTGCAGATGGAGTTGACGCCCGACGGCGTCATCCTCGTGGACCGTCCGCCGATTCAGCTCCAATTGGCCGACGGCCGCGGCCGCAACTGGGAAGGCATCGTCCGCCTGGAAACGCCAGCGCTTGCGGGCTTTCTCATGGTGACCGACAAGCGCCCGCGCACGATCCTCGCGTTTGTGGCCGACCCGTGACCGCGGTCAGGACGCCCGCCTTTATGGGCTGCCCACCAGCGGGAGGTGAAGGCGGGTGAGCACCGGTTCGTCGGCTTCTTCTTCTGCGGTGGGCTGGCCGATAACAAGCGCCACCGTGATCGCGGCGGTGGTAGCTGGATCTGTCATCGACGTGATCGTGATTTCAGCGCTGGCCTGGTCACCGACGATAGCGCTCACTGGCGCTTCGATGCGCACCACCAACAAGGTGTTGCCCAGCGCCGGCAGCGGGCCAAGCTGAGCGGGTGTTTCGATGCCCCAGCCCGGCGCGTCCAGCGCGCTCGTTATGGCAAAGGTGTCGCTGACAATGCCGGTGTTCGATACGACCACGGTTGCAGTATAGGCGCTGTTGGCCGCCACTGTGCTCGTGATGTTGGTGCGGCTCAGGCTCACGCCATAGGGCGAGGCCAGCACATCCACAAAGACACTGCTCGGCGCGCCCCACTGTCCGGTTGTATCCTGGCTCTCCACCAGCAACAGCCGCCGGCCCACGGGCCAGTCCGTGGTTTCCACCGTGGCCCCGACTTCTTCCACTGGGCCGTCGAAAAGCCCGTCGATTGCTGTCATGACGAACGTTTGTGTCCCGGTGACCCAGCTGGGCGCATCAAGCGTATAGCGGGCCACGGCGATGGGCTGGGTTGGCTCATCAATGCCATTGTTGCTGCGATACCTGGTATCATCGGCCAGCGCCGTCAGGGTAAGAGGCATCCCGCTGACGATGCGCGCCGGTGTGGCAGTCACCTCTATGCTGTCGGGGCCGGCGGGCGTCTGATAGGGTCGACGGGCGCTCTTGGCGGCGTAGCGCAGCGCGGGCAGGTTGTCGCGCACGATTGTTTCTTCAAAATAAGAGCAGGCCTCGAAAAAGGCTGTGCCCAGCTCAAATGTAAAGGCGGCAACGCCAAGCTCCCCATAGGCCCAGTCGTCGGTTGTGCCGTCGGTCATGTAGATGCAGCCGGGCGCGCCCGACTGGCAGACGCGATAGCCATTGAAATAGCCGAATTTGTTCCCCAATGTCTGTAGTTGGTCATGATTGGGGCTGGGGGTAGCCCGCCATCCCCAGGGGAAGAGCACCAGTTCGCTATAGCTGTGGAGCGAGATCAACAGGCCGCTGGCGTCGTCGGGCGCCGGGTCGTCGTCGTCCGGCCCGCGTTGATCGGGGAAGAGGCTCCGAATATAGCTTTCGACCGCCTGGGTCTCTGGCTCGGAAGCGGGGCCCGAGCCGCGAAAGGTGTCCCGGCAGGCTGCCGTGCTCGAGCAATTCTGCCCCTCGCATTGTCCCCACTTAAAGCCGCTATTGCGGTTGAGATCGACGCCATAGTATGAGATGAAGGGGCTGGCATTGGAGCAGCCGTCGTTGCGATTGGTGTTCTTGCGCCAGTAGAGCAACTGTTCGGCCCACTTGCGCCCATCGGGGTTGGTGATGGGCAAGATGTGGACTTCAGTGTAATCCAGCAGCCACGTTGCATCGGGGTGGTGGCCGTAGCCGTTGACCAACGCTTCGGCAAAGCGAGCCGCCAATTCGGCGGTGGTCATCTCACGGGCGTGGATGGCGCCCATGAGAAAAAAGCGCGGTTTGGGGCCGGGAATGGTGCGATTGGTCAAGACCAGTACCCGGAGGTCGTGCCCGTCGCCGTTGCCGGGGTTGAGTTGGTTCCAACTACCCCCGATGGTGATCCACTGGGCCAGATCAGGTTGGGCGGTGGCGAGCGCGGCCAGAGCAGTGTATGTTTCTTCTACGGTGCGATAACAGGGGTAGCCAGCGATGCCCCCCGTTTGGCCGGCAGCAAAAACCGGCTGCTGGTAGAGTGACGCCGTCCGCTC
>JAHDWG010000531.1 GCA_023384495.1 Caldilineaceae bacterium
TTTTGGCGTCGCCGCTCTCTTTGCAACGCAATGCTTCGTCGCGGACAACAGCGATGGCGTGCGATGGCTCCGGCGCGGGCAAGATGCCTTCGGCGCGCGTAAAGCTCAAGGCGGCGTCGAAGATTTCACGCTGGCGAACGCTCGTCGCCTCAATCAACCCCGCTTCTTTCAAGGCGCTGACCTGGGCGCTCATACCGTGGTAACGCAACCCACCGGCATGAATGGGCGCGGGGACAAAATCATGCCCCAGCGTGTGCATCTTGATCAGCGGCGTCATCTTGCCGGTGTCGCCAAAGTCGTAGGCATAGACGCCACGAGTCAATGTCGGCGCGGCCGAAGGCTCCACGGCGACGATGCGGGTCTGCTTGCCGTTGACAATGTTTTCGCGCACAAACGGGAAGGTGAATCCCCCGAAATTGCTCCCGCCGCCAGCGCAACCGACGATGATGTCGGGCCAATCGGCGTCGAAGACCTCCAACTGTTTGATGACTTCCTGGCCGATGACCGTCTGGTGCAACAGGACATGGTTGAGAACGCTGCCCAGCGCATACTTGGTGTCGTCGCGCAGCGCCGCTTCTTCCACCGCCTCCGAGATGGCAATGCCCAGGCTGCCGGTGCTTGCCGGGTCAGCGGCGAGGATGGCGCGGCCGGCGTTGGTCTGGTCACTTGGGCTGGCGACAACCGTGGCCCCCCACGTCTGCATGAGCAACTTCCGATAAGGTTTCTGCTCATAGCTTACCTTCACCATGTAGACCTTGCACTCGATGCCAAAGGTTTGGCAGGCGAAGGCCAATGCGCTGCCCCACTGGCCGGCGCCCGTCTCGGTGCTGATGCGTTTGACCCCTTCTTTCATGTTGTAATAAGCCTGCGGCACAGCAGTGTTGGGTTTGTGGCTGCCCGCCGGGCTCACCCCTTCGTACTTGTAAAAGATTTTGGCCGGCGTGCCAAGCGCCTTTTCCCAGCGGTGGGCGCGATAGAGGGGCGTGGGTCGCCACAACTTGTAGATTTCCTGCACCTCGTCGGGGATTTCGATATAGCGGTCCGTGCTCACTTCTTGCAGGATCAATGCCATTGGGAAGAGGGGGGCGAGGTCAGCTGGGCCGATGGGTTGGTGGGTGGCCGGGTGCATTGGCGGCGGCAGTGTTACACCGGCTGCGGGCAGATCGGCGTTGAGGTTGTACCAGTGGGTGGGCATATCGCGCTCAGAGAGCGTCACTTTGGTCTGGTCATGCATAGATGTTCCTCCGATGACAGCTTTGGGCGTTCCGGCGCGGGTTTCCTCTCGTGTGACAGGGGCGCAGCCCACGCCATTGAAAACAGCTATCGACAAAAATAGATAGTGAGCAATCGCAGTGGAGTTGATTATACCACCACTTGAAAATGTCCGCATTCCCAGGGGGCGTGTCCGCAATTGCGGTAATCTCTGGAAGTGACTGGCGCTTCTGGCGACATGGGTGGCCAGTGATGGTTACCTGACAATACAAAACCGGGACGGCGCCGTCCCGGTTTTGTATCCAATCTGATTCGATTGCGAGCCGCCAACACTCTGGCGTGATATGCGCATCGACCGGTGAGTTCGACCGCAGCGTGATGCAGAAAGGTGCTTATAGAGATCGCCCAAAAAAGTCGCACATGCGCTCTGGGGTGCAACAGCGGGTATTTGTGCGACTTTTCTATGGTTTGTCTATTAGCTCAGGTGCGGTTGAAGGCGCTTGAGCAATTGCGCCTTGGGTTGCGCCCCGACGATCCGGTCTACCGGCTCGCCACCCTTGAAAAGCAGCAAGGTGGGGATGCTCATGACGCCATAGGCCATGGAGGTGTCGGGGTTCTCGTCCACGTCCAGCTTGCCGATGACCAGTTGACCATCCAGCTCGGTGGCCAATTCGTCAAGCACAGGGGCAATCATCTTGCAGGGACCACACCATTCGGCCCAAAAATCAACGAGCACAGGCTTTTCAGCCTGAATCACTGTGTCGTCAAACGTCGCATCCGTTACTGGAATCGGCTTTGCCATACAATGCTCCTTTACGTTTTACCTTTGCCCGGCGAAGGTTCAGCTGAATCGCTGCTATCGTTCTCGCGCAAAATAATCGGTGTCGCAGTAATTTCCACTACAAAAAATATAGTACCCTGTCATGGCGCGTTTGTCAAGCCGGCGGGCAATTGTGGGTATATTTTACTTTTCTTTCACATGTAAACCAGCTATAATGCGTGAACGCGTCAATGGGGACGCGCAGCAACCATGCGATGATAAACGTGTGCCGCCCGCCATTTTTTGCAGACCCCGTTCTGTCGTATCTGGTTCCCTCGCGGCCCATGATAGGCGAAATGGCTTCGTCAAATAGGCGATCGTGCGCCCGGCGCAATGGAGGTTCATCGCGTTTACCGGTCGTTGAACCGGCAACAAAGGAGTGCAAAATGAACCGTGTACAAGAGCTGCAACAGTTGGGCCAGAGCATCTGGCTTGATTACATCGAACGCGGCATGGTCCATGCCGGCGAATTGCAACAATTGGTGGACGAGGGCCTCACTGGGGTCACGTCCAATCCCACGATTTTTCAACAGGCCATCACCAAGAGCAGCGCCTATCAGGCTGATCTGCGGCGCCTGGTGGCTGATGGCTATGAGACCAAACACGTGTTTGAGGCGCTTGCCGTCGCCGATATTCAAGCCGCTGCTGATGTGCTCCGCCCGGTCTACGAGGCGACATCCCGTCATGACGGTTATGTAAGCATCGAAGTGGCGCCCGATCTGGCCTATGATGCGGACGCCACCATCGCCGAAGCGCGTCGGCTCTTTACCTCAGTGAATCGTCCCAATGTTATGATCAAGGTCCCCGCCACCAAAGCCGGGTTGGCAGCCATTCGCCAGTTGATCAGTGAAGGGATTAACATCAACGTTACGCTAATCTTTGGCCTCGACCGCTATGAAGCGGTGAAAGAAGCCTATTTGCAGGGGCTTGAAGCGCGGCTTGACGCCGGCGAGCCGCTCGACCACATTGCGTCGGTGGCCAGCTTCTTTGTCAGCCGGGTGGATACGAATGTGGATGGCAAGTTGGAGAAGCTGGCGGCGAAAAATGGGTTGCAGCCCAAGACGCTATTGGGCAAAGCGGCCGTAGCCAATGCCAAACTGGCCTATGCCCAATTCCAGGCCAAGTTTGCCGGCCCGCGTTGGGCGCGAATGGCCGACGCGGGCGCGCAACTTCAGCGCCCTTTGTGGGCCAGCACGAGCACAAAGAACCCCGATTATCCCGACTTGCTTTATGTGGACCCACTGATCGGCCCCCATACGGTCAACACCATGCCGCTCAACACGCTCGACGCATTCCGCGACCACGGCGTGATTGCCCAGACTGTGACGCAAGGGGTCGAAGACGCTCAGGCCGTCTTTGCCCAGTTGGAGGGGTTCGGTATTTCGATGGCGCGGGTGGCCGACGAACTCGAAGTAGATGGTGTGAAGAAATTCGCCGATTCCTATCATGACCTGTTGGCCGCGATTGACCAACAGCGAACCGAGCTGACGCCGGCCACGTAGTGCTTTTTTAACAACCCAATTGTGTGACGATTGGTGCTCTTACCATTTGTCTGTCGATTTGCACAGGCGCTCGGTTATATATGCACTGGGGCGCTTTTGCTCCTACGCATCTGTGGCTGACCGGCGAGCCAAGAAGACGGCGAAGTCGGTTTCTTGAAGACCGCGTGACCGGGTTGCGCGCTCATCATACGCCGCTTCATGGACGACTGGCGAATCCGATGCGGATAGGGCCTCATTCAGTGATGGCGCATTTTCCTCCTCACGCAAATGCGCCATCACTGCACCAAGTACATCCTCCGCAGCGGTCAGAAAAAGCGCGGCCGGCCCAGCCCCAGCTGGCAAGTTGAGGATCAACGAACGCCCACGAATGCCTGCCACGCTGCGGTCGATCAAGGCCAGGGGCGACTGTTCGCGAGCATAGGCGCGCATCTCTTCGGGCAGCCCCGGCAGCAATTTCTCGACCACGGCCAGGGTTGCTTCGGGACTAATCTCGCAACCGCTGGGGCCAGGGGCAGGCAACGTCCCGCCGACAGTGATCACCAGGTCAAGCTCCTCCTCATCGCACCAGCGCCGCAGGGTCTCTTCCACCTGGTGACGCCGGCTGGGGATGCCTGTGTCGCGCAGCACCACAACGCCGGGGAGCGCATCTCTCAGTTGACGCCGCAGCGCCTCGGCAGCCTCTTCGTCATACGCCGGTGTGAAAAGCAGGCCAGTGCGGATCACAGCCATAACGAAATCCAATTCTTTCTAACACTACAACGAGACTTCAGAATTAACGAGACGTTTCTTGCGATGCGAGCGAT
>JAHDWG010000532.1 GCA_023384495.1 Caldilineaceae bacterium
TATCCGACCACGCATCCAACGAGTGATTGCAGGCTTGGCCGTTGAGCCACGACCTGAGAACGCTAGCGAACTTGAAGAAGAGTTGGCTGGTCTCTGGCGCATCAAGTTGGAGAACTATCGCATCATCTACAGCATCGATGATGATTTGGTTGTGGTGGAAGTCGTGCGCGTGGCTCGACGCACACCGAAGACCTATCTCGGCTTGGTCTAGGCGTTTTGTGTTCAACTGAGCGAGACCTCAATGTCAGCCGGCCAACAACCCGCTGCACCGGACTGGCTGTGTTAAGGGCCGCGCCGTGTCTACTCCTTCGGCTGTCTTTGTTCGTTTAGGTTGTTGTGGTGCTGTCGTCGCCCGCCGGTGAGCCGGGAGCGTTCGAGGAAAGCTAGCGCCACGGGTTGGCGTGTAGAACAAATGAGTCAAATGACCGATGACGGGGCGGGGGCTGCTGGTGTAAGCTGGCGGCATGATTCTCCGTTCATTGGTCGATGTGGCGACGACGAAGCCCGAACTGGAGGTGGCCGACATCTTTCGCCAGCACTTTGATGACTATTTGCAGCGGCGGCACTGCACGCGGGAGGAGTTTGCGGCGGTGCGAGCGATTATGAATTGTCGGACGGCGGCAATGGGTGGGCATGTGCGGGTCTGCGATGGGTGTGGGAAGGTGCAGATAGCGTACAACTCGTGCAATCATCGGAGTTGTCCGAAGTGTGGAGCCTTTGAGAAGGCGCAGTGGCTGGCGGAGCAGGGGGTGCGGTTGCTGCCCGTGCCCCATTTTCATATGGTCTTCACGGTGGATCATCTGGTGAATGGGATAGCATACGAGAATCCAGAGGAGATTTACAATCTGCTCTTTGGCAGCATGAATGAGGTGTTGCGGGCATTTGCGGAGCAGTATCTGGGTGGGAAGGTGGGCTACACGGCGGTGCTGCACACGTGGGGGCAAAGCTTGCAGCATCATCTGCATCTGCACTGCATGGTGACGGGTGGAGCGTTGGTGAAGACGGCGGCAGGGTACGAGTGGCGGGCCAGTCCAGCCGGCTTTCTGCTGCCTGTGGTGGCGTTATCAGCGGCCCTCCGGGACAAATTCTGCCAGGGGTTGCGGCGCTTGCATGAGCGCAAGAAGCTGAAGCTGGTGGGCGAGTGTGCCGAGACGGATGTGGCGGCGCTGGTGGGGCGGATGCAGGCCAAGAAGTGGGAAGTCTACATCGGCGCGCCGCCTGAGAAAGCGACGGTCACGCACCTGTTGGATTATCTGGGGCGCTATGTCCATCGTACAGCCATCAGCAATCATCGCATCCGCAAGCTGGAACAGGGCAAGGTCACCTTCGAGTACTATGACAATCGGCAAGAGGATGCGACGGGCAAAGGAAGCAAGAAGGTGATGACCTTGCCGGCGGTGGAGTTCATCCGCCGCTTTCTGCGCCATGTCTTGCCCTTTCAGTACAAACGCGCCCTGGGGGCACCCGGGCACTATGGGTTGTATGCCAGTGGCAACACGCTCTGGCGCAAGGCGGTGCGGCTGCTGGTGGGTCACTCGTTTGAGCCACCAGAGGCGCCACGCTTGGAGTTAGGTGAGTGGCTCCAGTCGATCGGTGTCGAAGATGCCTTTCGCTGCCCCTTCTGCCAGACGGGCACGATGCGCTTGGGGCGTGACTTTGCTCCCATTCGTGGCTTTGCCCTCTGGCTGCTGGCGTTGCTCGGCGTACCGGTCTTGGGTCAGGAGGCAACGGCATGAAGCTACCTGGTGCGGGGCCCGTCTGGCGGGAAGGGACGAGTTTGCCCCTTGACCATTTTCCAGTCATGACGGCTCGTTTTGGTCTGCTTTTGGGGAGCTTGCTCCCTTGCTTTTTCTCTGCTATCCTACCCGTTGAGCGTGGCTACCGCAGTGGACCCGCCTCTGGCAATCAGACTGACGGGGGGAACTTTCCATAACCCGCTTTCCGTTCGAACAACACGATGGAGCCGCGCCCAGAGGGCCCCCGACCCCAGAACGAAGCAGGGTAGACCATCTTGTTCGCTGGGGTGTGGCGGCTCATCTTTGTTCGTTGGCCGGCTGGCAAGCCGAAGGGATAGACAAGGTAGAGCAGAGGTAAGAGTAGTTTTCAGGTGCATTTCAGTTTGGAGGACCCAAGAGTAGAATCTAGGATTGGCATCCCCGTTGTACTGCAGGAACAATGCGCTTCTGCGTTTGACAGATTCTACGGCAATGCCGTAGAATGACGCGATGATATTCATCGAAACATCCACGTTCACCAAATTGCTCTACGACTACCTGAGCGAGGAGGAGTATCTGGGTCTGCAGAACTATCTGCTCCAGCATCCAACTGCGGGCGCAGTTGTGCGGGGCAGTGGGGGCGTACGGAAGCTACGCTGGTCTATGTCTGGGCGTGGGAAGCGTGGCGGGATTCGAGTGATCTATTACTGGAAACAGAGAGAGGACGAGATCTGGATGATCACGCTGTATGCCAAAAGTGAGGCGAGCACCATTCCGGGTCATATTTTGAAGCAGATCAGTGAGGAAATCAGGCATGGCTGAACGCAATGTGGGACAGGAGATTCTGGAGGGCATCCGAGAAATCAAGGCATACAAAGCGGGCAAGCTGCATTTGCAGACGCGTGAGCTGAAGCAACCGGCGAGTGCGCGCGAGATTCGGGCGCGGTTGCAGTTGTCGCAGGCAGCCTTTGCCGGTTTGATGGGCGTGAGTTTGCGCACATTGCAAGATTGGGAGCAAGGGCGGCGTAAGCCGAGTGGTTCAGCGAAGACGCTCTTGCGCATTGCCCAACAGCACCCTGAGATTTTTCTTGAGCTGGCATGAGGTCCGGTAAGAGTAAAACTCAGGGTCAAGGCCGGCCAACAACCCGCTGCACCGGACTGGCGAAAGTGTGGGCCGCGCCGTGTTTGCTCCTTCGGCCATGTCGTTTAGTTTGATGTGGTGCTTTCATTCGCCAGCCGGTGACCGATGAGGGGGAAAGTCAAGTAAGGAATCATCCAATGGGCCAAAAAGGGCTGTCAGGCCCTTTTTTGGGCGTGGCAGCGCTCGCTTTGGCGAGAGCCAGGCGCGCAAAAGCGGTCAAGGGTGGCGCAGCAGTATGCGCCAAGCGCAGCGGCCCTTGACGGGTTTGAGCACCTGGCTAAACTGGGAGCGGCGCTGCTCGCAGTCTCGGGTGAACCGGCGCTCGGTGTGCGGTTGTGCGGGGGTCAAGGCTCGCCACTGGTGGCGGCGAAGAGGGGATCGTCATCCAGATGGGGGAAGCGATGGCGCAGCTGGTCAGGCGAGAGGAGGGGGAGGCGGCTCTCGCCTTGAACGATGGCAGGGACCTGACCGGCCAGCCCGATGAGGGTAAGGGCGTAGGCGGCGAAGTCGTGCAAGCGCAGGCCGCGGCGCTGCTCCTTGGTGAGTCTGCCGGCTAGGCGCGCCCAGAGGGCCCCCGACTTAGCCGCGAGTTGCTGGGGGGAGAGCAGGGCCGCGGTGGGTGCGCCGTCGCTGCCGTGGGTGAGGAGATGCCAGACGGCGACGAGCAGCTTGCGAGCCACGGCGGTGATGGCCTTGTGGTCGCCGATGCGACGGGCCAGGCGTTGATAGAGACGCTGCCAGTGGCCGGGCTGACGGACGGCAATGGGAGCGGCCTCGACTAGCATGTGGCGGAGGTCCTTGCGTCCGCTCTTGGTGATGCCGCCGTGGCGGTGCTTCTCCCCCGATTGGTCGATGGCGGCGCCGAGACCGGCGTAGCCCACCAGTTTGGCCCGCCCAGAGGGCCCCCGCTCAAAGCGACGGATATCGCCAATGGCAGCCAGCAAAGTCATGGCGACGATGAGGCCGACGCCGGGCAGTTGCAGCAAGCGCAGACAGTCGCCTCGCCAGGGTTCCTGCTGGCTGACGGCGGCCAGTTTCTGTTCCAGTTGCTTGAGTTGCCCTTCCACCAGGTCGAGGGCAGCCAGGTCCTGTTGGCAACGCAGGTGGTCGATTTCGCTGAGGGGTAGGCTCGCCCACCAGTCTCGCTGCTCTTGGCTAAAGAGCGCCCCTTCAGGCGGCGCAAGTTGCTGAGCATGGAGCAGCCCCTGCAGGCGATTCTTGAGTCTGGTTCGCGCGGTGACCTGACGTTGGCGATAGGCCAGCAGGCTGCGCAGTTCCCGGACTGCCTGGGGTGGCGCCCAGACTGGCTTGAAGTCGTCGGCTAGGAGGCGTTCGGCCCAGCGTTTGGCGTCTTGGATGTCGGTCTTGACTCGGGCTTTGCTGTCGGGATGGGCGACGACACACCGCCCGGCCACAGGTGCGGTCTGGTCATAGACC
>JAHDWG010000533.1 GCA_023384495.1 Caldilineaceae bacterium
TGGCCGGGCTGACCTCCACCGCACCCTCGCCCACCACATCCACCGCCACCGTATATTGCGCCGCCGTAAAGGTCGCCGTCACCGCTTTCGACCCGTCCATCACCAGCGTCAACGGGTTGACGCTGCCCGTGGCGTCGCCGCCCCAACTGCTGAACAGGCTGCCGCGGTCGGGCACCGCGAGCAGTGTCACCGTCTCACCCAGGCTGTAGACAGCTTTTTGGGGTGTGACCACCACATTCCCCTGGCCTGCCACCTGCACGGCGAGCGTGACCGGGTTCTGGGTAAAGTGGGCCACCACGCTCTTGTCTCCATCCATGATCAGCGTGGCGGGGTTGATGTCGCCGGCGAGGTCACCGCTCCAGCCGGTGAAGGCCCAGCCGGCTTCGGGCGCGGCCTCAACCGTCACCTCTGCGCCCGGCGCGTAGTGAGGCAGATTAGGCGTGACGACGATTGTACCGCTGCCGTCGGTGGCCGTGGTCAATGTGAAGGCCGCATCCAAGAATTGGGCGGTGACGGTTTTATCGCCATCGATGAGCAGGGTATAGGGGTTCTCGCCACTCAATGCATCCCCGTTCCATGCGCTGAAGACCCAGCCCTCGGCCGGTGTGGCCGTAAGGATGACCTCATCGCCGTAGCGATAGAAGGGTTTGGCTGGGTCAACGGTAATACCTCCCTCGCCTTGGGTATTCAGGGTGAGGGTGTACTCTTCCTCAACAAACGTGGCGGTGACAGCCTTGGCGCTATCCATGGTGAGGGTGATGGAGGGTTCGTTGCTCTGGGCATCGCCGCTCCAGCCGGTGAAGCGCCAGCCGGGGTTGGCAACGGCGGTGAGGGTGACCTGAGCGCCGGCCAGATAGTCAGACGCATCAGGGGTGCGTTCGACCGCGCCGCCATCGCCGATGATGGTGATGGAAAGCGGGTAGAGCGGGACAAAGTTGGCCGTGACGCTCTTGCTGGCGTCCATCGTGAGGGTGGCGGGATTGGCGTCGCCGGCCAGGTCACCGCTCCAGCCGGTGAAGGCCCAGCCATCATCGGGTGTGGCGGTGAGGGTGACAGCCACGCCGTGGAGATACTCGGCCTCTTCGGGGGAGACATTCACCCACCCTTGGCCTGAGTATTGTACAGCCAGCGTGTGCAGTTCCACGAAGGTGGCCGTAAGCGTCTTGGCGCCATCGACGGTCAACAGTGCCGGATTGTCGTCGCCGGTAAGGTCGCCGCCCCAGCCCGTAAAGCGCCAGTTCGACGGCGATGTAGCGGTCACCGTGATCACATCGCCATAGCGATAGGTGGGCTGGTCGGGTTCTTTGACGATCGCGCCATTGCCAACGACCGACGTCGCCACCTCGTAGGGGATGTAATCGAAGTTGGCGGTGATGGACTTATTGCCGTCCATCATCACCGTGATGCTGGGGTTGCTGCCGGATGCGTCGCCCGCCCAACCGGTGAAGATGGCGCCGGGGTTGGCCACTGCGGTGAGCGTCACCATGTCACCCGGCGCATAGACCGGAAAGTCGGGGTTGAGCTCGACGGCGCCATCACCATTGACCGTGGTGGAGAGCGTATAGCTGACGGGCGGCTCAAAGAGCGCCGTGAGCACCGTGTTGCCTGTGATGGTGAAGTTGGCCGAGCTGGCGCCCGCCTGGCTGCCCAAGCTTTGCGCCTGCACGCTGCCCACCGAGACCAACAGGCCTCGATAGGCGGCGTCGATCACGGCGGAGGCGGGGGTAAACGCAGTCTCATCCATGAAGCCAATCGTAAACACATTCGGCACGGCGTTGAGATGCGTCGTGTTGCCCGACAGGGCGCGGCCAAAGCCAAAGATCACCATCTTGGCGTTGGCAGGGTTTGAATTGTCCAACCGGTACGAATCCACAATCGAGTCATCGTCGTGGTGGACCAAGAAGAGCGAACGCCCCAGCGGCGGGTCTGAAAAGTAGATCCATTCTGGGCTGGGCAGGTCGCCGCCAAAACTGTTGACCAGCGTGGCCGTTGTCCCATCCGACAGGGTGTAGGTATCGGAGTTGACATCCAGGCTGCCGCCGGGCACGCCTTCGTAGAGCACCCAGTAGTTCTTGCTGGGGTCTCGTTTGAGCACGGTCATACGGGCGTAGGTCGGGAAGAACTCCCACTGGACCTCCCACTTGCCGTCGGTGGTGACGGTGCTGATCGTGTGTTTGAGCGGCCCTTCATTGACCACCGATGTGGCGCCGATCTCGTTGCCAGGGTGAAAATAACCATCGGGCGGCGGGCGCATGTTGGGAATGCCACGGAAAAAGCCGGCGCCGCTGACGGGCGTGGGGCGGAAATCAACCCAATCGTTGCCGTCATTGTCGACAACGCTCGAGAAGCCGCCGCCAAACTTGTGGAAATCATAGGTGGCCTTGCTGGTCACAAAGCGGAAGCTAGCCTGCCCCTGGTCGGTGACATTGCTGCGCGTCACCAGGTTGGTAAAGGTAGGGGCCGTGATCCCCCTGCCGGCGATGTCGAAGTAGACATGGTAGGTGCGCTTGCCCGCAGCTTCGGTGTTCCCCTTCATCAGGAAGACGAGCACGCCAGAGGCTTTGGCCGCGGCGTTGTAGTCAGCGGCCCGGTCGAATTGGAAGGGCACATTGCTGTCGACGATCTGGCCGCCCTCATCCACTTCCACCACGAGCAGGGTGGCTGGGTCAAAGGTATTGTTCTGCCCCAAATTGGCGAACAGGGTGGTAAAGTTGATCTGCGCCTCAACCGGCTTGTCGACGCGGCCAAAGCCATTGGCGTTGACAACCAGGGGGATACGATAGTTGCGCAGGGGGTCGCCCCAGCCATCCATCGCGCCCTGCCACCCCATGAAGACCCAACCAGGGTCGGGCGTGGCGGTCAAGGCGACGCTTTCGCCATAGTTGTAGAGCGCCTTCTGGGGCGTTACCTGCACCGCGCCGCGCCCCGAAGCCACCGCCGAGAAGGTATGTTGGCTCCCCTGAACGGTGAAGCTGTAGGCGCCATTGCTGGCGCTGATACAGCGGTTGGCATAGTCACACCCCTCGACCCGTACGGTGACCGTGGTATTGGGCAGGAATTCTGTGGGCGGCGTATAGGTCAGCGAATAGGCGTCGGGGCTGCCGCTAATTTGGGGCTGGACCTGGAGCCCGTTGACAAACAGTTTGAGGGTATTAAGATTGACGCCCCGACCCGGGTCGCCCACGGTCAGCGCGATTGCCGCCGTCGGCGAGACGTTCTGCGCATTGACGCCCGGCGTGCGCTGGCTGATCTGCGGGGGGGAGTTGTCGGGCGCGCGCGTGGTCTGTTTGAGCAGAATCAGCGGGCCGGGTTTTTCGATAAACTGACCAAAACCAGAGCCCGAATAGCTGTAGGTGAATTGATTGCTGCCCGCCCGCAGTTGGGTCACCGACGCCAGCTTACGCATCGACAACGTCCAGTTGTCTTCATTGCTCGTAAACGCACGGAACTTGGGGTTGCTGTTGATGGCAAGGAATGGATTGTTCCAGTAGGAGCCGAGCACGTAGGCGTCGTTGTAGTCGCCCACCACCAGATTGGAGGGCAGGTTGATCGACACTGTGACGGTCTGAGGGCGATTGCCGCCGTGGTGGAGCACAAAGTCGTTCCAATCGGGCTTGGAGTAGGCGACGATCTCTTTCGAGCGTTGCAGCGTAAAGGGCGCTGAAACGCCGCCGGCCGCCTCGCGCACCACATAGTTGTCATCCACAATGCGAATCTTGAACTTCACATTGGGCTGATTGAGAAGATGGGGGATGTCCCAGTAGATCGAATAGGCGCCGGGGCTGGGCGTGGCCAACGTGCCAATGTGGTCGATGACGCCGCCCAGCGAATTGGGTTCGAGGCCGCCGGGGAGCCAGTTGTTGCGCAAGCGGTTGTGCCACTCGGTGTCGAGCGCGGTTTTGTCGCCGTCGCTGTCATCGTTGTCCAGATCATAGCCGCGGTAATAGCCGTGGAATTCCACAAAGCGGGCTGGGGTGGTGACATTGGCGCTGAGCACCAGTTGGTCATCATTGACCGTCAAGGTCCCGCCTGCCGCCGCGTCGACCAGCCCGCCGTCGTGCCAGATGGTGGTGAGCGACCCGTTGGGCGCCTGGATGGGCTGGCCGTTAGGCCCAAGCAGGGGGTGTTGGTCGTCAAAGTAGATGCGGATGCCAACATCGTGGATATGATAGAGGCCGCCGATCTGTTTGAGCAGCAGCGTATTTTCGCCCTGACGCAACAGGTTTAGCACGGGGGTCACCGTCTCGGCGATCACCGCGCCATTGCTATCAGTGGCGCGCACGGTTTCGGCC
>JAHDWG010000534.1 GCA_023384495.1 Caldilineaceae bacterium
GATGCGGATCATTACCTGGAACTGTCAGGGCGCGTTCCGGCGCAAGGCCGGCCTCATTGCGCCGTATGCGCCCGACATTGCCGTCATCCAAGAGTGTGAACGGCCCGAACGCCTCACATTCCCGCCCCACGTGGCCAAGCCTGCCACCGTCTTGTGGTTTGGCGAACGGGACGCCAAGGGGCTGGCCGTCTTCTCGTACACCGGCCTGCGGTTTACGGTTGATGAGGCATACGACTCCACCATCCGCTACTGCATTCCCCTTCACGTCCACGGCCTGGCCCAGCCGCTGAAGCTGCTGGCCGTGTGGGCGATGGCGCACCCCGACCCCAGGTTGAGTTATGTGGGGCAGATTGCACAGGCGTTGCCACAATATGAGCGGTTTCTGTCTCAGGGCGAGACGCTGGCGGTGGGTGACTTTAACAGCAACGCCTGTTGGGACAAACGCCCGCGCATCGGCAATCATTCGTGGGTGGTGACGACCCTGGCGCAACACGGCCTGACCAGCCTCTATCACGAACAGACGAGCGAGGCGCACGGGGAAGAATCGCGCATGACCTGGTTCATGCACCGCAAGCAGAAGTTCGCCTATCACATTGACTATTGCTTTGCGCCCCGCGCCTGGCTGCCGGGGTTGCGCCGCTTCACCGTGGGCGAGTTCGAGGAGTGGATCCCCCACAGTGACCACATGCCGCTACTGGCCGAGTTCGCCCGCTATACTCAAATCAGAATGAAAACCGGAGTCTGAAGTGCTCACCCCGAGTCCGTGACTCGGCGGTTCATGGAACCGCCTGAGCACAAAAGTTTGGTTTTCATGCTGAACTCAGTATAGAGGGTGCTTCTCACCCGCCGCCACCACGGCGTCGAGAATTTTGCGGTAGCCGGTGCAGCGGCAGAAGTTGCCGGTAAAGGCCTCCGCCGCCTCGGCGCGCGTGGGGCGCGGTCGCTCTTCGAGCAGCTTGGCCGCGCTCATGACAAAGCCCGGCGTGCAGTAACCACACTGGACGCCGCCGCTCTGCACCAGGGTCGCCTGCACCGGGTGAAGCTGCTCCATGTTGCCCAACCCTTCCACCGTGACCACCTCGCTGCCCGCCGCCCGCTCCGCCGGCGCCATGCACGCCATGATCGCCATGCCGTCGAGAAAGACGGTGCACGCGCCACACTCGCCCTCGGCGCAACCCTCCTTCACCCCGGTGAACCCGGCGGCGCGCAGGCTGTCGAGCAGCGACATGCCGCCTGTAAGCTCGATGCGGTTTCCATTGACGATGGACGATGGACCATTGACGATGGACGATTCTTTTATCACCGGCCATTTGCCGCCGGTGGCGCCCCAGAGGGTGACTGGCTTGTCGGACCAGCCGGCGCGGCTCTGCGCGGCTGCGACCTGGCGCAAGGCGCGGGCGACGAGCGTTTCGACCATGGCGCGGCGATAATCGGCGCTGCTGCGGATGTCGTCGATGGGGCTGGCCGATTGGGCGGCGAGGCGGGCCGCCTCGGCGATTGATGCGTCGATGAGTAGCTGGCCGCGCAGCGATTCCTCGGCCAGTTTGGCGCGGATCACCATCGGCGCCACCGAGCCCAGGCTGATGCGCGCAAAGTGCACCGGCGCGCTGGCGTCCTCACCGGCAAATTGCGCCACCACGGCCACGCTGACCACCGTTATGGCCTGGGCGCGGCGCAGCCCCAACTTGACAAACGCGCCATCCTGTTGGCTCGTCATAGCTCGGAACGAAATGCGCGCCAGGATCTCATCGGGGCGCAGGTCGACGCGGCGGAAGTCGAGCAGGAAGCGGTCGAGCGCCATGTGGCGATCTCCCCGCGCCGCGCTGCGCACGGTGACGGTGGCGTCGAGCGCCAGCAGGGGGACAATCGTGTCGTTGGCCGGGCTGGCGGTGATGATGTTGCCTGCCACCGTGCCCCGGTTGCGGATCTGCGGCGCGCCCACCTCCCAACTGGCCCGCGCCAGGGGGAAGGCTTTTTCCACAATCAGCGGGCTGGCCACACACTGGTTGTGCGTCACCAGCGGGCCGAGGTGGATCCAGCCGCTGGTCTCTTCGATCTCGGCCAGGCCAGGGATACGCGTCAGGTCGATGAGACCGGGCGGGTTGCCGTCCGGCGTCTTGCGGAGGCCCCGATCCAGTTCGACCAGCAGATCCGTTCCACCGGCGATGATACGGGCGTTCTCGCCGTGCTCGGCCTTGAGCCGCAGCGCCTCATCCAGCGTTGTGGGTGACTCGTAGAATGGGTACATGGGTTCTCGGAAAAAATCATACGAATTATCGTCTTCGCTACCCTGGCGTTACTTGCCATGCGAGCCGCAAATAGGGCGCCTGGGCCAGCGCGGCATGATAGGCGGCCCCAGTGTGAAACGTGCGTTGTTCGAGCAGCTTGCCGTGGATGCTCACCTCGAATGCGTCGACCCCAAAAGGCCACGGGTCAAAGGTGATGGTCTGCGCGTCATGGCGCATCATGATTGGCGTATCGGCCCCGCAAAAGTCAACCGGGCAGTGGGGCAATGTCCGTTCCGCGGCCCAGGGGATGATCACTTGCAGGCTGGCGCTGTCGCCAAACTTGAGCAGCCAGGTGTTGGCGTCCAGCGTCTGGTCACGCAGGGCCGGCGCGTAGATCGGGTCGCCGGCAAACCGTGTGCGCACGGTGGCGAGCAATTGCGCTTGCTCGTCGGCAAACTCCTCGGTGCGGCGCCGCGCTTCCGCCGGCAGGGCCGCATTGGCCAGGTCCCCCTCGTACAGCAGCACGGCGTGGCGGCTCAGCATGAGCGCGGCGTAGGGGTGCTGGGCGTGAAGCCGGTCGATGCCGCGCCGCCAGAGTTGCAGCTTGGCGTCGACGTCTGATTCGTGCAGAAAATCTTCGGGGTAGCCGTCGACGCGCAGCTTGGGCTGCAACTCCCACTCATACCAGCCATTGTCGTGTTGGGCAATGCCGAGCATCACCGCCGCGTACGGTTCGGGGCGGGCGAAATCGCGGTTGCCCCAGTGGCGACAGAGTTCCTCGGCCATGAGCGCGTGGCTCGTCTGATGGATACAGAGCAATTGCCCATTGGGCAACTCGCGGACGATCATGAAAATCTATTCATCCGGTTCAAAAACAGGACAGCCCCGCCGGTTACGCCCAGCAGCAGGCTGAGGAGCGTCTGCCAACCGCGCAGGCGGAGGGCGCGCCCTGCGAGCAACTGGCCACTGAGCAACGCCGCCCCCGTCAGCGCCACCACAGGCGGAAGCGGCGCTTCGGCCCCGGGCGTGAAGTGGACCTTCTGCTGCATCTTGTCAAGCTGCGCCTCAACCTGCGCCCGGCCCCAGCCGAGAAAGGCTGTGGTGGTGAGAGCGGTGATCACGGTGTGGAGTATGAATGGAAACATAAGCGATCACTTCAATACCCATCCGCAAACGTATCGATCATCAGCTTGACATCACCCAGCGGATAGAGGATGGGGCAGGTGCAGCCGTTGGCGACATACTGGCGCACTTTCGCCTTGACCTCATCAGGTGTACCGCTAGCGGTGATGCGCTGGACCAGGTCGTCGGGCGCCAGGTGCATGGCCTGGCGCACCTGTTCGTGCGTAGCCGGCCAGCCGAGGATGGCCTGGATCTGGGCCACGACTTCGGGTTTGACGCCGCTGGCCTTGGCAATGTGCGGCTGCTGGGCCAGGTATTGGGTCAACAGTTCGCGGGCGCCGTCGAGGGCAACTTGACGGTCCTCATGCACCGAGCAGACGATGAGTTGGGGGCGGTCGACGTCGTCGAGCGTGCGGCCTGCCTTTTTTGCCCCTTTCTCCAACTGTTCCAGCGCCGGCAGGTTGTATTCGGGCGGTACGCAGTAATTGAGCACCACGCCGTCGGCGATCTCGCCGGCTAGTTCCATCATTTGCGGACCGGTGGCGCCGATCAACATGGGGATGTTACGCGGCTCGCGGCGGCCATGCACCACGTCGAGTTCGATGCCGTCCACATGGTGAAATTCACCGTGGAAGGTCACATTTTCCATGTTGAGCAGGCGGCGCATCACCTCGATGGTCTCGCGCATGGCGAGCAGCGGTTTGCGGCGGTCAATGCCCACGTTCTTCGCCAGCGGGTCCCACCAGGCGCCGATGCCGCAGAGGATGCGGTCGGGCGCCAGGTCGTCCAACGTGAGGAAGGTGGCGGCCAGCAGACCGATGTTGCGCGTCCAGTTGTTGATCACGCCGGAGCCGACCTTGATGCGGCTGGTCACCGCGGCAAAGGCGGCCATGGGCACAATCGCATCGCGCACCAGCCGGCTCTCGGCCTGCCAGACCGCCT
>JAHDWG010000008.1:0-36245 GCA_023384495.1 Caldilineaceae bacterium
CAGCGGACGCCGGCCGAGCTACGACAGTTGGTAGAAGATGTCATCCAGGCGCCGCTTCAACGGGTGCCCGATGTGGCCGCGGTGGATGTGGATGGCGGGCAGGAGCGCGAGATCCAGGTCAAGCTCAACCTCCAGGCCATGCAGGCGCGGCGCATTACTCCACAACAGATCATCAGCGCGCTCCAGGCCGAAAATCTCAACATCCCTGGTGGCTCGCTGGTGGAAGACGGCCAGGAGATCACGCTGCGCACGCCGGGCAACTTTGCCACATTGGATGATATCCGCAACGTCATTATCGCCAACCGTGGCGCGCCAGTCTATCTACGCGATGTCGCCACAGTGGAAGACGATTTCAAGGAACGCGATCGCATCACCCGGCTCAACGGCGAAGAGTCGGTGGTGGTCGGCATCCGCAAACAGAGTGGCAGCAACACCGTGGCTGTCGCGGAGGGTGTCAAGCATGAACTGGAGCCAATCATCGCGGCCAACCCTGATCTGGAAGTGATCATCGCCAGCGACCAGTCGGTGGAGGTGGAGCGATCCATCGAGGGCGCGATCGAAGATCTATTGTGGGGCGCCCTGCTAGCCGGGCTTGTGGTCTTTTTCTTCTTTTGGGAGTTTCGCAGCACGATCGTGACCGTCC
Organism: Caldilineaceae bacterium; assembly: GCA_023384495.1. Classification (GTDB taxonomy): domain Bacteria; phylum Chloroflexota; class Anaerolineae; order Caldilineales; family Caldilineaceae; genus CFX5. The sequence continues at coordinate 644 of JAHDWG010000008.1, forward strand.
TGGGGCTGCCGGTCATCCTGATCTCGACGCTCTTCTTTATGAACTTGTTCGATATCGGGCTGAACAATATTTCGCTGTTAGCGTTGGCCTTGGTGGTGGGCCTGGTGATCGACGACGCCATTGTGGTGCGCGAGAATATCTTGCGCTGGATTCAAAAGGGACACAAGCCGCGTGAAGCTGCCAGCAAGGGCACCGAGGAAGTCTTTCTCCCTGTGTTGGCGACGACGGCCACGGTGCTGGCGGTCTTCTTACCCGTGGCCTACGCCGAGGGGATCATCGGTCGCTTCTTTGTCGCCTTTGGCCTGACGGTTTCCATTGCCATGGCCATCTCGTTCTTTGAATCGCTGACGATGGCGCCCATGCTCAGCGCCTATTTCTTTAGCGCCAAACAGGGAGCCGCCAGTGAAAGCGATGCAGATGCCGACGCGGTGGATGACCACGAACATGCGGTGCAGAACAGTTGGCTCAACCGTTTTTACGGCGGTTTTCTGCACTGGGCGCTGCGGTTTAAGTGGCTGACCATTCTGATCACGCTCGCCATCTTTGTGGGGAGTATCTACAGCACCCGTTTTCTCACCTTTGCATTTATTCCGACCATCGACCAGCACGAGTTCGATATGAGCGTCGAACTGCCGGCGGGAACACCGTTGAATGTCGCGCTGGCTGAAGCGATCCAGATCGAGGAGATCCTGCGCCAGCACCCGGCCGTCATCGACATCTTCACCACAGTAGGCAACACGGGGGCGCCGGAAGAGGTATCCTTTTTTGTCAAGCTCGAGGAGACGGCCACCACACGTACGGTCATCGACCAGGTGCGCCAGGCGCTGGCCAATGCGCCGGGTCTGACCTTTACCCAAGGCGGTGGCCCCGGTGGAGCCACGAATGACATTGTGGTCGAGCTTCGTGGTCTCAGCAATGTGGAGTACGATGTGCTGGGTGAAGAGGCAAATCGGGTCCTAGCTGCGTTACAGACCGTTCCTGGGTTGGTGGATTTCAATCTGTCGTACAAACCGGGCCGGCCTGAGATGGGGATTGTAGTCGACCGGCAGAAGGCGGCGCAACTGGGGCTGACCACGGCTCAGATCGGCAGCACGATCCGCACGCTGGTCAACGGCGAAGTGGCAACCACCTTCCGCGGCGAGGGGACGGAGGCCGACATCCGCGTCCGGCTCGACAACGTCAGTAGCAGCAGCGTCGAGGAGATCCTCAACCTCAACCTGCTGACGCCCACGGGAGCATCCATCCCGCTGCGTCAGGTGGCGCGCGTGGAGGAATCTGCTGGCCCCAATCAGATCGCGCGCATCGACCGCCAGCCCACCATCAACATGACGATGAACGTGGCGGGCCGCCCTGTGCCCGAGGCGACCGCCGATGTGACGCGGCTGCTGGCGTCGCTCGATCTCCCCACGGGTATGGTGGCCCAGTTGGGTGGCAACGCCGAGGCCCAATCCGACGGTTTCCAAAGCCTGGGGTTGGCGATGCTGTTGTCGATAGTCTTTATCTACATGGTGCTTGCCAGCCAATTTAACAGCTTTGTGCAGCCAGTGTTGATCATGTTGGCGCTGCCGTTGGCGATTGTCGGCGCGCTGTTGGCGCTGCTCATCACCCAGCGCCCGCTCGACCTGACGGCCTTTATCGGTTTCATTATGCTGATGGGCCTGGTGACCAAGAACTCGATTCTGCTGGTGGATTTTGCCAACCGCGCCCGCGACCAGGGCGCCGATGCCAATCAGGCCATGCTCCAGGCGGGGCCGGTGCGTCTACGCCCCATCCTCATGACCTCGCTGTCGCTGATCCTGGCCATGGTGCCGTTGGTGCTCGGGTTGAGCGCCGGCGGCGAATTCCGACAGGCCATGTCGATCGCGATCATGGGCGGTATGATCACCAGCACCTTGTTGACGCTCTTGGTGGTGCCGGTGGCCTACAGCGGCGTCGTCGGCTTCCTCGACCGGATGGCGGCCCGGCGCGCCGCTCGCCGCGCCGAACGTGAGGCGCGCGCCGAGGAGCAACGGCTGGCTGTGCAGCAACAGGCGGAACCACCGCAAGAGGGCGCAACCGTCGGCGCCAGCGACTGACCGCTCGATCATCAAGGCCATCAACGACAGAAGCGACGTGCGGCATGAGAACGTCACGGACAGACACCACCGTAGAGCAGCGTTCTATCCCCGATTGGTCGGGCCGCGACTGGATGTTGTTAGCCGGCCTCACCATCCTCGGGGGGGCGCTGCGCTTCTACAAGCTCGGCGAGACGCCACCGGGATTCCAGTTTGATGAAGCATTCAACGCCATCGACGCCGCGCAGGTGTTGCATGGCAACTTTCCTCTCTTTTTGCCCGCCAACGGTGGGCGGGAGGTGCTCTACACCTATTTCCAGGCGGCGCTGGGCGCGCTGATGGGTGTCAATGTCTTTACGCTCCGGCTCGCATCGACCCTGCTTGGCATTGCCACCGTGCCCGCCACCTATCTTCTGATCCGGCTCATTGTTCGTCGCCATAGCCGGATGGTCGCTACCTTTACCACCCTGGCGCTGGTCATCAGCGTGTGGCATCTGCATTTCAGCCATTATGGCATCCGGGTGATCACCATGCCGCTGCTCTTGAGCGTGCTCTTTGGCTGCTATTGGATTGGGCTATTGGGGCCTACTCGGCAGCGTCGATTGCTGGCTATTGTGGCAAGCGGCGTCTTGATCGGCCTCGGCGTGTGGACCAACCCCACCGGACGGCTGGTTCCCTTTGTTCTGATCCTCTTCACGGCCTGGCTGGTGTGGCGTCACACGTCGGGGCCTTTGTGTGAACGCCGCTATGCACTGGACGGCCCGTTGGGCGCGTTGGCCCTGGCGGGGGCGGTCGCGCTGGTGGTCTTCTTGCCTTTGGGGCTTGAATTCTATCGCCACCCGGAGTGGTTCACCGGCCATGCCGCCGAAGTTTCCATCTTTGCAGATCGCGTGAGTCAGGGCCGCCCCGGGCAAACGCTGCTTGCCAACATAGGCCGCGTGCTGGGCATGTTCAGCATCGCCGGTGACCAGGAGTGGATACACGGGCCTGCCGGGCGCCCTGTGTTTGACCCATTGATGTCGATGCCATTTGTGTTGGGCGCCGGCATCTGGGGGTGGCGGCTGTGGCGACGTCGGCAGGATGACCCCGATGTGGATGCGCTGGCGCTGTTGGCCTTTTGGTCGCTGGTGATGCTGGCGCCTTCGGCCTTGAGCGACGCCGCCCCCAATTTCTCGCGCACGTTGCCTTCGCTCCCTGCCCTTTTTGTTGCGGCAGGCCTCGGGCTAGATTGGATCGCATCGTGGCGGGGCGCAACACCTGTCACCGCCCCCGGCGCGGCGCGCGGTTGGCGAATTGCGCGGCCAGGGTTGCTGGCCGCCGCGGCGATTGTCACCGCCAGCGGGGGCATCGCATTCTACGATTACTTTGTACGTTTCCCACAACAGCCCGAGGTCTATATCGCCTATGAAGCCAACAAGCTGGAGACGTTGCGCCTTCTCAATGCGCAAGCCGATCGATATGAGATCTACTTGCAGCCGCTGTGGGCAGACCACCCCCCAGTCCGCTTTTTTCGGAGCAGTGAGCTGGTCAAGGCGCTGGACACCGCCGATGCCTTCGTCTTGCCCCCGGTGGGCAAGGGGGTGATCTACGCCTACCCACCAGAGATGGCGGACGAGGCGGCGCGTGTCGCCGCGCTCTGGCCCGGCGCCCGTATCGAGACCCCGCTCGATCCCTATGGCGCGCCGCTCTATGTGCAGGTCAAAGTGGAGGCCGGCGAAATTGCAACCTGGCCGCCGGGATATGCCCCCGCCGAGCCAATCGAGGCCCGCTTTTCCGATGCGCCCACCCTGTTGGGGATGCAGCAAGGTCCGGGCCCCGGTGAGCTGACGCTCTTTTGGCGCGGCGAGGAACGCGAAACTGTCCGCGACCTCACCACCTTTGTGCATTTGCTCGACGAAAATGGTCGAAAGGTGGGCCAGATCGACAAACAGCCTGGCAACGGCAGCTACCTCACCACAGGCTGGGCCGCCGGTGAGCGAGTGATCGAGGAGTACACACCCGCCGTCACCGACCCGTGTGCAGGCGGCGATACGGTGCAGGTCTGGGTAGGCTGGTATGAGCTGGTCGCCGACGGCGCCCGCCGGCCCCGTTCCGATACCTTTGGCGATATGGCTATGGCCGGGCAGATGCTGTTGCCTATTGTGGGTCACTGGCCCGACGATTTGACCATCCCCAATGTTGTTGAGCAACCTCTAAACGATGTGTTGACGCTGGTGGGCTACGATATCCACACCGTTACGCTGGAGCCGGGCGCGCCCTTGGTGCTCGACCTCTATTTGCGCGGCGAGGATGCCGTCGCGAACACATGGCTTGGCCTGTTACTGTATGGCGAAGCAGGCGGGGTCGCCTCAAAAGAGCCGCTTTGGCGCGCTCCGGCTGCGCCGGGTGTGGTCTGGCCCCAGGGTGAGATCATTTGTCGCCGCGCCCGGGCGCGGCTGGCGCCTGATCTGCCGCCGGGGGTCTATCAGCTTGTGTTGGCTGGCCCTGCCGGCCATGCGCCCGTGACGGCGCTTACGGTTGCCCCATCGACGCGGCAGTTTGCGCCGCCGCCTGGCCTTACGTCGGTTGATGCATCGTTCGATCATGCGATAGAATTGGTAAGCTATGCCGTTGCGCCCGCTGCCGCGCCCGACGAAGGGCTGGAGGTGACGCTGGCGTGGCGGGCACTGCGCGAGCCGGCGGCAAGTTACACCGTGTTTGTCCACCTACTCGAGGCAACCGGCGCGATCGTGGCCCAGTCGGATGCGCTGCCCGCCGGCGGCTACCCAACCGATCACTGGCTGGCCGGTGAGGTGGTGGTTGATTCGCACTGGCTGCCGCGCCCGGTGGACGCTCCACCCGGCCCCTACCGGCTGGTGGCCGGCCTGTATGACGCTGCGCTCGGTGTCCGCCTGCCCGCGTTCGATGCCCAGGGCGCGCCGTTTGCCGATGACGCCGTTCTCTTGGGGGAAGTCACGCCCCCCTGAAACCAAAGGAGACCCAACTTGATGCCCACGCATACCCAGTCCCTTGTGGCAGACCACCCGGCGCTTACCCTCTTTGGCGAACTACTCAGTGTCCCGGCGCCATCCGGCTACGAGGGCGCAATTGCCGCGCTGCTCCGCAACCGGCTTGACGCATGGGGCTATGCCCATGAGACCGACAGCGCCGGCAATGTGATTGTGCGCCTCGCCGGCGTCCAACCCGATGCGCCGCTGCTCTGTCTGGCGGCCCACACAGATGAGATTGGGTTTGTTGTCAGCCATGTCGAGGCCGACGGTGCGCTACGGGTGATGCGTTCCGGTGGGTTGTATCCGTGGAAACATGGCGAAGGCCCGGTGGAGGTGCTCGGTGATCATGGCTCGATCACGGGCGTGCTTTCGATGGGCTCCACACACACGGCCACCGGCGGCAAACCCATCGACTGGCCGGACGTCCGCGTGCTGACTGGGCTGACGCCTGCACAACTGGCGGCGGCGGGCATTCGCCCCGGCTCAGTGGGCGCGCCGGCGCGCGCGGTCTGTGGGCCTATCGTCTTTGGCGACCCTGCCGACCCGCTGGTGGGGGCGTGGACATTCGACGACCGCATGGGGGTGGTGGCGTTGCTGCGGCTGCTGGAGACGTTGCAGCGTGAACGGCTTCGGCCTCAGCGCCCCACATTGGTCGCCTTTACTACGGGCGAGGAGGTGGGCGGGCTGGGGGCCAAGGTGTTGGCGCATCGCGAGCGTATCGATACCTTTATCGCCATTGACGGCTGCCCCATGCCGCCGGGGTCGCCGTTGGTGCTGGATAGCCGGCCCGGCGTCTGGGTCAAGGATCGGGCGGCGCTGTATGACCCGGCGCTCGTGCGTGACCTCTGCGCTGCCGCCGAGGGGGCCGGCACGGCGCTACAGCCGGTGGCCTATGAGCAGGCCGCCAGCGACGCCAGCCTGGTCTATGCGGTGGGCAGTGCGGCCCGAATTGCCTGTTTCGGCCATGTGCGCGAAAATAGTCACGGCTACGAAGTGGCGCGTCTCGCCGTGTTTGACAATGTGCTCAAGACGTTGGTGCAATTTGTGACGACGTGGGGCTAGCGTCTGCGATCGCCATTGCAGAACCCAACGCATGCTCCATTATGGAAGTGACCATCACCATGTCCGACAATCCTGACGTCGAGAATATCGAACAATTGGAGCGTCTCTGCAAGGTGCTCCTCGACGAGGACCGGCTCATGATCCTCGGGCTGTTGGCGTTGGCGCCGCGCCGCGCCGATGAACTGGCCGCCCAAGTGCCGCCGCGCAGTTCGGCGGCAACCAAACTGGCGCGCCATCTGCAACAACTACAACTGGCCGGGTTGGCGCGTCTGGGAGACGATGATCGCTATTGCTTCGAGTCTGCCCAGTTGCACACGCTCAAGCGCCAACTCTTTACCCGTGAGGCGGTCACAGCCGGGCTTTCGGATGATGACAAGGCTCTGACCGCCTTTGTCAAACAGGGGCGGCTGACCCATCTCCCCGCGCAGCCGGCCAAGCTGCTCATGGTGTTGCGCTGGCTGGCAGAGCGCATCATGCCCGACCGGCCCTATAGCGAGCGAGAGGTCAACGATCTGTTGCGTGGCCACGAGGTGGACTATGCCACCCTGCGCCGGCTGTTGGTCGACCACGGGTTGCTGGCGCGGGCGGCGGGCGTCTATACGCGAAAGGGGGAGGCATGAATCTTCGCGCTCGCTTTCGCGGGGCGCTCTTGGGGTTGGCCTGTGGCGACGCGTTGGGCGCACCCTTTGAGGGCGCGCCGCGTAATAGCTTTGAGCCGGTAACGGGGATGGTGGGCGGCGGGCCCTATGATGTGCAGCCCGGCCAGTGGACGGATGATACGTCGCTGGCGCTCTGTCTCGCCGCCAGCCTGGTGGAGCGTGATGGCTTCGAGCCGACCGACCAGATGGACCGCTACATCGGCTGGTTGACGTTGGGGTATATGAGTAGCCGTGGCGAAAGCTTTGGCATCGGCAACACCACCGCGGGCGCGCTGCGCCGCTATCAAGTCTATGGCAATCCGTACAGCGGTTCGCCTGACCCACGCACCGCCGGCAACGGTTCGCTTATGCGGCTGGCCCCGATTCCCATGTTTTTCTTTGGCGACGCGGCCTCCGCCATATTCTATGCCGGTGAAAGCTCCCGCACGACCCATGGCGCGGTGGAATGCATCGACGCCTGTCGCCTCTTTGCCACCATGTTGCTCAAGGCGCTTGCCGGTCGTGACAAAGAGACCATCCTCTTTGGGGCCCACTTCCCCCCCGGCGCCGACAAGACGTTGACGCCAAAAATCCAAGACGCGGCCGATGGACGCTATCGAGACAAATCAGACGCCGCGATCCGAGGCAGCGGCTATGTGGTTGAATGTCTGGAGGCGGCGCTCTGGTGTTTTTATAAGACTGACAGCTACCACGACGCGGTGTTGCAGGCGGTCAACCTGGGCGATGACACAGACACAACAGCGGCGGTCTGCGGTCAACTCGCCGGCGCATACTATGGCGAAGGCGAAATTCCCCACCCGTGGCTCGAAACGTTGGCCCTTCGCCGCGACATCACCCGCCTAGCCGACCGGCTGCTGCGGATCGAAGGGTAGCCATCGTGGACCGTATCATTACCGCCCTGCAACTGCAAAAACGGAACAAGCAGCGCGTCAACGTCTTTTTGGATGGCGAGTATGCCTTTGCCGTCGATCTCATGGCCGCCGCGGCGTTGCGCAAGGGCCAGGCGCTCAGCGAAGCAGAGATCGCCCAGCTGCGTGACGACGACACGCTGCAGGTTGCCTATCAGCGGGCTCTTTCCTTTTTGGGTTACCGGCCCCGCAGCCGCGCCGAGGTTGTGCAAAATCTGCGCGCCAAGGGGTACGATGAAGCTGTCATCGAACAGGTGGTTGCGCAATTGGTGCAGCAGAGCTATGTGGACGACGCCGCCTTTTCGCAGTTCTGGGTGGAAAATCGCGAGCAGTTTCGTCCCCGCAGCGCCCGCGCCATCCGCCACGAATTACAGCAGAAGGGCGTCGAACGTTCGCTGATCGACGATGCGCTTGCCCATTTGGATGAAGATGAGGCCGCTTGGGCCGCCGTTGAGCCCAAACTGGCCCGCTGGCAGGGGCTGGGTGAGGCCGAATTCGGACAAAAAATCGCCGGCTTCCTCGCTCGTCGCGGCTTTTCTTACGATGTCGTCCGGCGCATCGCCCGCCGCGCCCAAACGCCCGATGAACGTGACGCTTGAACAGCGACTTCACGAATCCCAGCCCAGAATATCTCCAACCAAAGGCATCCCAACCCATGACAGCCCATGCGCCATCGCCTGCCGACAACACAAGAGCCGCCCAAGTGACCCAAGGCGGCGCGACGTTGTCGCCCAAAGCGCGGCGTAAGCGCAGCAAGGTGCGAGTGCGCGCCTGGCGGCCCGATGACATCGCCGGCATCATCGCCTGTCATCGCGCCGCCTATCCCGACTACGAAGAAGAGATGTACTACACCGAACGCTTCTATGAAATGCAACTGGCGACCTTTCCTGAGGGCCAGGTGCTGGCCGAAGCCGACGGCAAGGTGATCGGCTATGCCACGTCGATCATCGTGCAGCTTGACGATAGCGCGCACTGGTACACCTATGAGGAGATCACAGGGGGCGGCACCTTTAGCACCCACGACCCCAGCGGCGACACCCTCTATGGCGCCGACATTGCCGTCCACCCCGACTATCGCGGCCTGGGCGTGGCGGGCATGCTCTATGAACAGCGCAAGCGACTGATGAAGCGCTATAATTTGCGGCGCATGGTGGCCTATGGCCGTATGCCCGGCTACAACGCGGTAGCCGGCAAAATGACCCCCGAGGAGTACGTGCAAAAGGTTGTGGCGGGCGAGCTCAAGGACTCATCGCTGCTTGCGCATCTCAAGGCCGGCTATCAGGTCAAGCGCATCTTGCTCGACTTCTTGTGGGACGACTCCAGCCTCAACTATTCGACCTGGCTGGAGATGCCCAATCCTCACTACCGGCCCGAAAAGCGGCAGATTGCCGCCGCGCCCATCCAGCGCCCAGTGCGCAAGATCCGGGTCTGCGCTGCCCAGTTTCAGATGCGCCCCATCAAGTCGTGGGATGAGTTCGCGCAGACCGTGGCCTTTTTTGTGGACACGGCTGACACCTACCACTGTCACTTTCTGGTCTTCCCTGAGCTCTTCACCGTGCAACTCTTTAGCCTCATGCCGCCCGATTTGCAGACCCATGTGGCGATCCGCCAGTTGGCGGGGATGCACGACCGCTATGTGGAGCTCTTTACCCGCTTCGCCACCGAGCGGGACATCTATATCATCGGCGGTTCGCACCCGGTGATCCGCGATGAAGAGCTTTACAATGTGGCGCACCTCTTCACGCCCAGCGGGCACGTCTACACCCAAGATGCGCTGCACATTCCCCCCATTGAGCGGGATGATTTTGGCATCGAGCCGGGCGAAGAGATGAAGGTCTTTGACACGCCGCTGGCGCGCATTGCCATCCAGGTCTCGTATGACATTGAGTTCCCTGAGGTGTCGCGGCTGCTGGTGCTGTCGGGCGCGGAGATCATCTTTGTGCCCTTCAGCACCGACGAGAAGAAGGCGTACGACCGCATCCGCTATACGGCGCAGGCGCGCGCGGTGGAGAATTTTGTCTATACGGTGATCACCGGCAACGTGGGCAATCTGCCCGCCGCGCGCAACTATCTGATCAACTACGGGCAGGCGGCAGTCTTCACGCCCAGCGATTTCGCCTTCCCGCCCAGCGCCACGGCAGGTGAGGCCGAAGCAAACGTGGAGACGGTGGTCATTACCGACCTCGACTTAACGAGCCTGGCCCAACAACGCGAACTGGCCAGCGTGCGCCACCTCTACGACCGCCGCGCCGATCTCTACGACCTACGCGCCCGCAAGGCGGTCAAGCTGATCCGGACGGAGTGAGGGCTAACGTCCCCTCTTGATGGAGTTGCTCCGCCAATGCCCGAACCTCGGCCAGATCTGGCACAGCGAGGGGCACTGCTGCAATATCGATATGCGCTTGCCGGAGAACATCCACTTTGACCTGGATAATATTCATCGTTTTTTTAATTCCTTATGCCAGGCTTGGGCAATAATGTCTTGGTTTGCCTCAATTAGGCGTTCAATTTCATTCAACTCATGGGGGCGATATCCTGATTCCACGCCATTGATAGCGGATCAACTCAATACTTGGCTTCCTGACGCCCATGCACGTGCATCGGTTCGCCTAGATCAAACAGAACGAAGAAGAACGCATACCCCTTTTGTCGAAAAATGACCGGCACAAGACCGCTCCGTTGTCTTTGTGAATGCGCTTGACGTGAATGCCCTGGATCACACATTGCATGGTCAATTGCGTATGCTCCTATGGCCAAGTTGGACGCTATGACACCACAGTAGGCGGGGATGGGATAGTAGTTCCCCACCCGCGGGTGTATAGGTGACAGTCACTTCAAAAGTAACTGTCACCTCACAGGGGCGCCCGAAGACGCCCCCTGCTTTACAGCGGGTCATTTCTCGGCTACAATCGAAGTGGCGAACCTTCCACATTGATCAAGAAGCGAGTGTAATCTATGCGCAAACAACTAAACGCCGGCGTGATCGGATTGGGCATCCTCGGGCGGCAACATGCGGAATTTCTGCACAGGCGCCCCGCCGTGCGCCTGGCCGCGGTGGCGGACGTGCGCAAACCCGTGGCGGTGGAGGTGGCGGCGCTCACCGGCGCCGAAGCGTTTGACGACTATGCGGCCATGCTTCGGGCGCACACGCTCGATCTGGTGGTCGTCGCCACGCCCGACCATCTGCACGCAGCCCCCACCCTGGCTGCTCTGGCCGCCGGCGTCCCCAATTTGCTATTGGAGAAGCCGCTGGCCACGACGATGGCCGATGCCGACGCCATCTATGATGCGGTTGAGCGCACAGGCGCTCGCCTCTTTGTGGACTTTGCCAACCGGGCCTCACCGTTGGACATCGCCACCCGCTATGTGATCCAACAGGGGTTGCTGGGGCGCGTCGTCTATGGCGAAGCCCGGCTCGACGACAATATCACTGTGCCCACGCAGATGTGGGGCGAACGCACGCGTGACTTTGCCGGCAACTCGTCCACCGCACACTTTCTGCTCAGCCACGTGGTCGACCTGCTGCGCTGGTATTTCGCCCCCGCCGAGGTGACTGAGGTCTATGCAATTAGCCAACAGGCGGTGTTGGGATATACGCCCGATCTATACGACGCCTTTCTGACCTTTGACAATGGCATGAAGATGCGCGCCAAGGCCGAGTGGATCAAGCACATCGACGAACTCGTCGAGTTCTATCTCTGCTTCTCGGGCAGCGAGGGGACGCTCATTTATAACAAGCGCAATGGCTTTGCCTGCGACGAAGGCTGGCGGGCGAATGTGCGCGCACAGCTCCCCCTCGATGAGCTGCGCCGCCATCAGGATGCCCTGTTGGCGCGCGGGGTCAATGTCGCCTCTCTCGTCCATCGCCCCACACCCACCACTGGGCAGCTTTCGGCAGGGGGTGGACAGACAGCGCTGGCGCTTGAGAAGCGCGGCCCCAGGCACGGCGGCACGATGGCCCTTGTTGGTCCCTGTATCGACGCCATCATCGAGGGGACGGACGAGCCGTCCAGCTACCAGGGCAACGGCCCGCTGCCCAACCATGTGGATGGCCTACGCCAGACCCAGATCGTCACCGCCATCATCGATTCGGCGCGCACCGGGGAGCCAGTGGCGCTGGGCTAGCGCATCTCTAACAAAGTGACTTTGCCATCCGACAGGCTATATAGGCGTCACTCGCCAAAGGGTAGTGGTAGGAGATAATCTCATACCGCTCCGGAGCAGAGTGAATTGAAGTATTGAGCTCACTGCGTAAGCTTTTTTCCCACCACTCTGGGTGTCCAAGTTCGGCTTCAAAATCGCCTCGTATTTTCTGGCCAGACTCCCAGTCTAGGGGTGTGAGATAATCTCACGTTACTACCCGCCAAAGAACTGGGTTGTCAAAAAAGTACTAGGCAGGGCATATGTTTGAAGCACTGGCAACTGCCCAGGCCTGCCTGCGTGCGGCCAAGCGAAGCGACCTCAGCCTGGCCGACCGGCTGCGGGCGATCAGCCTGATGGCCGATACGGTCGACCGCTACTTTATCGCCCACGCTCCTCACCCGACTGCGAACGCCGAGCGCGCTGTGCTAACCCCGGCTACGCCACCGCACGACGCCACGGTGCTGTTTGCGCCCCTGCTACACGACGCCACTCAGGTGTTGCGGCTGCAATTGGCGCCCCTGCTCTTCCAACATCACATCCGCTTGCCGTCGGTGGGCCAGTTGGGTGAGCAGCAGCAGGCCTGGTTGTTTGACTACTTTCAAGAGCATATCTACCCGCTGTTGACACCCCTGGCGGTGGATCCGGGCCATCCCTTCCCCTATATCAGCTCCGACAGTATCAATCTGCTCATTCTGTTGCAACAGCCAGGAAAGTTCAGTACGCGCACGCTCTATGCGCGGCTCAAGGTGCCGCGCCAGGTTGTGCCTCGCATTATCGAGACGCCCCCGCTGGCCGCGGTCGATTCACCGGTGTTGCATCACGATGAAAACGAACGCTATTGGGTCTGGAGTGAAGAAGTCGTCCAGTATTTTGTCCATGAACTGTTCGCCGGCATGTCGGTAACCGGGATCTATCAGTTCCGCGTGTTGCGCGCCGGTGGTGCGGACAGGGCGGAAGGTGTGCGCGATAAGACTGCGCCCGTCGTCCGCGTCGACATTCAACATGACATGCCGCCGCCGGTGGCGCAGTGGCTTGTCTCGCGGCTGGAGGCGCCCTGGCAGTCGGTGATTCGCGGGCATACGCCTTTGAGTGTGGCCAACTGGGCCGACCTGGCCCGGCGGCTCGATGCGCTGCCTGTCAAGATTTGACGATTTGGACGCGCCGTGTTACGATTTTTTACAGATCTCGAACAGAGAATGTTCTGGAGATCAGCCAAAGATTGACCACGTTGACAGAGGCCACGACGCAGCGTTGGCTCCACACAGAGAGTTGCCGGCCGGTGCAAGGCAACAGGGAGCGCCCGTCAGAGCACCTCTCGAGTTCCTGGCAGGAAATGGCCGGGCGGTAGACGCCGTTACCGTTCAATGAGTCGGTAGCGCGCCTGCAAGGCCGCGACCGAAAAGTCAGGTGGCACCACGAATCCCTTCGTCCTGTAGTTTGGGCGAGGGGATTTTTAATTGACAATTGTCAATTGACAATTGTCAACGGTCAATTGCGAATCTTTCGTTGTCCCATTGTCTATCGTCAATCGTCTATCGTCCAATCAGAAAGGAATGTGACACCATGTTGGACATACGTTGGATGCGTGAAAATCGGGAAGCATTAGCTGAGGCCATGCGCAAGCTGAATGCCGAGGATGCACCGTGGGAACGGGCGCTGGCGCTCGATGAAGAGCGTCGCGAATTGCTAACCCAGGTAGAGGCGCTGCGGGCGGAACGCAACACCGGTTCGAAGCAGGTGGGTGAGTACTTTCGCGAAAAGCGGGTGGATGAGGCCAACGCGCTCAAGGCGCGCATGAGCGTCATCGGCGACGAGATCGCCGCATTAGAGCAACGCCTGCGTCAGGTGGAGGCCGATTTCGACGACGCCATGCTCCGCATCCCCAACCCGCCCGAACCCGATGTGCCGGTGGCCCCCGATGAGGCGGGCAACCAGGTGGTCAGCACGTGGGGCGCGCTGCCCGAATTCGGCTTTTCGCCGCTGCCGCACTGGGATCTGGGCGAACGGCTGGGCATCATCGATATCGAGCGTGGGGTAAAACTGGCCGGCACGCGCTTCTATTTGCTCATGGGGGCGGGCGCCCGGCTCCAGCGCGCGCTGAGCAACTGGTTTCTTGATGTACATATTGAAGAACATGGCTACGAGGAGGTCTACCCGCCCAACATGGTGCGCACCAACGTCATGGTGGGCACGGGCAATCTGCCCAAGTTTGGCGATGTCCTCTATCGCGACGCCGAAGAGGACTTCTGGTTGATCCCCACGGCGGAGGTGCCCGTGACCAACATCTATCGCGATGAGATCATCCCGGCGGGCAAGCTGCCCATCAACCTGGTGGCGTCGACGCCCTGCTTCCGCCGCGAAAAGGTGGCCGCCGGCAAGGATGTGCGCGGCATCAAACGGGTGCTCCAGTTTCAGAAGGTAGAGATGGTCAAGTTTGTCGAGCCGCACACCGGCCGCGACGAGTTGGAGACGCTGACGCGCAACGCCGAGGTGCTGCTTGAGCGGCTGGAGCTGCCCTACCGGCGTGTTGCCATTGCCACCGGTGATCTCTCGTTTGTTGCAGCGATCAAGTATGACCTGGAGGTCTGGGCGGCGGGCTGCGGAGAGTGGCTCGAGGTCAGCTCGTGCTCGTTCTTCCGCGACTTTCAGGCGCGGCGGGCCAACATCCGCTATCGCCCGTCGGAGGGCGCGCGGCCCGAATATGTAAATACGCTTAACGGGTCGGGGCTGGCGCTGCCGCGGATCATCATTGCGCTGCTCGAGAATAACCAGCAAGCCGACGGTTCGGTGACAGTGCCCGAGGTGCTGCGCCCCTACATGGGGGGCATGACCACGATCCGGTAATGGCGACAACGCGCGTCGGAGACAAGGTGCGGCGCGTCCATTGCCCGCAGGCGGATCGCGCCGCACCTCTATCGCCCATTGAGCCGGCGCTTTTCGAAATCAACAGCACAAAGAGGCAAGTGGGCAGCGCACGTGGCCGCCCAAATCGAATGATTGCGCGTCGCTAAATGGACACCGAGCGGAAAGACAGCTACACTATGGCCAGATGGGGGACAATAGACCATAAGACGATAAGACGATAGTCCATCGATTCGTCCTATCGTCCTATCATGCCGACAATCTGCACATGTTGACCAAGGCCCCACTGAGCCTCCATGTTTGAGTATTGGCAGCGGATTCGCGCCTTTCGCCGCGACATACGCCTGTTTCTGATCACACCGGCCCTGATTGGGTTGACGGTCTTTGGCGGCATCTACACCGTGCTCTTCAACCTCTATCTTGTGCGGTTGGGCTATGGGCCGGAATTTGTGGGGTTGGTCAATGCCAGCAGCCAGTTTGCGCTTGCGCTCTTTGCGTTGCCGGCCAGTGTGGTTGGGGCGCGGGTTGGCGCACGGAAAGCAATGGTCGCTGGGCTGAGCCTGGCCGTGCTCGGCAACGGCCTGCCGATCCTCGCCGAGTTTGCCCCTGGCGCCTGGCGCGCCGGCTGGATTTTGGTCACCTATGTGACCGGTGGGCTCGGTCTGGCGCTCTACTTCGTCAACTCATCGCCCTGGGTGATGTCGGTGACCACGCCACAAGAGCGAGGCCATGTCTTTTCGGTGCAGGCGGCGCTTTGGCCGCTGGCTGGTTTTGTGGGCAGCCTGGTGGGCGGCGTCATGCCCACTCTCTTTGCCCAAGCGCTGGGGGTATCGCTGGATTCACCAGCTGCCTATCGATATCCACTGTTAATTGCCGCTGGGCTGCTGACTATCGGTGTTGGCGCGCTCTGGATGACACAGGAAGCGGCCATCGTCGTCTCACGTGATGAGCCGGCCCGACCTCCCCTGGCCGCCCCAGTGGGGGTCTTGCTCGTAATGGGGCTGGTCGGCATTTTGCGCGGTTCGGGCGAAGGCGCGGCGCGCACCTTCTTCAATGTCTACATGGATGCCGAATTTGGCGTCTCGGCGGCTCGGATCGGCGGATTTCTTGCCATCGGGCAACTGTTGTCCGTGCCTGCGGCCCTGGTGACACCACTCTTTGCCACACGTTGGGGGAATGACCGCATCATCTTGGCGGGCACCGTTGGGTTGGCGCTCGTGCTGGGGGCCTTTGCGCTGGCTGCGCAGTGGTTGGCGGCGGGCGCGGCATTTATGGCCATGTTGGTTGTGATCAGCATCGCGCGGCCAGCGTACATGGTCTACAGCCAAGAGATCGTGGCCCCCCAGTGGCATGGCGCCATGTCGGCGGCCACGACGATGGCGATTGGCATCAGTTGGTCGATAATGGCGCTGGGGGGTGGCTATCTCATTGTCCGCTTGGGCTATCGACCGCTTTTTCTCACCGGCGCGCTGCTGACGGCGCTGGGCGCGCTGATCTTCTGGCGTTACTTTGGCGCGACACGCGGTGAGCTCGCCGGTTGAGTCATCTTCTCGACAGCGTCTGCGCGCCTCGCGCCAATCCATTTGTTTTCGGACGTAGGCACGCCTTGGCTGAAGGTTTGTGCGTTGACAAATTTGTCTCCCGTTATAACCATATAACCATCAGCCGCTGCGTACGTCGCCTGTTTTTTTGAATTCAAGATCGATCAGGAGTAAACATGCACAGCGAAACCAATCTGTTGGAACGTCTTCGCCGCTGCCGGGCGGCGCTCTTTGACATGGATGGCGTCATCTATGTGGGCAACCAGCCGCTGCCCGGCGTCCAGGCCCTCTTTGACTATCTGGACGCTACCGGACGCAAGTGGCTCTGCATTACCAACAACGCCAGCAATACGTCAACCATGTTCGCCGAAAAGCTGGAGAAGATGGGCATCCATGCCGACCCCGCCCATATTTTGGGGAGCGCTGAGGCAACGGCAAGCTGGCTGGCTGAGGAAGCGCCCCGCGGCAGCAAGGTGCTCATGCTGGGCATGGACGGCCTGCGCACAGCGCTGCTGCATGAAGGGTTTGATCTGGTGAGCGACCCTGCTGAGGCAGCCTATGCGGTGGTGGGCATCAACTTCCACCTGCAATACGAACAATTGGCGGATGTGGCCCTGGCCATCCGCAACGGCGCCCGGTTTATCGGCACCAACACCGACCCGACCTACCCCTCGGAGCGCGGCCAGATTCCGGGAACGGGCAGCATCATTGCCCTGTTGGTGGCCGCTACGGGCGTGCAGCCCGAAGTGGTGGGCAAGCCCTACCCTGGCATGTATCAACTCGCCATGCGCCGGTTGGGCGCGACGCCGTCCGAAACGCTCATGGTGGGCGACCGCCACGAAACCGACATTGTGGGCGCAGTCAAACTTGGGTTGACCACAGCCGGTGTGCTCACCGGCATCAGCAGCCGAGAAGAATTTGAACAAGGGAATCCTCGCCCCGATTTTGTGTTGCCCGGGCTGCCTGAGTTGTTGGAACGGTTCAAAGAGGCGGACCAACTGGGTTAGCCCAGACGATAGACGACGGACGATCATCCATCGTCCATCGTCTATCGTCCATCGTCCATCGTCCATCGTCCATCGTCCATCGTCTATCGTCTATCCAACCCTACGCCGCGGCCCCGTTCACCACGGCCACTATCTGCGCGATGATCGAAACCGCGATCTCTTCCGGGCGGCGGGCGCCGATGTCCAGGCCAATTGGGGCGTGGATACGCGCAATTTCGGCGTCGGTGACGCCCAGTTCATGGAGCGCAGCCACGCGACGGGCGTGTGTTTTTTTGGAACCTAGCGCACCGATGTAACGCGCTGGGCTGCGCACGGCAAAGGCCAGCGCCGGGTTGTCGATCTTTTCGTCGTGGGTCAGCACCACCACACAGGTCGATTCGTCGATCCCCAGCGTGGGCAAGGCGTCCGCAGGCCATTGGATGAGCAATCGGTCGGCGTGGGCAAAGCGTTCGGGCGTGGCAAAGGCGGATCGGGCATCGAGCACCACCGTATAAAAACCGAGCGCCTTGCCAAACGTTACCAACGGGATGGCCATGTGTACTGCCCCCACAATGACCAGTTTCGGGGGGGGCGCGTGGACATCGACAAAGATCTCGAGCGTCTCCCCGGCCCACGGCAGTGTGAAGCGTTCGGCCTGTTGGGTGGCCAACTGCTCCATCATTCGCTTGCGCACGGTTTCATCCAGTTGTGGTGAACCCAAGCTCCCCATAGTCGCCCCGTTGGGCCAGAGCAGCAGCTTTCCTCCAAGCCCAGCCCCACGGATCACCGTGGCCGCCGCCACCAGCCGCGCCTCGGCAACCGAGTCGCGCAGCGCCTCATACAGCGTTGTCATCGTTCCGCCCTTTCTGTGTTGCGTGTATTACGGGATTCATTTGTGGAAATCGTGGTGGCCACCTTCGCCGCTCTGGCGCTGGGGTGGCGTTTCCGCAGTTCCCGCTGCTACTTTTCACAATGATATTCTGCAAGTATAATGCCGAAACAGCGATTCAAATAGAATTGCGCCGGCAACGATGTGAATCCTGACCAAGCAGGCGCCAACCCTGTATCTCGACAATCTGATCTGGCAGACAGTAGGCTTTGCGAAAGACCCGGCAACCATGATACCACGTTCGCAGCAACTTGACGCCTTCCTCTGTACGGTTCGTGGCGGTCTCATTGTCTCTTGCCAGGCGCTGCCCCACGAGCCTCTCTTTGGGGCGGCCATCATGGCGCGCATGGCGGTGGCGGCGATCGAGGGCGGCGCGCGGGCGATCCGCGCCAACACGCCACCCGACATTGCCGCCATTCGCAATGCAGTCGACGCGCCGGTCATCGGTCTGTATAAGGCCGATATCCCCGGCTACCCGGTCTACATTACGCCGACGCTGGACCACGCGCGGCAGGTGGCCGATGCTGGCGCCCATGTGATTGCGATTGACGCCACCGCGCGCCCTCGCCCACACCCCGGCTCGCTGGCCGAGTTCATCCACGCCATTCACGACGCCACCGGGTTACCTGTGCTGGCCGATATTGCGACCCTCGAAGAAGGGCAGGCCGCGGTGGCCGCCGGGGCTGATCTGATCTCCACCACCATGTCGGGCTATACGCCAAACAGCCCGCAGCAGCCCGGCCCCGACCTGGCATTGGTGCGCCAGCTTGCCCAGGCCGCGGCTACACCCGTGCTGGCCGAAGGACGCTATCGCCGCCCCGAAGAGGTGGCCGAAGCGTTGGCGCTGGGCGCCACTGCGGTGGTGGTGGGTGGCGCCATCACCCGGCCCCAAGAGATCACCCGTTGGTTTGTGGCTGCGCTGGAGGAGCATTCGTCGCCATGAGCGAACCCATCCTTGTCCTCGATGTGGGGGGAACCAAGCTGGCCGCCGGCATCCTGTTGGACGACAACACGGTGGTCAGCCGCGCCGAGACGCCCACGCTGGCCGAAGAAGGGGGGGAGGCCGTGCTGGCGCGCCTGGTCGCCTTGGGGCGGCGTGTGCTCATGCAGGCGGCGCATGAGTGGCCGGCGCTGCCTACGCCGGCTGCGGTCGGGCTGGCCAGCGCCGGTTATATCGATCAGGCGCATGGCGTCGTGCGCTTTGCCACCGACAACCTGCCGGGCTGGACGGGGCTACCCCTGGCCGCCCGGCTTGAGGCCGCGTTTGCACTGCCGGCGGCGGTTGCCAACGATGCCGCCTGTTTTGCGTTGGCCGAGGCGGCTGTGGGCGCAGGCCGGGGCTATCGCCATGTGCTGGTGGTGGCGGTGGGCACGGGCGTCGGCGGCGGCATCGTCATCGACGGGGCGCTCTACAGCGGCTGGGAGGGGCGCGCCGGCGCAATTGGCCACCTGTGTGTGGAGCCGGTCAACGGGCGACCGTGTACGTGTGGGTTGGGCGGCTGCCTGGAGACCTACACGGCGACGCGCGTCATGGTGGCCGAGAGTGGCTACCCCTCGATCCAGGCGCTGGCTGAATCGTATACCGCCGGCAATGAGGAACCGGCGGTGGATGAGGCGGCCATTTGGTTGGGGCGCGGTTTGGCCGCGCTGGCCCACGTCTTGGGGCCCGAGGCGATTGTGATTGGAGGGAGCGTCGGTCTGTTGGGTGAACGGTATCTCCAGATCACACACCAGAGTTTCCAAGAACACACCATGCCCCTCCATCAGATGACGCCCCTCTTGCCAGCCGCCCTCGGCGCCGACAGTGGGTTGCTGGGCGCAGGGATTCTTGCCCGTAGCCTACTGCAAAAGGAGGATTCATGATCACCGACCACGATAAGCCGGAACGGTCCCAAGACCCCGCTAACTACAATTTGAAGGTAGGCGGCAAGAGACCTGTCAATGCCTTTTACACCGCGTTGGTGTTGCAGCCCGATGGACCTGTGTTGCAGCTCGCTTGCGGGAGTGGCCTGACGACAGCATGATCGGCTTTGTGATTGTCTCTCACAGCGCTGCTGTGGCCGCCGGTGTGCGCGACCTGGCGCGACAACTGGCGCGCGACCGTGTGCCCATTGCCATTGCCGGTGGTGTGGATGACCCCAGCGACCCCATCGGCACCGATCCCTTGCGCATCTTGGCGGCTATTGAGGCGGTCTATAGCGAAGATGGTGTGGTCGTCTTTATGGATTTGGGCAGCGCAGTGCTCAGCGCCGAGACTGCACTCGATTTTCTCACCCCTGACCAGCGAGCGCATGTTCATCTCTGCGCCGCGCCGCTCGTGGAGGGCGTTTTGGCCGCCGCAGTGCAGGCCATGGCCGGGGGTTCGCTGGCCGAGGTGCTGGCCGAGGCCGATGGCGCGCTCAACGCCAAAGCCATGCAACTCCACCCAATTCCCCCACAAGATTCCCCGTCGCAACAGCCACCCGAACTTTCGAGCGCCACCGCCCCATATGAGGGAACAGACGGCTTCACCACCCTCGTGACAAGCCCATTGGGCCTCCACGCACGGCCAGCGGCGCGGATTGTCAATACCGTCAGCCATTTTGACGCCCAGGTTACCATCACCAACCGCGGGCAGAGCGCCAACGCCGGCAGCATCAACCAGATCATGACGTTGGTGGCGCAACAGGGAGATACCCTGCACATCCGCGCGACGGGGCCACAAGCCAGAGAAGCGCTCGCCGCCATGCGCGAATTGGCGGCGGTGAATTTTCACGAAGCCAACGACCGCCCCCCTCTGGCGCAGAAAGGGGCGTTGCCGCTTGCCCGCGCGCTTGGCGTCGACACGCCCGCCGATCTGCATGGAACGCCGGTGGTCGAAGGTGTCAGTTATGGCCCGGCGTTTGTATATCACCCCGTGCGCGCCCGGGTGCGCGAAGAGACCGTCGCCGACCCGCCCGGCGAGTGGGCGCGCTTGCAACAGGCGCTGGCGTCCGTCCACGCGGCGCTGACTCAGCTTCAGGCCGAGAGCGAGCACCGGATCGGCGCGGCGGAGGCTATGATCTTCAGCGCCGAGGCCGCGCTGCTGGCCGACCCTGATTTGCAGCAGCTTGCCCAAGACCTGATTCTGGATCAGCATCTCAACGCCGAGGCGGCCTGGCGTCGCGTCACCGACGCCGTGGCGCAACGTCTGGAACAGGCCCAACAGAGCTATTGGCAGCAACGAACTGCCGATATCTATGATGTCCAGGCGCAGGTTTTGCGCCAATTGATGGACGCGCCCTCGGATTTGCCCCAGTTGACGGGGCCGGCTGTCTTGGTGGCCGATGACTTGCCGCCGTCGCTCACCGTGTTGCTGCGCCCTGAGCACGTGCGGGGCATCGTGCTAGAGCGCGGCGGCGCAACCAGCCACACCGCCATTTTGGCGCGGGCCATGGGCATCCCCACGGTGATGGGCGCATCGGGCCTTTTGGACAAGGTGACGGATGGACAACTGATCGCCCTCGACGGCTTTGCTGGGCGCGTCTGGCTGCGCCCCACCGACGTCCTCTGCGCCCGGGTCGACGCCCTGCGCCAACGCCTCAAGGACATTCGGGTGGCCGGCGCGCGCGCAGCCCTGCTGCCCGCCCAACTACGCGACGGCAAGCGCATTCAGGTCATGGCCAATATCGGCGGCGCGGACGAAGCCGCGGTTGCCGTGCGCAGCGGCGCCGAAGGCGTTGGGCTCTTTCGCACCGAGTATCTTTTCATGAACCGCCCCAGCCCCCCCGACGAAGCCGAGCAGTATGCCGCCTATGTGGCCGCCGCCGCCGCACTCGATGGGGAACCGCTGGTCGTCCGCACATTGGATGTGGGCGGTGACAAGGCTATTGCCTATCTGGGGATGCCAGCCGAAGGAAACCCGGCGCTCGGTTGGCGTGGGATTCGCTACTGGCTGGCGCGCCCAGAGCTGGCCACCGTCCAGTTGCGCGCTATTCTGCGCGCCGGCGCGGCGCGGCCGCTGCGGCTTCTTGTGCCCATGGTCAGCAAGCTTGAGGAACTAATCGCAGCCAGATCGCTGATCGAGGATGTCTGTGCCGCATTGCGCAAAGCCAATCTACCTTACGCCACCGATATGCCAGTGGGCGTCATGGTCGAAACGCCGGCAGCCGTCTTTATGGCGCACAAGCTGGCGCCCCATGTTGACTTCTTTAGCATCGGCACCAATGATCTGACCCAATATGTGATGGCCGCCGACCGTAACAACGTGCAGGTGGCGACGTTGGCCAATCATCTTCAGCCTGCGGTCTTCCAGGCCATCCATCAAGTGGTGCAGGCCGCGCACCAAGCTGGGATTCGCGTGGCTGTCTGTGGTGAACTGGCGGGCGACCCCAACACGGCATTGCTGCTGGCGGGCATTGGCGTTGATGAGTTGAGCATGAATGCAGCGGCTATCCCGGCGGTCAAGTCCGCGTTGCGCCGGCTTACGCTGGGGCAGACGATTGCGCTTGCGGAGGCTGTTCTCGGCCTCACCACGGCCGAGGAGATCGAGCAACTGTTAGGCCGCCAGAACCTGATCCCACTGTGATCGGTGTTTTGGTTCGATCCGCAATCACGATTCGGGTTGGTGCTTAGCGCGCAAACCGCGCCAGTCGTTCTTGCAAAACTTGAAACGGTTGCGCACCCACCACTCGATCCACAACCTGGCCGCGTTGAAAGATCAGCAGCGCCGGGATACCCTGGATGCCCAACCGCTGCGCCGTAAGCGGCTGCTCATCGACGTTGAGCTTGGCCACCACCGCTTTGCCGGCAAAATCGCGCGCCAGTTGCTCAACGGCCGGGGCCACCATGCGACACGGCCCACACCAGGGCGCCCAGAAATCAACCAACACCGGCAGGGGTCCGTTCACAACTTGAGAAAATGTGGCGTCGGTCAGCGTCAAAGGCATCGAGCCACTGTGCGGGTCGGTGGGCTGAACGCGCGGTTGCGCCGGCGGTTTGCCCCCCGCGGCCAGATAGTTGATCCACGCCTGGATTTCGCCCAGGGCAAGCGAACCCTCCAATAGACCTTCACGACGACCCGCCTTGAAAAATGCGAGCGCCGGTGTTTGGCGAACCCCAAAGCGCGCCATCAGCGGCTGTTCAGCTTGCGCATTGATTTTGGCGATCAGCAGCTTGCCGGCCTCCGTTTCGGCAAAGCGCTCGAGGGCCGATTCGACAGGCGCCGGCGTAGGCGTGGCCGGTGACCAAAAGAGCAACACGACCGGGAGCCCGGCGCCCAGGACGCGATCAATGCTGTGCTGATTGGTGTGGATAACACTCTGAATCCTCATGATAGTTGTCCGGTGATTATGAACTTTGTCCAGGTTCCGAATATTCTCAGACTGGTAACATGAAGTATAATGGCGCAAGATTTGCGCGGGCGTTAGCATAGCATCAACATTGCATATGAATCCCATCGGCGCAGCTTGTGCAATCAACGAACACGGCCCATTGCGCAGCGTTACCCTTTACCCCGGCGCAGTGGACGAGCACGATTGAATGAGAAAGGAAATTGGGGTTGATTGCCTACTGTCCAAACAGCCTATTTCGAATCAGCGCCGAGCTGGCGCCTCTACGTTGTCCATTGACGGCCCTCCCGCTAGAATACACCGCCCTGCCGCCCTTTGATCCTCAACAGATTGATACCTCGGTGGCCGGCCTTTGGCGGTATGGGGCTATGTTGCCGATCCTGCCCAAGCCGCGGCCACGGGTTACCTTAGGCGAAGGGTGGACGCCGCTTGTGGCCGACCGCTGGGCCGGCCATGCCATCCACTGGAAACTGGATGCGCTCATGCCCACCGGCAGCTATAAAGATCGCGGCGTCTCGGTGATGGTGAACTGGTTTCTGGGGCAGGGCGCAAAAACAGTAGTCGACGACTCTAGCGGCAACGCCGGCGCCAGTCTTGCCTGTTATGCGGCGCGCGCCGGGTTGACTGCGCGCATCTTTGTGCCCGAGAGCGCGCCGGAGCCTAAGCGCGCCCAGATCGCGGTGTACGGCGCTGAGCTGGTCGAAGTGCAAGGGCCGCGCAGCATGGCGCGTAGCGCCGCGGAAACGGATACACAGAATTCGCGCGCAGTGGTGTATGCCTCTCATGCCTGGCATCCCACATTTCTGTTGGGGCAAATGACCTGTGCGTGGGAAATTTGGGAGCAATTGGGACGCCGCACGCCCGATTGGCTGGTGGCGCCGGTGGGCAATGGCGGGTTGCTGTTGGGCACCTGGCGCGGTTTCCAACATTTGCAACAGTCGGGCCTGGTCGACCGTCTGCCCCGATTGATGGCCGTGCAGGCCGAGCCATATACGCCCATCTTTGACGCGTTTCAGGCCGGGGTGATGGAGATCGCGCCCGACCCGCGTGTCGAGAAGATAAGCGCCGACGGCATCGCCATCAGCTATCCGGTTCATGCACGGGCTGTGCTGGAGGCGGTCGGCCAATCGGGCGGCATAGTCGTGGCGGTCGAAGACCATGACGTGCGCGCCGCACAAGAGCGTCTGGCCGTGCGCGGCCTCTTCGTAGAGCCGACGAGCGCCACGGTTGCAGCGGCGATTGAGCAACACCGCACACAATTTGGTGAAAAAGAAAGCGTTGTGGCAATATTAACAGGACATGGATTGAAAAATCCGCCCAAATTGATCTGATTCCTATACTACGGTTGCTTTGAAAACCGGACTTTGTGAAGATGTTTGCCCCTTCGAGGAGCTCCGGTTTTCGACCAGAGCTCCGTATAAGAGTGATAGCAGCGCGCTATGGTCAACGCCGCATCCGAATTTGAACGCGCCAACGGCCTGTCGTTCCGCGACAAGGCGCTCTTACAACGCGCCTTTGTCCACCGCAGCTATGTCAATGAGAATGGTAGTGCAGAGGGCTACGAAGACAACGAGCGGCTCGAGTTTCTGGGGGATACGGTGCTCAGCTTCGTGGTGAGCGAAGAATTGTATCTGCGCTACCCCGATTACCAAGAGGGACAACTAACCAGCATCCGGTCGGCATTGGTGCGCCGCGATGCATTGGCGCGCCTGGCCACCGCGCTGGGGATGGGCGACTACCTCCTGCTGGGGCATGGCGAAGAAGAAAGCGGCGGCCGCAAGCGGACGGCCATTTTATGCGACGTGTTTGAGGCTGTCGTCGGCGCAATCTATCTCGACCAGGGGCGCGAAGCGGTACGCGGTTTTGTGTTGCCACTCATGCTCCGCGAACTGGAGCGCATCCACCATAAGGCGCTCGAGAAGGATCCCAAGAGTCGCCTGCAAGAGTATGTGCAGAGTAATATGGGGGTCACCCCGCGCTACCGTATGGTGGAGTCCACTGGCCCCGACCACAACAAGACCTTTGTCATGCGCGTCATGGTGGGCGACCAAATCTATGGCGTCGGGGCCGGTCAGAGCAAGCAGGACGCCACCCAACAGGCTGCGGCAATGGCGTTGCATCGCTCGGGCCAATATGCACCTGAGTATGAACAGGATGTGGCGCTAGAGGATCGCTTTGGTCTTGCGTCTGCGATTTCGTCCGTCGACGACTTATCAGAGGCCACGGGCCTCAATGAGGGTATGAGCGATAAGACGCCCGGCGCTGGCAAGGCGGATGGGGGCGAAGACGACGCATCGTAGAACCACGCCGCGTTACAACTGCACGATCTCTTCTATCGCCTCGAGCGCGCTCGCTCCGGCGCCATTTTGCCCCCCAGGGCCGTCACCTTCATGGACGATCCGGTCGCCATCCAGCCGAAGGCTGATGACGGCGCTTACCCCGTCGTTGCCCATCGTCACCCCGTAGATTGTATTCGCCCCTTCGAGCGTGCGGCGGTTGTGTGTGACGATGATGAACTGCGTCTCTTTGCTCATTTCCTCAATCGCCATGCGGAAGCGGTCGACGTTGGCCTCGTCGAGCGCGGCGTCAACTTCGTCCAATACACAGAACGGGGTTGGGCTTACGCGCAGAATGGCGAATATCAGTGCGCACGCGGCCAGCGCCCGTTCACCGCCAGAGAGAAGCGCAAGGCTTTGGGGACGCTTGCCCGGTGGGCGCGCCATGATCTCCACACCGGTCGTCGCAAGCTCCCCTGGTGAGGTGAGCACCAGTTCCGCAGTCCCCCCATTAAAGAGTTGTTGAAACAATGCGACAAATTGCTCGGAAACCGCTTTGAAGGTGCGTTCAAAGGCCACCTCCATGAGCAGGTCTAACTCTCGGATTACCTTGCGCAGGTCGCTGGCCGCGGCTTCCAGATCTTCTGACTGGGTGAGCAGATGTTCGTAGCGCCCGGCGGCTTCTTCATATTCGCGTGGCGCATCGGGGTTGACGTTGCTGGCCCGCGCCAGCCGGGTGCGGGTGTCGCGCACCTCTTCTTCGAGCGACTCCGGGATCGTCTCGATGACAGGCAACTGCTCGACATATTTGTCCCACGGTAACGGCGGTTGATAGGCGACATCATCACTGCTCTCTAGCGCCACCAAACCCAGGTCTTGCTCAATCTCGTGGCGCAGTTGCTGCAACTGGTCTTGTGCCCGCTGTAGCTGCAACTGGGCGCTGTTCCAACTGCTCTCATCGCGGCGCAGCGCCTGCTGCATTTCGCGCTCACGACTCTCTTCGCTGGCCTGTTGTTCGGCGAGCTGGGCTGTCTGCGCCTCCAACGGTTCGCTGCGCAGTCGTAACTGTTCCAGGGCCGTCCGTAGCTGTTGGTCGCGCGCGGAAAGCCTTTGCAGCGACGCCTCAAGTTGCTCAATCTCTTGCCCCAACGTGGCAACGCGATCTGTTTTGGCTCTGAGTTGGTCGGTGACGCTTTGCAGCGTGCGTTGCTGGTTTTCCAATACCGTCTGCTGGCTGCGCCAGTGGCCCTGCGCCTCGGCGGCCGCAGCGCGCAAATCTGCGAGTTGCTGCAACAGGGCGTCGGCCCCGGCGGCCTGCACCGCGCCCTCTGTCTGGGCCAATTGGCCCGCAGCCTCTGCTTCCCGACTTTGGAGCGCGGCCTGTTGGTCGGTGTACGATTGTTGTTGCTCAATGATCTGGGCCAACTCGGTCGCCATTTTGGCCAGCCGCTCAGATTGCCAGCGCACCGTTTGCTGCGCGCGGTCAGCCTGTCTCCGCGCTTCTTCGATCTGTTGGCGGTGGCTCCGTTCGCGGCGGGCCAGGTCAGCCTGGTTGCTTTTTTCCGCCTCGATGCGCAACTGGGTCGCTTCGCCCTCTTTTGCCAGCGCCCCGCACTGCTCGACGGCCACCTGCACTGCCGCCCGAGCCTGTGCGATCTGTGCCGGTAATTCGCGCACCTCGCGCTCGCGCGCCATCACCGAGTCGTCACGCCGGTTGTTGTCGCTACCACCAGAGACGGCGCCGCCCGGCCGGATGATTTCGCCGCTGCGTGTGACCACCGTAGGGCGAGCGTTGCCAGTATGCTGGTCAAGCGCGGCGCGGGCCGACGGCAAATCCTCGGCGACCCACACCCGGTTGAGCAATTGCTGCATGGCGGGCGCAACGTGGGTGTCATAGTCGACGAGTTCGGCGCCATTGCCCAGAATGCCGGGCAGACGTGGGGCGCGGATCAGAGGCCCAACGTGGAGTCTATCTAGGGGTAGAAAGGTGGCGCGCCCGGCCCCATTTCGCTTGAGGTGTTCGATGGCCTGGCGTGCGTCCTCCCACGTGTGGGTGACAATGTCTTGGAAGGCGCCGCCCAGCGCGGTTTCGATGGCCTTGTCTAGGTGTGGTGGCGCCCGGAGCAGCGACGCGACTGTGCCCAAGATTCCCTGGAGCGGCGCGCCGTTTTGCGGTTGCCGGGACGCCTGGAGCACAGCGCGCACACCACTGGCGTAGCCGGCGCCCTCTTCGCGCAGCCGTTGGAGGAGGTCGTAGCGTGTTTGCAGGCGATCCAATGCGCGATCCGCCTGTTGGCGCGCCGCTTCGGCGTCACGCAGCCGCGCCCGCGTTTGCGCAATCGACTGGTCGAGCGCGGCCAGGCGCTGCGCCACCGCGCGTTGCGCCTCCTCGACCTGCCGTAACTCGGCTTCGGCGTCGGCGAGCTGTTGAACCAGCGTAGCCCCATTGGCCTCCGCGCTGAGCTGTGACTGTTGTTGCTCGGCCTGTTCGCGCTCTAGCACAAGGCGGCGTTCGGCCAGTTGAGTCAGCCGGCTGCCAGATTCGACCCGCTGGCGTTGTAGGTCGGCCAGCGCACGCCGCGCCTCATCGACAGCGCGCTGCAACGTTGATTGTTCTTGCCGCCGCGCATCAACAGCCCGTTGCATGGCCGAGACGGCTTCGTTGCGGCGCGCGTGCTCGGCCCGCGCCTGGGTCACCGTATCGGTTAGCGCCGCCATACGCTGTTGGATCGTCTCCTGCTCCAGCCGTTGGGCGGCAATCTCCCGTTGTGTTTCTTCGACGCGCGCCTGCAACTGGCGGAGCCGTTCGCCACTGACGGCCAGCTCGCGGTCGGTGGCTTCGGCCTGCTGATGGATCCGACTGCTTTCGCTGTGCAAGTCACCGAGCGCAACGCGCAGCGCGGCCTGCTGGCTGCGCACCGCTTCAATGCGTTGGTTGAGGTCGGTGAGCGCGGCCTGGCGGCGTGTTACCTGGCGGCGGAGTTCCTGTTCGAGCGCGTGATTTTGTTCGAGCGTGCGCAGTGTGTCATGCCAGCGATAACCATACCAGTCGCGCAAGAGGTTGCGCAACTCCGCCGCAATCTCCTCGTATTCACGCGCGCGCTCGGCCTGCCGGCGCAGATACTTGAGGCGTGGGCTTAACTCGGCGATGATGTCTTGAGCGCGGGTGAGATTCTGTTGCGTGGCTTCAAGGCGACGGAGCGTGGCGGCTCGCTTCATTTGGTAGCCGGTGATGCCCGCCGCCTCTTCAAAGAGAACGCGGCGCTCCTCGGCGGAGTAACTAAGCACCTGGTCGATCAGGCCCTGGCCGATGACGGCGTATGTGCGTTTGCCCAGCCCCGTCTTTGACAGCAGCTCGGTCACGTCTTGCAGGCGCACTTGCTGCCCATTGAGCAGATACTCGTTGTTGCCATCGCGATAGGCGCGCCGGGTGACGACGACCTCGGCAAAGTCGATGTCAATTTCACCCAGGCTGTTGTCAAGCGTGAGGCTGACCTCGGCCATCCCCAAGCGGGCGCGGCGGTCGCTGCCCGAAAAGATCACATCGCTGGTTTTTTTTGAGCGTAAGAGGCTAAAGCTTTGCTCGCCTAAGCACCAGCGTACGGCGTCCACCACATTGCTTTTTCCGCTGCCGTTGGGGCCGACAATCGCGGTTATGCCCGGGTCAAAGAGAAATTCGGTGCGTTTGGCGAAGGTCTTAAAGCCTTGGATGGCAACGCGCTTGATCAGCATGAGTGTGGCGACCGAGGTTCAGGCGAAGAGATTCCGCCACAGGTTGGGGAGGAGCAATTCAAGCGCAAGCCCCGCACCCAAGAGCAGCGAGGATGTCACCAACAAGGCGCGCCGGTGAGTCACATAGTACCGCAAAGACCAGTTTCCCGAGATGAGTGGTTCGGCCAAGAGCACCACAAGGCCGGCGCTGCCCGCCAGGCGCAGAAGGGTCCAGATGGGTAGGCCGGCAAAAAGATTGAAGAGGAGGCCGCTATCTTGCCAGAGAACGCCGGCGCTGTAGGCGGCAAGGTTGGCGGCGCGCACCACAAACCAGACACCGACCAGACCGCCAGTCAGCAGGCTGCCGAGCACGATCCCCCCCAGTTCGGCCATGCGGGCTACAGGCTGGCTGAGCAACCCCATAGGCAATCGCGTTTCGGCAGGGCCATAGAACCAGCCAATAAAGTCACCCCGATAAAAGAAGCCATTACTGATGGCCTGCTCGACCTGGCCAGGGACCATGCGCGTGACAATGGCCAACGTGACGACCTGCACGCCGAGCCAGATTGCCATCACCAGTAACGGCGGGCGAATTTCCCGTTGGCGCAAGGCCACAAAAAGAAACGCAAAGAGGGCTGCCGTCTGGCTAATCGGCAGGAAGCGCGGTTGCCCCAATGTGGCTGCCAGCCCTGTCGTCAATGCGGCGAAAAAGGCGGCCATGATATAAAACAGTGGATCGATGAGCAATGTATAGCGTGTTTGCATAAGGCAACCGGAACAAAACAGGCGCTCTCAAGCAGAGAGCGCCTGTGCCATTGCTTGTCTGGTCCTGCTATTCGTAGGCGCGGTCAGGGTCCAACAGCCAGGCCACCATGGCGCGGATCTGTTCTTCGCTCATGCGGTCGGTAAAGTTAGCGGGCATGATGCCGGCGGTATACCCTTCGGTCACATAGTCATTCGGGTGCACAATACTATTGTAGACGTACGTCTCTGCATCTTCACCAGGCACGCGGCTGGCTGCCACATCGGGCAGCGGGTTCAGGTCGGGGCCGGTGATACCCACCTGGTGCGGGCCGAGTTGATGACACCCCATGCACCCCATTGCCAGAAACATCTCGGCCGGAGTCTGGTCGGCGGTGGGCGCCCCCACCGTCTGCGTTGGGGTCACAATTGCGCCGGCTAGCTGCTCGGGCGTCACCGCAGCAACGCCCAGCGTCCCCACTGTATGGGTGATGGAGCCAGTCGTCGCCTGTGAGGGGCCATCCTGGAATGGCTGCCACGGGTCTCGGTTATCGTTCTGCGGATCCCAGCTTTGCGCCAGCGCTTCGGCTTCCCAGTTGAGCACAAACTTTGTAATATGCTCCACTTGGTCATCGCGCAGGGGGCCGCCAAATCGTGCGCCCCACACCGGCATCATCTGCGCCCACTGGCGCACCGCCTTGCTGGGGCGACCTGCGCCGATCGTGCCGGCCACATAGTCATGCAACGAGCCGGTATAGCCGACATCGGCCAGGCGCTGGGTAAAGAAGTAACGGCTATTCAACGCCGGCGCGACGCCGGGTAGCCCTTTGCCATCGAACCCATGACAATTGTAGCAATTGTTGAAGTAGATCTGCGCCCCTTGCTCAATGCTGCGACCATCCCAACTTGCCGTCTGCGCCGCCATGCGCGGCTCTTCAATAATTTGCTGAAAGAGCAGCGCGCCAATGGAGATGATCACCGCGGCGATGCCATAGATGATTTTGGCAATCGGCGACCGTACAAACAGAAAGGAGTACCACGGTTTGCGCATTTGAAACCTCTACCCTGATTGGCTGTGTCTGGAAGCGTTGCGACACGAACTGCGCTTCCAGATCAACCGCAGTTTTGCACCGATTTGAAGCACGGTGGAGAGCCTGCCCTGGCCTGATGGGCCGGGGATACGCCCACCGCGCTTCGACCAGGCCTTAATGTCCCGCCGATTCCTGAAGGAAGGTGAAGTCCTTCAAGCCATATTGTTCCCAGTAGAGCGAGTGCTCGTGAATCCAGAAGTCACGCTCGAAGACCTCTTCAACCCCTTCCGCGCTCACCCAGAAGACCTGCCACCCAATGCGTTTGAGATGGGGTTGTTCCTGGCTGATCGTAAGGATGGCGTATGCGTTGTTGAAGTCGCTGAACTCCTCGTCGCGGCTGCTCACGCCATGTTGGAGCGCGTGGAACAGCTCTGCAAAGTGGGAATCTTCAATCTCATAATGCTCGCGTGTATCGTACGCGCCAAGCGGCAGGTGGGCATAGCCCATTTCGCGCACCAGGCCGGCGCCTTCTTCGGGCATCAGTTCCTGCACAACCTCAACCGCCGGTGACGCCTGCACCGCATAGTAGGGGGTGCCCATCCAGCTCCAGATGATCATGACCACCCCCGCCACAATGCCGCTGATGATCGCCACCCGGCGGTCTTTGGCGCGGCGGCTGGGGTTGGGGTCGAGGTAAGGGATCGCGGCCAGCAACACCAACAGCACCCCGGGCAAGATCACACCGGCGATCATCTTGTCGGCAATCTTGAGCAGACCTTGCAGCCAGTAGAAATACCAGGGCGCAACGGTGTGCAGGGGCGTGGATTGCGGATTGGCGATTGACTCCAGCGGGGCCTGGAAGAAAAAGACCGTTGCCACAACCAGAACCGCCGTCGTGCCAATCAGAAAGCTCGTCTCGTCGATCAACACATCGGGCAGGAAGTAGACACGGCGGTCAGCCGGCACTTTGTTGGCGGTGTCCTGGCCGACTTCCTCTTCGTGGGCCGGCAGGCTAATGCCAAAGTGGACCACCTTGTAGTAGTGGACAAAGAAGAAGAGGATCAGCACCAGCGGCAAGAAGAAGACATGGAGCAGATAGAAGCGCAGCAAGCCATTGGCGCCGATGTCCGGCGCGCCGCGGGCCAGCAGGTTGACCGTTTCACCCACAATCTGCGGCGGTACGGCTTCCGCCATCGAGGTGCCAATCGTTACAGCCCAGAAGGCCAACTGATCCCAAGGCAACAGGTAGCCCGAGAAGCTAAGAAAGAGCGTGACGACCAGCAATACCACACCGGTAAACCAGGTAAATTGGCGCGGTGGTTTATAACTCCCAGTGAGGTAGGTTCTGACCATATGCAAGGTGACAATCGCCACCATGGCTTCGGCGCCCAGGCGGTGCAAGTCGCGCATAAATTGGCCGAAAGGCACATTGCTGAGCAACCGGATCATGTCATCATACGCGCGTTCGGGTGAAGGCGCATACCAGATCATGAGGTAGATGCCTGTAATCGTTTCGACAATAAAGAGGTAGGTGGACAACAAGCCAAGCCGGAAAGTGTGAGTAAAGCGCGTAACGCTTTCGTGATAATAGGTCGGCTTGATGTGGAGCAAGAATGCTTCAGCATGTGGCTTCAGGCGCGGATTGGGGCGCCCGGGCGGTTCGCCGCGCAACATTTTGCGAAACTCGCCCGCGCTGATGCCGGCGGTGATTCGTGTAAAGGTGTCATCGGCCAGGTCGAGCGCCGTGTTGAGAAAACTCTTTTTCTGTACGTCGGGTTGTACGGCCATGGGATTCTGCTCCAAATGCTCCCGGAAAATTCAAGGCAATGCAACAACAATCCTGTCTGCTGGTTTCAGACGCCTGTCAGATAAGGCGGGTCTCTCCAAAGCGCCCCACGATACCCTGTGCGGCCTGGCAATGAACCGGCGCCCGCAACCACGGACGGAAGGGGTCTTCGGCCGCGTGAGGACACGGCGCCAGGCCACAAGGTGCTGGGCTAGACGGCGTCAGGCGCGCGTGTGCCCACAATGTGCCGCGCAGGTGACTCTCCGGCCGGCTCACCGTTGATCTTGCGCCCGGTGTTGACAGCAATCATGCCATCTTCCTCAGTCACCTCAAAATGATCAAGCGAGCGCGGCGCTGGGCCTTCGATAAAGTGACCCTCACGGTCAAACTTCGAGCCGTGACAGGGACATTCAAAGCGGTTATTGGCTTCGACCCATTTGTAAAGACACCCAAGATGGGTACAGACCATGTAGATGGCCTTTGGTTCGCCGGCTGCGGTGGTTACCATCCAGAACTTGCCAGCGGTCTCACCCACCGGCGAAGAGGTTGGCGTGCCAAAATCTGTGGGCGCCACAAAGAATTTACCGCCAAACTCGCCGGCGCGGAAACGCGGGTACATAAAGAGGAATGAGGCGACGCCAGCCTGCAACGTCAGCAGACCGAGTGCAGCGCCCCAGGAATACATCAGAAATTCGCGGCGATTCATTTCGGCGCGGGCGGCTGCCTCGGGGTCGTCGGCTTCATCGGCGGGTGTGGGCGGCGCAGCCGGTGCAACCTGCGCAGGGGAGACAACCGATGCGGCATGGCCGTTGGTCGCCGCAACCGGTGTTTCTGTTGGGGCAGCACCATTGCCCGATCGCGCATCGCCCTCCGCCTGCGATGTATCGTCCGCTTCGGCAGGTGGCGCTTCCACGGTGGCCGTCACAGTGGCGTCGCCGGAGGACGGGCTTGCGTCACCGCGGGCTGCCCTTGCCTTTTGGGCCGCCTCCTGCATCTTGCGTTTTAGTTCCGCAGCGCGCTGTTCGCGTTCATCACCGCTCAAATCGGCAATTGTCGCCATCGTAACTTCGTCTCCTTACCAAAACGGTGCATCACCCAAAAAGTGCTTGAGGGTTCATAATTGGCCAGACGCGGCATAGGGCGGACGACGTCACGGCCCACTTTGCGTGGTCTGAAACTGTGGTCTGAAACGAGTGGTTTGGCAGCCGCCAACGCGCCACATCGTAAAGCGATTCCACGTGAGTTTCGTTCGTCGGTACGAGTTTACTCTAGAGTCTGCCGTGACGCAAACTGGATCGATGATTTTCGTCGGCCAAGCCCCAGCCATGGATGAGCGTCACGAATGAATATGGTTTGATTTTGGGCCAGACTATAGCACACCCGTTTTTGTTTGTCAAAATTATCACAAACGCCGGGAAGGAGTGCTGTAGGGGAATTTCCACATGACTTACACCGCGTCTGACCATTGTGACGAGAACATTCACGGTTCAAGATCGCATGTCCAGTCAAGGCTTGCGTCAGTCCTATTCCAGTGAAACGCGGAACGCAGGATGCCCTGCGTTCCGCCCGCTCTAATTTCCGGCTTGCTCGACCAGGGGTTGCTGCGTGGGCACCTGCACGGTGGGTACGATGCCCGGCCCGGGCATCACCAGTGTGGGCACCGTGCCGTCGGGTGTGAAGATGATCTTGTCGGTGTTGCGCAGGGCGCTGGCATTGGCCTGGGCAATCAGCAGTTGGACATACTCGGGGTTGGCGCCATAGACTTCGGCCAGAGCCAACTGCACGGCAACTTCCACCTTGGCGCGCTCGACTGCGGCCTGCGCCAACACGGTCTGGATTTCCAACTCACGCTGGGCCGCCAAAAGATCGTTTTCCTTTTCGGCCTGGATGATCGCGTTTTGCGCCTCCACACGGGCCAACTCGTTGGCGCGCTCCGCCTCGATCACCGCCTTCTGTGAAATGATCTTCTGCTGCTCCAGTTCGGCCAGCGTGCGCTGCTGGCGCGACTCTTCTTGGATGCGGCTCTGCGCCACGCGGATTTCACCTTCCTGGCGCGCTTGTTCGGCCGCCGCTTCGGCCTTGGCTTTGAGCTCCTCCTGCGCGGCCTGTTCTGTTTGTAGCCGTCGTTGCACGATCGCATCTAGCCCAACCTGCACCTCGGCAGAGATGATCACTTCGGGCACGGCCACGTTCTCAACGTCCAAGCCAAAATTGCGCGCCAGCTCGCTCAACTCCAGATCAATGCATGAGCGCAGGTCGTCGCGCGCGCTGCCGATGACCGCCGCATCAAACGTCCGGTCGCCGACGCAGACCTTCATCGCCTGCTTGGCGCGATCCGAAACCCGGCTGCGCACAGCGTCATCGTCCAGATAGAGATTGTTGTACTGCGCCCAATACTGATGCAACAGCTCTTTCTGGTTGACCCCAGGCCGGAAGATGTCTCCCGTCACCACCAACCCAATCCGTTGCTTATCGCGGGTGATCAACTCTTCGTCGGCCACGGTAAAGGCGACGGCGCGGCTTGAGACGCGCTTCATCTCGACAAAGAGGCCCGCATCGCTGTAAACGCCTGGCCCCACGACATCGGCGATGCGCCCGCTTTGGAACTTGACGCCTACCTCATCTTCGTTGACACGTTCAAAAAAGTAAAAGAA
>JAHDWG010000008.1:36255-40550 GCA_023384495.1 Caldilineaceae bacterium
ATGAGCAACAAGAGCACAAAAACCACGACGGCGATTACAATGGTGCCCCCGGGCAGCCGGGGTCGTGGAATATTCTGCATTTCATTCTTCCTTTCGTATATGAGCTTTCCGTTTTACATTGAGTTCTGTTTGAAAACCGGAGTCACTCGAAGGAGTAGGGGTCTTCGTAAAGTCCAGTTTTCAAATCAACCGCAGTATATCAGCTTTGTACGACTGTTTGGCCAACAGTGGGTTCAACAGAACGGTGAATGGACCTTGTTGCAGCCCCATGCCACTTGCCGATGCTGCATGATTGTACTACATATCCCTTCGACCCCATGCTACGTTATTTGACCGATCTTCGCCTGACAACGGGCAGCAATCTAGCTGACAATTGTGCGCGCCCACCAGAGGCCGTGATTGAGTGATTTGGTTGCCACACCATCACGCGCTACAATAACGTCCATGAATCGATTCTTCCGGCTGGCGGCCCGTCGACGCCTGCTGATGGCGCTACCCCTCGTGCTGGGGCTACTGCTCTGCGCCATCGCTTTGAACGTATTGGCGCGCCCACAACTCCTCCCTGTGCATGCACAACAACCGGACGGCCCGCAACAGACGCTCAAGGAGCAGATCGTCTTCCTTAGCCCTGAAGGACAGATTCAAGTCTTGGATGCAACCCTGCCCAATGGGGCGCCGGGCAGCGCAATCAACTGGCGTAGCCCGCTCGAGCATGGCGCCTGGTCGGCCATTGCCATTGGTGATTTCAATGCCGATGGCGACGATGAAATAGTGGCTGTGCGCGCAGACGCCAGCTTGGGATTCAACCTCGCGATCTATGACCCGGTTGTTGCCCCGGGCGCCGACGTGGCGATTGGCGAAGTTGCGTTTGTGGACGCGGTGCCCTGGCGCACACTTTTCACAACCACGATTTCGGGCGCAATCGGTGTGGTGACCGCCGGCAATTTTGACCCGAACACACCAGGCGACGAGATCTTCTTCACCTACCGCTCTACCGACCAGGCCGCTTCAGGGTTCCGTTTTCAGATCATCCGCCGGGCGTCGGGCGACCAAGATGGCTCCAGTTGGGAGGCGCAGACGCCCGCGCTGCGCACCTTCACGTTGTGGAGCAGCGCCGACGCAGGCGATATTGACATTGACGGGGTCGATGAGATTGTGTTGGTCGATCGCGAGGGGGATCTCTACGTCTATCGCGTGGAAGGCGCAACGATGACCGTGCTCTTTCAGAACGTGAGCCGCGCCCGCCCCTGGACAGACGCCGCTATCGGCCAGTTCTTCCCCGGCGGCCCGCGCGAAGTTGCCGCCTCGCGCGGCGCCACCAGCGACCTGCCCCGCTTCTTTGTGTTTGTCTATGACCCGACCTTCCCCGGCAACTTCCGCGATGGCTATTTTGAGCTTTTTTCGCCCAGCCCGCAGCGCGTCTTCTTTGCTGACATCAACGCCAGCGGCGACGACGAAGTCTTTCTCCTGCGCGAGTCGGTGCGCAACCCACCGCCGCCAACGCCCACACCGGCGCCGCGCCCACACCTGATCATGCGCAACCAGGGCGGCGACGCGCTGCCGGTCTTTGAGGTGGTGCTCGACGCCGACAACGGCTACAAAGCCGGCGCCGGAGGCGATTTCGACGGCGACGGGCGCGACGAAGTGGTAGTCGTCCGCAATGATAGGCTGCGCATCTTTCACCAACCCAATGTCAACGCCGACCGCACCGATGTGTTCAGCCCTACCAATCCGCTGATGGTGCGCGTGGGCAACCTGGATCGGCTGGGCGTCTTTCGGTTTCCGGCGCTGATCTCCGACCCGCTGGCGCTTTCGCCCGCACCCATGCCGGCGGGGCAAACGCAGCAAACGTTCGAGGTGGCGATCAACACGCAGTTCAGCACGGTTCCCGCGCCATTTACGGTCACCGTGGTGGGCGACCCTGGGTGGCTGAGCGTGTCGCCCGTTGCCGCCCAGACGCCCGCCTTTTTGCAGGTTTCGGTCGACACCTATGGCCTGCAACCACTGCGCACCTATGAGGCGACAATCCTTATCACCACGCCACCCGAACTGCGGATGACCAATTCCCCCTACGCCATTCCTGTCCGGATCGAGGTGTCGCCTGGGATCTGGCCTCAGCCGACCGCGGTGATCGGCTTCTTCCCCTGCGAAGGAGCGCTGCCTACGCCTCCCCCCACCTCTAGCGCGACGCTGGCGATTGGCGGCCTCTTTAACGTGCCCTATCGCGTGCAGTTGCTGCCCGCAACCGCCACGTGGGTCACCTTCACTGCCCATTCGGGCATCCTACCCACAACGCTCGATTTTGTGTTTGACCCGGCGCAGCTTCCATCCAACGTCGAGTTTGTGGACGCAGACTTGTTGATTACGTCCACCACCAATCTGAACGAACCGCGAACCGCCACCGTGCCCGTCGCCTATCTCTGCGAGCGCACCCGTTTGCAGTTGCCCCTGCTGATGAGCCAAGCGCCGTGACGCGGCCCACACGCTTATACCGAATCCTGCTGTTCAGTGTCGACCGAGCGCTTACTCGCCCACTCTCACAGCCAGCCGGCTGATGACGATGGGTTCTGTCTGGGGCCATCGCCAACCCAGCCGCGCCGGGATGATCGCGCCATCGCTCGCACGCGCCACCTGCAAGGTAATCGCATACTCCCCATCGGGCAGGGCCGTGGGCAAGGTCATGCGCAGCGGGTCGAGCACGGGGATGCCCGACGGCCACGCGCCACTCGGGTAGGCCCAGCCCCCCAAGACTTCTTCCCAACGATGCACAAGCTGACCATGCTGGTTGCGTAACCCCAGATGGGCCAGGTAGGTGTCCTGATACGCGCTGGGCTGTGGTCGCCAGACCAAATTGAGCGCGAACGTCTCCCCGGCGCCGGCGTGCTGCTGTTCGGGCTGTGCGTTGACAAGGTCAAGATAGCCAAAGCGGGCGACCGCAGTGGCGATCAGCGGGGGCGCTTCCACAATGGCCACATCGATGACTCCAACATCAAAGACGCCAGGCTCGTCGCCCGCCGGCGCGATGGACAGCGCGATTCCGTCGCCCCGTGAGTAGACCACCAGCCGCAGGTTGTAGACCCCTGGTTTAGCCGCCGCGGGGATGGAGAGAGCCAACGACGTGCGGTAGACTCCATCAGCATCAGGCGCGTTGGACATCGCCGCAATCTCGGCATCCTCTTGTGCGATCACTGCGCCACTTTCGCCGGCGAGGCGGAGGCTGGCGCCGAGCGTGGCCAGATCGAGCTGCGTTGCGCCCGGCGCCGTTTGCCAGTACGCTGTGACATAGATTCGCTCGCCGCCGCGGGCCGACGGTGGGTATTCCATGTGGATCAACTGGAGCGCGTCGCCGAATCGTACCTCGCCTTCCACCCCGGCGCGTGTTGGGGGTGTCACGTTCACTGTGGAGCCGCGATCGTAGCGTTGAAGCCGCAGATGGTCGCGGCCGGCAAAAGGCAGGTCGAGGGCCAGGGTGGCATGGTCGTCCAACCAGGCGCGGATCAGGCCGTCGGGGTCACTGACGGTGTCATAGAGCCGATAGTGCCAGATGCGCGCGCCCGGCGTCGCCAGCGTCGTGAGGGCAGCGATCGTATCAACCTCATTCATGGCAAAAAAGTCGCTGGCCGGGTCGCCCCACCCCAACTGAGGAGCGCCGTTGACGCTGCCCGTGCGGATGATCCGTGGCGCGGTGCGGTCAGCATCGGGGCCGATATCGGCGCTATCTGTCAAGCGTACGGGCTTCTGTAGCGCGGGTGGAAGGGCGGCCCAGGGGCCTGTGCGTTGGGTGGGCCAGTAGAGCTGTAGCGCCGTATATACCCAGCCCGCGTTGACAAGGATCACGTCGCCGGGGCGCCATGCATCGGCCAGATAGGCCACTGCCCCCCGGTGGTCATCGCGGCGATGGCGAGCGTCTGTCCACAAGGTGTGCAGCCCCCACCCGCTTGCGGCCAGGATTGCGGCTAAGGCAATGCCGGCATACCAAGGGCGCTCACGGTGTAACGAGGCGATAGCAACGGCCGTTACCATCGGAAACAACGCGGCAAAGGGGTAAAAATAGCGAACATGATAGATGGGCGTCCAGACCAACGAAATGAGCATGATCAGGGCCAGGGGCGCCAGCGTAAAGACGACCGCAATCCGTACGGAGCGCAGTTGGGGGAACGGACGTAGCGCCCAGAAGATGACCAGCAGCGCGCCCAGCGCCCAGGGCCAGTTGACCGCACCGGGGGCGCTCTGTCCGATCAACAACGCGGCCAGCGCCTCACTTACGCTGTGCAGAAAGTCGAGCCAGGTAGGCC
>JAHDWG010000535.1 GCA_023384495.1 Caldilineaceae bacterium
CACCGGGCCGTCTTCAGCACCCACTGCCACGACGACCTCGGTCTTGCCGTCGCCACCCATAGATCGCGGCGCCCATAATCGCCACGGCCAGCAACGGCGGCACGAAGACCTGCACCCACGGCACAGTTCCCACGTTGCGTCGCACACTGATGTAAAAGGGGATCAGCAGGCTGAACTCGCTGAGCACCGTCGTCAACGCCGCACCGGGATAGCCCAGGCTGGGGATGACGAGCAGGTTGCCGATGATGTTGAAGGCGACGCCGATGAGAAACGCGCGCGTCAGGTAGCGTTGTTGGTTGACCGCGATCAACACGTATTGGGTCACGCTGTTGACAAAGCCAATGGGGATGCTCCAGATGATGATGCGCAGCGCCACGTCCGAGCCGCCGAGGTAGTGAAACTCGCGGCCAAAGAGGCGGATGCTCTCTTCGACGTTGAGAAACTTCCCGCCACCCACCAAATAGACGAGCGGCGCCGCCAGAAAGCTGATGGCCATCGCCATGGGCAGGCTCACGATCACCAGCAGCCGCAGGCTGAGCCGATAGGAGCGGAGCAGGTTGTTGGCGTCGCTGCGCGCATAGCGGCTCATAAGCGGGAAGATGGCCAGGGTGAAGATGCTGGGAATAAAGTTGAGCCCATCTAGATACTTGAGCCCCACACTGTAGAGCCCCACGCTGGCGCCGCCGGCCAGCGGGCGCAGCAGCCACACATCGATGCGCCAGAAGATGGTGGCGAGCAGGTGGTTGATCATGAGTGGCCCGCTGACGTTGAACATCCATCGTTGTAGCGGCCAATCCCACTGCCATTCCGGGCGGAAGAGCGTCGTGCGCAGCAGCCGGTAGAACCAGACCAACTGCACTAGGTTGACCGCCAGGCTGACCGCCGCCAGCCCCACAAAGCCGCCCCCCAACAGCAGCACCAACGGCCCCAGGATGATCTTGATCAGGTTCGCCGCCGTGCTCAGCGCGGCGGGGTACTCCATCTTCTCGAAGGCGTGAAAGGTGTTGCTCAGCGCATCGGCCCAGTTGGCAAAGAGCATGGAGAACGCCAGGATCGCCAGCGCCTGCACCTCTTGCGCGCCAATCGGCTGAAGCTCGATGGAGAAGAGGCCGCCCAGTGAAACATGACCAAGCGAGCGGTAGCTGTACGCCACCAATGCCAAGATAGGCAGGCTCACCAGCCAGAGCAGCGTGCGCAGCGCCAGCACATTGGTCAAATAGCGGCTGGATTGGTTCTTGTCGGCGCTCACGTCGCGGGTGAGCAGCGTGCCCAGCCCATAGCGGCTGACAATTTCGAACAGCCCATAGACGGCGACGACAAAATACCATGCGCCGGTGCCTTCCGGCCCCAGCAACCGCACGTAGAGCATGGCATAGGCAAAATCGAGCGCCTTGTTGACCAGGTTGAGCGTCATGGGCGCCAGCGAATTCTTGGCCACCGTGCTCACCTCGCGCGCCTGTGCGCCATCCTCGCCCACAGGTCGATAGTAACGCCCCCAGCCCCAATAGAGCATGAGCAGCGCCAGCGTCATCGCCGCCACAA
The DNA here is from genome assembly GCA_023384495.1 of Caldilineaceae bacterium. Taxonomy (GTDB): domain Bacteria; phylum Chloroflexota; class Anaerolineae; order Caldilineales; family Caldilineaceae; genus CFX5. Next base: position 1,543 of record JAHDWG010000535.1, read on the forward strand.
AGCTGGTGTAAAGCCCCAGCTTGAAGCTCATGGGCGTATAGACAAAACGCACCGTCCACTGGCCCGCCTGGGGCAGATAGACGGCGCGGAAGGCGCTGTTGGCGCGGTGGATGGCCAATTCGCTCTCGTCGCTCTCGTCGCCGCCAAAGGGGCGCAGATAGGCCTTCCACCCCGGGAACCAGGCGTCGGTGAGCACGAGCCAGCCGCGGTCGCCCAGATTGACATCGATAAAGAGTTCGTTGGCGGTGTAGCGGCTGATGCGCGCCTCGCGCAGGGCCGGCCCACCCGGCGTCAGCGCGTGCTCCTCTGCCGGGGTCTCTTCGATAAAGAGGACCTGGCGCAGATCGCTCTCCAGCAGCGGCTGTTCACCGGCGGGCGCCACCCGCGCCTCGGGTGCAAGGAAGACGCGCGGCATGACCGTTTCGTTTTCGTAGACCCCAATCGCGTCGTCCCGGTAGACCTCGCGCCAGCCGGGGTTGGGGATGTGGTGCTCGGTCAACACATACTTGACGTTGAGCAGGTCGAGCAGCGGGTTGTCGAGCACGGCGTAGACATCGCCGCCGGGGTTGCTGTAGAGCGGCGCGATGCGGTTGTAAAGCAACTCGTTCGCCTGCGGCGCGATCTGGTTCATCAGCGCCACATATTGCCGCGGGATCACCGAATCATATCCGCGCACATCGTGCCAGCCGTAATACATGCCCACATTGGCGTTGAACGTCTTCTCGCCCGGCGCGTTGAAGGTGGTAAAGCGCCAGCCAATGGACGATTGACAATCGACAATTGACAATGGACAATCGCTGCCTCCTTCGCGCTCGTTCAAAAACCGGATCACCGGCGGCGTGTTGTCGGGGTGGAGGGGCGACAGCGCCGGGTCGCTGGCGGGGTTGAAGCGTCCATGCGCGGCGAAGAGGTCGAGCGCGACGATGGCGACCAGCGCGACGACGGCAACGTAGCCGCGCTGGCGGGCCGCCATCCACCACACGAGCACGCCGCTCAACAGGGCGAAAAGCCCAAAGCGCGCCAGGTTGGCGGCCTGGTAGCCCCAGAACATGCGGCCATCGGCAAAGGCCATCTGCGCCAGATCGCTGCCATCGACAACCCGTTGCCCAAACGTGATAAACGGCGTTGGCGCGAAGAGGCTGGCCGCAACCAGGGCAAGGGCGAACAGGCCGGTGAGTGTTGCGAGTAAGCAGAGACTAGAGACTAGAGACTGGAGACCGGGGACTTTGTGTTTCAGTCTCCGGTCTCCAGTCTCCAGTAAGACATGCAACCCCACCCCGGCCAGCACCGCCATGCTCACCGTAAAGGGGAAGACCCAGCGGAAGGGGCTGTGCAACTGGTTCCAGCCGGGCAGGCCGTAGAAGAGCAAGGCATAGATCGGCGCGCCAAAGGCAAAGAGCAGCGAGACCACTGCCAGCCCGCCAAAGAACCATACATGGTAATGCCGAACCTCGGGCGTCACCGGCGCCGAGGCCGGGCGCGGCTGGCGCTTCGTCCATCCAGCATCGTATAGCGTAGACCCGATTGCGATGGCGGCCAACAGCCAGGCGCCAATCCCCAGATAGTTGCCGCCTTCCACATAGTTTTTAATGCCCCAGAAGATCGTATCCTGCGGCTCGCCCAGGGCATTGGCCGTGGCTGGGACCCACTGGCGATCCCACAGGTCGAACCATTGGTGGTGGCTGGGGTTGCCAAAGATGTCGGGCAGGAAAAACGTGAGCACGTGGCGCGTGGGCCAGGCCCATTCCACCACCTGTTGGTAGCTGGCCGACCCTTCGCGAAAGTTGAGCGGCAACAATTCCAACAGCGGCAACAGTTGGACGCCGCCCGCCGCCACGCCCAGCAGCGCCATGCTCAACAGCCAGCCCGCCAGTTTGAGGATACGGGATACGGGATAGGGGGTACGGGATTCTTGAATTTGTCCCCCGTATTCCGTGTTCCGTATCGCATGCAGCGCGATGAGGAGCCGCATCAGCGTATACGCTGCGGCCACCAACATCGTGTAGTAGATCAGCTCGGGGTGGCCGGCAAGGATCATCACGCCGATGACCGCCGCCCCTACGGCCACATAGGGGATGGGGTGAAAGCTGCGGTTGCCCTTCTCCTCTTGCTTACGGATGATGATCTCGATGATCGCCAGCAGCAGGGGTAGCCAGACCGCCGCCGCCACAAACATGGTGAAGACAACGCTGACGATGAGAAAGCCGCTGAACATAAAGACCACGCCGCTCAGCAGCGCAGCCGGACGCCGCAGCCGCAGCACCCGCCCCAGGAGGTACATGTTCGCCCCGGCCAGCCCCACTTGCAGCGCGGTAAACCAGCCAAAGGCAACATCCAAGGGCAGCACATAGAAAAGGATGTTGAGCGGGTACAAGGTGCTGGCCTGGCCCGCCGCCAAAAAGGGCAGCCCCGTGAAGATCTGCGGGTTCCACAGCGGTAGCTCCCCATCGGCCAGCGTGCGGCGGATGTGCAGCTTCCAGACCGCGTTTTCGAGCACCAGGTCGCTGAGGAGGTTGTTGTGGGGCGTCAGGCCCGGACGCAGGCTGCGCCACGGCTCAAAGGTGTAGAGATTGTCGAAGGGGAGCAACGTCGCGCCGCTCCATGCGGGGAAGAGCACCGGCGCAAACCAGAGCAGCGCCAGGCCAAAGAGCAGGGCAAGCGCCAACAGATCAGCGCGAAACGAGCGGAGACGTGCCATTGTGTCCAGTCAGTGCGTTGTGCATGTC
>JAHDWG010000536.1 GCA_023384495.1 Caldilineaceae bacterium
GAAGTTGGCCTGCGCCATTGTCTGCGCAAAGTGGTAGCGGCTCTCCGGCGCCCAGGGATCCACGTAGGCGGCGGCCAGCAGCCGTGTCGGGTAGCGCGCCAGCGCGGCCAAGGCATACGCATTGCACTCGCCATAGAAGGGACCTTGGAGCAATACCGCTTTGTCCACACCGGCCCAGTCCATATGGGCAATGAGCATCTCCGGCGTAAAAACAGTCTCGGCGCAAAAGGGCGGCAACAGTTGGATCACTTCGTCACCAATGCGGACGCGCCCATAGCCGGCGCCGCGGGTGGGGCCGGCGGCATTGAGACCCTGCACCTGCGGAAAGATGTGGGCATGGGCGTCGATGATCATCCGGTTACCCCTTGGAACTGGCTGCGAATGGCGGCGGTAATCTGATCCATTGCCAATAACATATAGCCATAATCGTCACCCACTTGCAGCCATTGAACGCCGCGCTGGGCCATTTGGAGGGCCAACTTCGCATCAGGCGCCATCCCTGACCCGACAAAGCGACCGGCAGCGCGACTCTTGGCAATGATGGTGTCAATCGCCGCCGCCACGGCGGGAGCGTCTAATTGACCCAGTAACCCCATGTCTGCCGAAAGGTCAAAGGGGCCAAGCACAATCGAATCAAGACCGGGGATGGCGAGAATAGCGTCGAGCGCGTGAAAGGCTTCGCGGTTCTCGATTTGCACCGCTACAAACACCTCCCGGTTTGCCCGCTCGATATAGGCGCTGCCGCCATCGCGGCCATAATTGCCCGGGACTCTGGGGCCATAGCCACGCCGACCCAACGGCGGATAGCGACAATCATCGACAATTTGCTGCACTTCCGCCGCGGAACGCACTTGGGGCACAATGATCCCATCCGCGCCAGCATCAAGCACCGGCTTGATGAATGGGGTGCTGCTGCCGGTGACGCGCACCAGCGCCGGCACGCCGCGCGCTTTGGCAGCCAGCAGATGACCGTGCACTGCTTCTGGACTCATCAAACTGTGTTCCATATCGATCCAGAAGAAATCGACCGAATCGCCGAGTGCATCAGTGACACGCGGATCGATCAAAGTAATGGAGGCCCCAATGCAGATGGCGCCAGCGGCCATCTTGGCGCGAAAGGCCGCAATGGGAGATGGGCTGTTGGCTGTTGTCATCATGGTCAGACCCTTATTTGTTTGTTTGTATGTGAAGTGGGTAAGTTGAGGCTGTAGATTTCATCCGCTGCAAAGAGTGGCAATGGTTGCAGCGAGAGGCCGCCGTCGATCACCAGATCGGCCCCGTAGGTGTAGCCGCTGACCCGGTCCGAGAGCAGCAGCGCCACGGCGTTGCCCACTTCGGTCGGCTGTCCAAAGCGGTGGGCCGGAATCAGGCCACGCAATTGATCTTCCACCGCTGCCGGAATATTGCCCGTCATGCGCGTTTTGAAGTGACCCGGCGTGACCATGTTGACGCGAATGCCATAGGGCGCCATTTCCAGCGCCAGATTTTGCATATAGGAATGCAAGGCCACTTTTGACAGTCGGTAGAGCGCCTCGCCATAGGCCATCGTAAAGCGCGCCGTGGAGCCGATGATGACGATGCTTCCCTGACGCCGGGCGATCATTGCTTGCGCCACCTCGCGACAGGCCCACACGCAGGCGGCCAGATTGGTGTTGATGGTGTTGCTCCAGGCAGCCGCGTCAATCTGCGTCACTGGTTGGCGCCAGATCCACGCTGCATTATTGATAAAACAATCAAGCTGGCCCAACGCGGTTATGGCCTGCTCCACCATCGCCACCACTTGCGCCTCCTGACTGACATCGGTGGGGATGGCAATACAGCGTACCCCGGTGGCGCGCAGCGCGTCAATCACCGCCGGGTCGGGGTTGCGGCTGGCAATGGCCAAATTCACCCCTTCTGCCGCCAGCACCTGGGCGATGCCCTGGCCGATGCCGCTGGCGCCGCCGGTGATCAGCGCCGTTTTGCCCCGTAAGCCTAAGTCCATCGTCGTCTAACCTTCGTCCACAGTAATCACGATCCTACCTAGCGCCTTGCCGCTTTTGAGCAAGGCCAGGGCGTCATTGATTTGTTCCAGCGGAAAGAAGTCGGAGACAATCGACTGCCACTGTTTGCCGGCCACCAGGTCAATCGCGTCGACCGTATCCTGGCGCCCGCCAGAACGTGAGCCGACAATCTCCAATTCAAAGCGCGATAGCCACTGCGGGGCCAGCGGCCATGTCTCCTGGGTGTAGCCGATTATGACCAGCCGACCATTTTTGCGCAGCGCTTTGACCCCCTGGGCGATGGTCTGCTCGCTGCCGTGGCAATCAAAGACCACATCCACGCCTTCGCCGCCGGTCGTCGCTCTGATCTGCTCGGCTACTTCTTGACTGTCGGCGAAGAGCAGCGCCGTCACGCCCATCTGCCTGGCCTGAGTGACTTTTACCTCACTAATATCGATGGCGATGACATGCGCACCGGCGGCGCGTGCGGCTTGTAAGACACTCAGCCCCACACCGCCTAGGCCGATGACCAAGACCCAGTCTCCAGGGTAAAGGCGCGCCCGCTGCTTCAGGGCATGCATCGCGCAGACCACCGCATCGGCGATGACGGCGCCGTCGGCAAAGGAGACGTGCGCCGGCAGGTGAAACAACTGACGGGCCGGGACTTTGAAATAGTCCGCATAGGCGCCGTGGTGTTCGAGCACACCCAAGATGCCCCCCAGGTTGGTGCAAAGGGTCTCCCGATTGGTGCGGCAGTAGCGACAATTGCCACAGGTGTAGAAGATATTTGGCGCCACTCGATCCCCAGGCGCAAAGCCGGTGACGCAGGCGCCCACGGCGTGGACAACGCCTGCCGGTTCATGCCCCATGACAAAGGGCAAGCGCGGTTGATAGCCCCAGCCAGCCAGAATATGCAAATCCGTAGCGCAGATCCCGCAGGCTTTGGTGCGAACCAGCACTTCCCCCGGCCCCGGTTCAGGCATGGGCAGATCATCAATCACCAGTGGTTGACCAATCTTATGTAAAACCGCAGCGCGCATTCTTGTTTTCTACTCCCACACTTCCTGCAAATAAGTAACCCCACTCTTGGAACCTTCTTCGGGAAAAGGATAGAGCCACAAATCCAGCATCAGCGGTCCTTGAAAGTGAACCGCCTTGAGGGCAGTGACGATCCCGGCCAAATCGAGCGTTCCGCTACCCGGTGCAAAGTGAAGCTCCGAGCTTACTCTGTCGCTGTCAGAGAAATGCACCTGTTTGATGCGATGGCCGAGCCGATAGATGCCCTCGATATAGCCATCAGGCAGCCCAACGCCAAAGTGACAACAGTCGTAGGTGATGCCAAAGGCAGCGTTGTCGACACGGTCGCAAAGCTGCGTCGCAAAATCGAGGTCAATGCCTAAGGTGTATGGGTGAACTTCGATAAAGAGCTGCACATTTTTCGTATTTGCATAGGTGACGGAGCGGCGAAAGATCTCGACGGTGCTGTCGAGCACCCAGCCAAAGACTTCAGTCCGGCTCACGCCGGTGGGTTTACGCCCTTCCCAGGTGAGCAGATAATCCCCGCCCAGCGTATGCACCAGATCAATGTCACGCTTGAGTTCAGTCACCACCGTATCGACATCTGCCGGTGACGATAGGGCGGAAAAGTAGGCGGCGTCGGCGGCGTTGACCCCGGTGAGCGTGAGGCCTAAGGAGCGGATGAAGTCGGCCAGTTGGCGGCGCAAGGGGTCGGTTTTGCAGACGGCAATCTGCGGCGCCCATAATTCAACGCCCTGGTAGCCAAACTCGGTCAGCATCCGTATCGCCCGATCCAGCGGATATTGGCGAAAGATCATTGGATTGCCGATAATCATCGTACTGTCGCTCCCGTCATAATGATCGTGTCATGCCTACCTGGAGACCCAACCCAACCTCCGCGCCCAGCGGGCGCCCGTGACCAGAATCAACTTTCTCGACCAGACGATTTGTGGTCACAGGGCCCTCAGGGCGCGGAGGTCTTGGCGGCGACCAATCGTCAATGTCTCGTTGTGGTGTTCGTACACGTCAAGAAATCACTTCCCGATCCGCTTGCAAGGGACTTGCCAATCCCTTGTAAGCGGAAGGAGGGGCTCATTCTTGGACGAACGCTCAGCTCGCCTCGTAGAGTTCCGTACGTGTTTGGGCAACACGGTTCTGGTTCAGCTTCTGCAATTCCGCTGGCATCCGCGCATAGACATCGGGCTGGATCGGCTGGTGGCCCCCTTCGCGCGCCAGGTTCCACCAGGGTGGATAGTAGGCAATGTTCA
>JAHDWG010000537.1 GCA_023384495.1 Caldilineaceae bacterium
CAGATCTACCAGTTGCAAGGGCTGCCTTTCCCCGGCGCGCGGCGGGCAAAACAGCCGCTGACAGCGGACGAGGCGTTGACCTACGACGGCATCCAGTTGCTCGTCAATTTGGCGCGACGCATCCATCTAGATTACACGCCGCCGCTGCCGGACATCCCCGCGCTGGTGGCTATCTGCCGAAGCGTTCAGGGTACGCCGCTGGCGTTGGAACTGGCAATGGCGTGGCTCGACCAACATACCCCAGCCGCCATCGCGGTTGAACTCGCTCAAAACGTTGACTTTCTGAGCCATGCAGCGCTGAATATTCCACCGCGCCAACGCAGTATGCGTGCGGTCTTTCAAACCTGTTGGCGTCTGCTTACGCCAGATCAGCAGCGGGTCTTGGCTGCGCTCACGGTCTTTCGGGGCGGATTCTCGGCTGAATTGGCCACGGCGGTGGCCGATGCGACCGAGAGGCAACTCGCCGCGCTGGTAGACAAGTCATTGGTCCATCTTTCTCCCCAAGGTCGTTATGACCTGCATGAGCTGACCCGACAGTTTGCCGCTGAGCAACTGGCGCGCCTGAGCCAGGGCGAAGCGCTTCACCGGCGTCATGCCTGCGCCATCTTACACTACATCCGCGGGGCTGCCCCCGCAGAACCCCACGCGCACGCCCAGGCGCGGCTGCAATCCGCCGCCCGTGAGTATGAAAATGTTCAGGCGGCGCTGCGCTGGGCTTTTGCTGCGGGTGAACATACCCTCGGTCTGGAGCTGCTGGTGGCGTTGGGGCATTTCTGGTGCTTGCACAATTTCTGGCACGAGGGGCGCCGCTGGCTTGAGCAGGCAACCACCCCCTCCCCTCTTCAGACGCCACCGGCCTTGCGCGCCGCCCTGTTGAACCAGTTAGGTGTGCTCTTGTACAGCATGGATGAATACGAGCCGGCGCGCCGAGCGCATGAAGAGAGTCTACGCATCTTCCAGACGCTTGCCGACGAGCGTGAGTGTGCGTGGACACTCTACCTCCTGGCTCAGACCCGGTTGCACCATGGCGACTCAGACACGGCAAAGGCACGGGCCACCGAATATCTGCTGCGTTTTCGCAAACTGGGCGATGCACATGGTACAGCACAAGCGCTGGCCCGCCTTGCCGCGCTGCTCAGTGAGGATGGGCAGGAGCCGGACCGGGCCGAAGCGTTGCTGCTGGAAGGTCTGGCCCTCGCCCGGCAGATCAATGCAGTTGGAACCATCGTCGGGCTGTTGATCCTGTTGGGGAGCGTCGCCGGGCAGCAGGGTGACCCGGTGCGGGCCAAACAATTTCTGCGCGAAAGTCTGGCGCTGCCGATGAAAAAGGGGGCGCGCTCCTGGACGCTGGGGAAACTGGGCACGGTGATGCTGGCGCAGGGCAAAGTGGAGGAGGCAACCCGCTGCTTCCAGGGGGCGTTGGCCTTGCGTCAGGAGTTGGGCAGCATGGAAGGTGTTGCGTGGATGCTCGAAGCTCAGTCCGATGTCGCGCTTCACACCGGCGATTTCGCCCGCGCAGCGCAACTGTTAGCGGCTGCGGCACTCTTGCGCAAGAACATCGGGGTTCACTTGTCAGCCTTCTAGACCAGACAATATGAGAAGAAGGTCATGTTGACGAGGGAACAACTGGGCGACAAGCCATTCAAACAGGCGTGGCGTGCGGGCCAACAACGCGCGCGGGTGCAATCCGAATTTGCAAACTTTCTTCAACTGGACTCCGAAGCGGCGCCGTTAGCCATTTGAACCATTAGTAGGGCACCCTCTGGGCCCACGCCCCTATCCGTATCCAAAACAGTCGCCACCTACAGCGTAGGACCTAGCAACTTCATCGCCCCGACCAGCTCCTCCGGCGGGTAGAGGCTAAACGAGAGCCGCAGTTGCCCTTCCCCACCGCCACGCTTCCATGCCTGTTATCTTCTTTAGCAAGTCCAGTTCGTTCCGTTGCCGGCGTGCTTGCCCTCCCGAATCAGCGTATTGGTTAAGGGGACGAAAAGGTAAGTAAACGAAAAGGTAGCTAGACATTGCATCGTTGCATTGAACGAGCGCATGGTCCCGCCAATACCATCACACAAGAAACCACGGTGTACGAAGAAAAGTTCAAACACTACGATGTGGCCCCGCTCGCTTACCCTCGCGTCGCGTGACTTCCAGCAGATGGCGCTTGAAGCGGGCGCCCAGTTGCTCCAGCGTGAACTCGGCGCGGTAGCGGGTGTAGCCATTTTGCGCCAGCCGCCGGCGTAGCTCCGGGTCGCCGCGCAACGTGCGGATGGCCGCGGCCAGCCCCGCCGGGTCGGCGCGCGGGCAGAGGTAGATCTCTGCGCCGTGGCAAAATGCCTGGCGCACCGCCGGGCCATCGCCCGTGAGCACCGGCTTCGCCAGCGCCATCCCCTCATAGACCTTGTTGTGGATGGTCATCAACGACTGGGGCGTGACGCCAAAGGAACCCAGACAGAGGTCCACGCCAGCAATCTGCGGAACCAGCGCGCGGGGGTCGAGCCAGTCGATGAACCGCACGTTGGCCAGCCCCAGTGCTTGCGCCCGCGCCTGGGCTGCAGCCCGGTCGGGGCCGTCGCCGACCAGGTCGAAGCGAATATCCGTATCTTGCAGCAGCGCCGCCGCCTCGATGATGGTGGGGACGCCGTGGTTGGGGATGTAGCTTCCATAATAGAGGGCGCAGAAGCCACCCGAAGTTGCGGGCGCCGGCGCCGGTTGGGGCAGGCGGAAGTGGTCGCTGTTCGCCCCCAACGGGATGCGCCGAAAGCGTTCCGGCGCGACATCGTGCAGTTGGCAGAACCAATCGACATACGCCTCGGTGTCGAGCAACAGCAGGTCGGGCAATCGGGCCGCCAGTCGCTCGATGCGCCGGATCAGGTCGACAATAAAGCCGGCCTTCTCGTCGAGTTTGCGCTCCACCGCCACCAGATAGATGGACATGAGCACATCCCACACCAGCGGTTTGCCCCGCAGCCAGCTCAGGGGCCGGGCCAGGAAGAGGTCGAACTGGCCAGGATAGCCCACCACCATTACGTCATAGTCGCCCACCGTGCGCACGTAGGTGTAGAGCAGCCGGAGATAGGCGCGCGCCACGCGCAGCCAGAACAATGGCCTACGCCACCCGCCGCTGACCGTCTGCACCCGGTCTTCCACACCCTGCCAAAGCCGGGCGTGACACTCGATCACCTCCACGCCATTGCGCTGCAGCCCGGTGATCAGGTTGCGGTTGCGCGCATAGTCGGCCCGGTAGGTGCCAAAGTAGCAGACGCGCAGCGGGCGCGGCGCGGATTGCCCCTCGGTCATGCGACTGCGCGCCCGTTGCCATTTTGGTGCGCTCCCCCCCAACCCACACCCACATCACTCACCTCGCGGAAGTCGAGGCGGGGGTTCTTTTCGAGACAATAGTTCATTTCCCACGGCGAGTTGAAGAGCACGACGAGATGGCCCTGAGGGTCTCGCGTGCGCAGGCTCTGCGCCGGCCAGACCGCGCTCTTCAGTTGCTCCTCGTCGGCCAGCACCCAGCGGGCGCCCACATAGGGCAACGGCTCGACCATCGCCTCCACATTGTATTCAGCGGCCAGCCGCGCCACCACCACGTCAAACTGGAGCGTCCCCACCGCGGCCAGGATCGGTTCGCGGCGGGCGCTGTCGATGGGGTAGAGCACCTGGATCACCGCCTCTTGCAGCAGTTGCTCCAGCCCCTTGTTGAACTGTTTGTACTTCGACACATTGAGGTTGCGCAGCCGGCCAAACTGTTCGGGCTGAAAAGGGGGAATCGGCGCAAAGTGAAGCGTGTCGCCACTGGAGACGGTGTCGCCAATCGTAAAGATGCCGGGATTGCTCAGCCCAATCACGTCGCCGGCGAAGGCCTCTTCCACCGTCTCGCGTTCGCGGGCAAAGAGGCGATGGGGCCGGCTCATGCGCACGGTGCGCCCCAAGCGGGGGTGGTTGACGGTCATGTCCTTGACAAAACGGCCCGAACAGATGCGTAAAAAGGCCATGCAGTCGCGGTGCTTGGGGTCCATATTGGCTTGAATCTTGAAGACATAGCCGGTAAATTGTTCGTCGGTGGGCGCCACTTCGCCTTGGCTGCTCTGGCGCGCGCCGGGGGGCGGGGCCAGTTCGCGCAGCGCGGCGAGGAAGGGTTCGACGCCAAAGTTGTTGGCTGCGCTGCCAAAATAGACCGGCGTCAGCTCGCCGGCAAGGAATGCCGTGCGGTCGAACTCGGCGCCGGCCCCGGCCAGCAGCTCCACATCATCGCGCA
>JAHDWG010000538.1 GCA_023384495.1 Caldilineaceae bacterium
TCAGACGAATTGGCCGCGCCATAGAGAGTGACCGTGTCAGCAAAGGTGGGCGCAGTCCAGGCAAAGGTAAAGAGAAGCTGGTCGCCATCAAATGGTTTGGGCGAGCTGTGGGTCAGTTCGTTGAGGATGGCCTGCATATCCGGGCCGGTGGGCATGAGCACGCCGCGATGATTGCTGGCGGAAATGTTGACGCCACCCCTCTGCGCCGGGCCGCCGCGCACCGTGAGCGTGTAGAAATTGGTTGCGCCGACTGTCACCGTAGTCGGCCCTTGCAGCGAGACTTCGGGTAGGGGCGCGCCGACCGCGTGACAGGCCACACACGTTTCGCCACCATTGGTGGCCGGATTTCCCGAAAAGCCGACGCGCCCATTGAGGCTGGCGTGCACATCGGCGGGCGATTGCAGCAGCGCATAGAAACCGCTGGCCAGAGCGATCACGGCAAAGATGCCAATCCATCGCCAACGATCCACACAAAACTTACTCATCACAGTCCTTAAGCGCTAACGACGTTGAGATCGACAAAAGGCTGTCGATGTTGTTGCCCGCAGGGGCCATCAGAAACCATGCCCAGTGCACCGTTCACAATTGACCACGTTCTAGTACTATCCGAAATCCCTGCTCCAATGCAGGCTTGACAGATCCCAGGCATCAAGCGTGTCACCTTATCGGATAGGGGCTTAGCGTTGCACCAGCGGCAGATAGAGATGGGAGTTGGGCGCGCATCCGTCGCTGCCTGGTGAACAGGCTATGCTTATTCGCCCAGACTGCGCCGTTGCAGCCAGCGCAACTCCGTCGCGATCCGCGATCGAGTCTATCTTGACCGCCAGTGGGGTGTTTAGCTCAGTCGAGTGCAAAATTTCAAAACCGAGGCTGGCGATGGCGGCATCCGCGTGAATGCCACTTGCGGCTACACCGGCGAGCTGAACCAGACCAGACTCGGCCAGGTTGCAGAGGATCAGGTCAAACCGATCGCTGACCGGGCAAGAAACGGCGCGCAGCGCGTCTGCATCGTATTGCACATCGACGCTAAAGACACCAACCGCGGTTAGGTCAGAGACGCCGAGCAGTTCGAGCGGCGCATCGACGGTTGTCTGGCCATCCACCACCGTCACCATACCTGCGCGCACCACAATGTCGCCTGGCTCGGGGGTCGCGGTAGCCGTCGGGTTGAGGGGTGTCTCGACCGGTGGCGCGGTTGGGGAAGCCATCGGCGTTGCCGTCGCTGCGCTGTCGCAACTTTGGAGCGTGATGTCATCCAGATAGTTGACCAATGTTTCCCCGGCGCCGTTGTTGTACACATTGAAATAGAGCACAATCGACTGGCCGCGCAAATCAGTGAGGTCAAACGTACGTTGGATCCACTGGTCATCGCCCGGCCCATTCTTTCGTTCGAGCCGGCGCAACACGGTCAAATTGGGGCGCAACGCGAGGAGTTCTCGATAGTCACCGCTGTCACCGGTGGGGCCGGGTCGCTCCCAGTAGGTGAGCAGAATCTGCGCAGCGCCGGCGGGAAGGGTCGCGGTTTGGTAGGCTGACGAGTGGGAAAGTGTGTTGTTGCCGGCGGCAATGCCTAGGCGTAGGGCATGTGCGCCCCCATAGACTGGCGCGGAGATAACCGCTGCCTGCGCAGGCGTGGGGCCAAACTGCCAGCCGCCACCTGTTTCTAGGTCGCCATTGATCAGAAGTTCCTGGCATGCACTCATGGCCTGCGTGGCCGTGGCGCTTGGTTTGCGCGCAAGGACGCCGGCAAGCGCTCCTTGCGCCAAGGGCATGACGGCGCTCAGTGGTTGGCCGACCAGCAAGGCAGCGAGAACCAAAATGGCGATCCTACGACATAGGCGACGGACAGATCCATTGTTTCCGCTGATGGCGCCTGCGTTATTGCGAGACAGTCTGCGTCTCCCCGTTTATTATGAGCGGTGTTGAGTACAACACCGCCATCCTCGATAAAGCCATTCTCGATCGCGGTGGGCTGCGAGATCGTGGCAGCCCATTCGCGCGCAACGTATTATACCGCAGGCGGTGATGCACAAAGCGACGTTCCATCCACGTTTGTGCGCGCCTGCTCGACGCTTTGCCTACGCCGGCAGGTTGATTTGAAATATATGCAGCAACTACCCTTTGAACATTTGTTCAGCAGCGCGTTAGCCTCACCGTTGCCCGCCCGCCATCGCGCCCACGATCAGGAACGGCTCGGCGCCGGTTGCCACGGCGTCGGGCAAGGGCGCGTCGGGCGGCTCGTGCGACAAGTCCTGCTCGCAGGCAAAAAAACGGATGAAGGGCCGACGCCGATGCGTGGCATGGTCGCGGATTGTACCCCGTAGCGCCGGATATTGCGCTTCGAGCGAGTCCAAGACCGAACGCTGCGTGATCGGCCCCTCGACCGCAAGCATGATTTCGCCGCTGGTCTGCGCCAGTCTGCGCAGATGGGTTGGAATCTTGACTCGAATCATTGGTCTCCCTCATTTTTGAGTGCGGAATTTCCCACTCGATCCCCTCGCCGGTCGACCGCTGGCGGCGGAGGCGGCGATCGAGCGAATCAGCTCGCCGCTTGCGTCACAAGCGCGCTGATTCGCGCCTCTTCGGTGGTGGTCAACTCCTTCAGCGCAAAGGAGGTTGGCCACATGGCGCCATCGTCGAGGTTCGCCTCATCACTGAAGCCGAACGTTGCATACCTTGCGTTGAACTTCTGCGCGCTTTGGAAGAAACAGACGACTTTACCCTCCTTGTTGGCATAGGCGGGCATCCCATACCAGGTTTTTGGCAAGAGGGCTGGCGCGCTGGCTTTGATGAGCGCATGGAGGCGCGTGGCCATGGTGCGATCCGGTTCCGACATCTCGGCGATCTTTGCGAGCACGTCGTTTTCCCCTTCCGCCTTGTTCTTATTTGCGCGCGCTTCCGCCTTCAACTCTTTGGCGCGCTCCTTCATCGCGGCTCGTTCCTCGTTTGTGAAGCCCTCGGCAGACTTCTGAGTAGCCTTCTTTGCCGGCTGGCTCATAAAAACCTCCTCACGTTGATTCGTGCTCAAAATCTCACACAGTTCGGGGTAGGTCACTCTTCCCACTAGCTCGGCGTGCAAGTGAGCACGCCGCTGTGGGGTTGGGTGGTGAACTACATGAATTGGCTCGTTGCCGCTCAATAGCAGTGGCGCGGCAATCGCGCGGCACGAATAAGAGACCCACCGCGTCTAACCCGCCGGCGGCCGCACAATTTTGAAAATTGCCCCAAAGAGATCGGTTAGGGCAACGATGCGGCCAATCGAGCGGTTCTCATTGCCTTCACCTGTTTCAAGGTAGGGTCGTTTTTGAGCCGTGTATATTCGACTGATTCTTTGGCATAGAGGGTGATTTTGGATTCGCCGTCGAAATGAATTCCCCACCCATAGCTCTTGCCAAGCGGGGACGAACGTAGACAAGGCTGCCCTCTAGAAAAAAACTCCACGCGCCTACGCTCCAGTTCCGCTGGTTCGATTTCGTTTTTGGCGGCGTAGATCGCAAAGATGATGTCATCCGAAGTGTATTGATAGGGATGGTCGTGAATCATTTCGTACTGCATTCTGGCGATAGTCTTCGCCCGTTTTTCTGGTGGCGCCAGGCCAGCTTCACTTTTGCAGTCGTCAGCCACTTCGATAAACGCATTGGTGTAATTGGTCGAGTGCATAGATAGCTCCTTGGTGATGTGGGCAGGGAGCCAAAGCCAGAGGCAGGGAGACAGAACGTGTCTCTCTGTCTCTGGCTCCGCCTGTTCTACAACACCTGTGCTTCAACCGACATCACAGCCGGAAAATCGCGCACAATGGCGGTCCAACTGTCGCCTGAATCGGTGGATGCATAGACCTGCCCACCCGTAGTGCCGAAGTAAACACCACAAGAATCGAGCGAATCCACGGTCAGTGCATTGCGCAAGATATTGACATAGCAGTTGCTCTGCGGTAGCCCGTTGGTGAGCGCCTCCCACTCGTTGCCGCCAGTGCGGCTGCGGTAGACACGCAACTTTGCATCGGGCGGATAGTGTTCCGAATCACTCTTGATCGGGATGACGTAAACAGTCTCAGGTTCATGGGCGTGAACGGCAATGGGGAAGCCAAAATCACTCGGCAGATTGCCGCTGACCTCATGCCACATCCCGCCGGCGTCGTCGCTGCGCATGATATCCCAGTGTTTCTGCATAAAGAGCACGTTGGGGCGCGCCGGGTGCATAGCAATGCTGTGAACGCAGTGGCCGACATCGGCGTCCGGATCGGGC
>JAHDWG010000539.1 GCA_023384495.1 Caldilineaceae bacterium
GTTGGCGATATCCCTGCAAGTGGGCGTTGAGAATGCGCCCGCAGCCCACAATGCCAATCCGAATCATGGTGCGTCTCCCTGGTGTTGGGACGGTGGACGGTGGACGATGGACTATCGTCTTATGGTCTATCGTCCATCGTCCATCGTCTCCTAAATCGTCCCCTAATACGACCGCCCGAAGATTGCGATCTTCTCTGCCCGCTTGCCCGTGTAGAAGCACACGCCGGCAGCGCCCGGTTGCTCCAGGGGGATGCAGCGCAGGGTTGCCTTGGTCTCTTCTTGCAGGCGCTTCTCGTCGTCGCTGCTGCCGGCCCACCAGGCGCGGGCAAAGCCTTTGCCCACCGCCTCTTTGAACTCGGCATAGTCGGCCACGGCAAAGGTGTTTGCATCTTGAAAGTCGCTGGCCTTCTGCAACAGGCTGGCCTGGATCTGACGCAACAGTTCGGGCGCAACCACGGCCAGTTGGTCGCGGCTGATGGGCTGTTTGCCCTCGCGGCCGCGTTGGTCGCGGCGGGCGAGCACCAGCGCCTTGTTCTGCACATCGCGCGGGCCGATCTCGATGCGCATGGGCACGCCTTTGAGCTCCCAATCATTGAACTTGAAACCGGGCGAAAGCTGCTCGCGGCGGTCGATCTGGGCGCGGATGCCCAGGTCGGTCAATTCCTGGTGCATGCTCTCGGCAGCGGCGATCACATCGCTCTTTTCGCCATCATTCTTATAAATGGGCACAATCACACACTGAATCGGGGCCAGCCGCGGGGGCATGATCAACCCGGCGTCATCGCCGTGGGTCATGATGATAGCGCCCACAAAGCGTGTGCTGAGACCCCACGAGGTCGTCCAGCAGAATTGCCAGTCGTTGTTTGTGTCTTGGTATTTGATGTCAAAGGCCTGGGCGAAATTCTGCCCCATAAAGTGCGACGTGCCTGACTGGAGCGCTCGCCCATCCCCCATCATGGCCTCGATGGTGAGCGTCACTTCGGCGCCGGCAAAGCGCTCATTTTCGGACTTTTCACCTGGGATCACGGGGATGGCCGCCTCGTTGACGGCAAAGTCGGTATAGACCCCCAACATGCGGTGCGTCTCTTCCAGCGCTTCCTCGGCGGTGGCGTGGGCCGTATGCCCCTCTTGCCAATAGAATTCGAGCGTGCGTAGAAAGAGTTTGGTGCGCATTTCCCAGCGCACCACGCTGTTCCATTGGTTGAGCAGCATGGGTAGGTCGCGATAACTCTGAATCCATTTCGCATAGGCATGTCCGATGATCGTCTCTGAGGTGGGGCGCACCGCCAATGGTTCCGCCAACTCTTCGCCGCCGCCGTGGGTGACAATCGCCAGCTCCGGCGCAAAGCCCGCCACATGTTTGGCCTCTTTTTCAAGGAAGCTGACGGGGATAAACATGGGGAAGGCCGCGTTCTGGTGGCCGGTGGCCTTGAACCGCTTGTCCAGCGCCTGCTGGATGTTTTCCCATAGCGCCCAGCCATAGGGGCGCACGATCATCGTACCGCGCACGGGGCCATAGTCGGCTAGCTCCGCCTTGAGCACCAGCGAATTGTACCACTCGTTAAAATCCTGTGACTTAGGGGTCAGATATTCATTCCCGCTCATCGCGTCCTCGGTTCTGAAAGGTTTGTCTCACACCATGCGTTAAATATCAATGGGGAATGCCTTCTTTCGGGTTGCGCATGTCGCCGTATGCTCAGCGGCCATAGGGCTCGCCTATCTGGGGCGTTCGAGCTGTGCAACCGGCGCCTGGCTGGCTGCCAGCGCCGCGTTGGTCTGCCGCCGCAAGAGCCAAAAGCAAAGGGCAGCGGTCAAGGCCAGTGCCGAACAGACGCCATACAGTGTACTGAAGCCCAGGAATTGCACCAAATTGCCGGCCAGAAAGGTGCCGACCAGGCCTCCCGCGCTGCCGGTCATGTTGAAGATGCCGCTCTTGCTGCCGCGCGTGCGTTGGTCGCCGTGCTCGGCGGCAAAGGTCATGGCGGCCGTGGTGTAGCTGCCAAAACCAATGCCACGCATCAGCTGGATGGCGAGCAGCGCTGGAAAAAAGTGGGCCAATGAGAGGTAGCCAAAGTTGGTCAGCGAGATGCCCAGCGCGCCGCCCACCAACAAGGGCGGGCGCCCCCACTTGTCCGACAGGGCGCCGGCGAAATACATGACGACCATCTCGACGATGGCGGCCATCCCCCACAGAAAGCCGCTGGCGGTAGAGCTGTAGCCAAACGAGGCCATGTAGTTGGGCCACATGGACGCCGACGCCGAGTGGGCGCAGATCCAAAAGAAGACGCCGCCCAAAAACGCGGCTGGCAGCATCGACGGTTTGGCTGGGGCCGGTGGTTTGGGCGTGGGCGCGGGCTGCGCCGCCAACGGCGCCGGCTTCACCTCTTCGAGCATGGTTGCAAAGAGCGCAGCCGCCGCATAAAGCCCGACACAGAGGAGGAGCGCCCCCCCGCGCGAGATCGCGTCGGCGACCCAGCCCCCGCTGATGGCGCCGATTGCAAACGAGAGCGAGCCTAGCCCACGCCAGATGCCAATTCGCCGCCCGCGCTGCTTTTCCTTTTCGAGCAGATCACCCATCATGGCCAGGCTGAGGGTGGCGTAGGCGGCGCTACCCACCCCCTCGAAGACGCGGGCGCCCCAGGCCCAGTTGCTGGTGGGCGCCTGGCTGAGCACAAAGTAGGCGATGGCCAAGATAGTGAGGCCGGTGATGAGCATGGGTTTGCGCCGCCCCAACCGATCCGAAAAGCGGCCCCAGGCAAAGCTGGCCGCCACCATTGTGATGACCACGCTGGCCTGAATGAATGCGATTTGCGAAAAGCTGGCGCCCAACTCCTGCAGATAGAGGGAGGTGAGGATCGAACTGATCCCCGTTGCGACAAAGCAGAAGGCCGAAATGACCGTAAGAAGCCGGATATTATTCATCAATACGCCTATTGGTGTTGGTAGATAGAATGACTGCTGGAGCAGGGTTGGAAACGCGCAACTGACACCGAAAAGCGCCCGCGGGCGCTCGATTTGTCGCCGCTCGGGCGGTTCTTCGGCGTCGGGCGCCGGCTTGATTCGTTGCCGATCATTCGTTGCAGATCATTCGTTGCAGATCAATAGTGTTCGGTAGCGAAGATTGTAGATTCATATTCGTTGCTTGTCAATCATCAGGGCTTCTTAAGAGTTGCGATGAATATCGTCCGCCGCTGACTTCCGGGAGGTGGCCGGCGAACATCTACCAGACCGAGAAGCTGACTGGCCACCTCCCGGAAGTCTTCGCTGGGTCGCTACCGCCGCCGTCTCTTTGCTTGCGTACGCCCTGCAGCCCCGCGTTGCGGGGTCGTCGCCATCGCTTCGACGCCGGCCAGGCCAAGCCGCACAAAGAGCCAGGGTGCGCCAAAGGCTGCCCAGAAGCCAACCAACGCATACCGAAGATAGCGCCAAAATGGGGCCGGTTCCAACTCGGCAAAGGCAAGGCGTAGGCCCAAATAGATCAACGCCAGCGGCAAGGCGCCCACGGCAAAACAGATCAGCCGCTGGCGCCATTCGGTGGGCGGCGCAAACCGGACGTAGGCTCGCTCCAGCGCAAAACCGACGCCCATGCCCAACAGCGTGGCCGCCGTGGCGACGCCGTTATCATCCGGCGCGGGCAAAAGCCAGAGCAGCGCAAGCGACCCCAGCGCGGCGACACTGACCTGCCAGCGCAGCGATTGGCGCGCCAGCCAGCCCTCGACGCGTGGCTGTCGGCGCATAAAATAAAGTAGCGCCAGCGCGCCGATCACATAGCCGCCCAGCAGATCGACGGGAAAGTGTACGCCCAAATAGAGCCGCGACAGGGGCACAAGGAGTAGCAGCGCGCCCGTCACCCACCAGAGCCAACGCCGCCGGTAATGCAGCGCCAAATAGCCCCAGAGGGCGGTGGTGTTTTGGGCGTGGCCGCTGGGGAAGCCGCCGCTCGTGATCGGGTCTAGTGGAAGCACTCGCTCATCCACCATGTAGGGGCGCGGCTGGCCTGCCCAAACCTTGAATACAGCGTTGAGGTACGACGATAGCAGAAACAGAATTGCCAGCCGCGCCCCTAGCCGCCGGTCGATGCACCAATAGATCAACGGCAGCGCAACGAGGAAGAAGATTTCGTTGCCCAACCATGAGAGCGCAAAAAAAGGTAGGTCAAGCGTAGGGCTAAACTGTTGCAGCCAGAGGATCAGCTCCACGCCCCAGTGATCGGCGCCGGGCAGGCGGGACTGGCGATG
>JAHDWG010000540.1 GCA_023384495.1 Caldilineaceae bacterium
GATGGGTGTAGGCCAGTTGCTGCCCCAGCCGTCGCCCCCAATTGCCGACCTTGCTTACTACAAAAAGCTGATGGCGGATGCCGCCTAGCGCCCGCCCCAACCGCTTCTCGGAAAGCCCATAGGGAATGCCATAGGCGTCGGCGGTATCGACCAGGTTCATTCCCTGGTCAATTGCAGCGTGGATGGTGGCATAGGCGGTGACATCATCGATCTCGCCCCACTGATTGCCAATATTCCAGGTACCCAACCCAATCGCCGAGACCTGCCAACCGGTTTTGCCAAATGTCTTGTGTTGCAAGATGGTTCCTCCTGTCAAAATTGCGGTTGTTTTGAAACCAGGAATTTTTGACCAGGCTGTATGAGGGAAAACTCCTGGTTTCAGACAGAGCGAAGTATAAATGGATTGAGGTGATTGGCTGCGTTTGATTATAGCATGTCGCAACGAGCTGGCATAGCGTCGTCGTATAGACGGCTGCATCCGAAAAATAGGGCGAGCGAATCAACGTCCCCGGCACAGGCGGGTGAATTTCTGCAGGCCGGAAGTATTTGTCGCCTGTGCCGGGGACGTTGGCCCTAAATATTGGATGCACCCAGCATGGACGGTTGCATGCCTTACATTTTGGCTTTACATGATCTACCGGGAACGGCGGAGTTCGCACGCCCTCGTGCGAACCGCTCACACGAGGGCGTGCGAACTCCGCAACCCTATTCCCGCTGGGACCCGTAGAGCCTGCATCCTCTACTATATCACCCTTCTGACTACTTGCAGACCAGACCAGACCAGGCTATACTGGGGCTAGTTTCAGCAAATGGAGGGAACCGTGATGTACATTACCAACATCTCAGAAGCCAAAGCAAGTTTGTCTAAGCTCATCGAACAAGTATTAAACGGTGAGGAAGTGATTATTGGAAAAGCAGGCAAGCCGGTTGCAAAGCTTGTGCCTTACACCCAGGATACAAACCCACGCCAGTTAGGCGCTGGCCATTGGAAAGGCAAAATATGGATTGCCGATGATTTTGATGATTTGCCTGAGGATGTCCTGGCGCTCTTTATCGGGGAGACAGAAGACGATGAATCTTCTCCTTGATACGCACGTGTTTTTGTGGGCAATTGACGATGATCCGCGACTTTCCAATGCGGCGCGCGCTGCGATCATCGACGGCAACAATGTTGTCTTTGTGAGTGCCGCAACTGCCTGGGAGATTTCAATCAAAAAGGCGATTGGCAAATTGACCATTCCCCAGGGCAGCTACTTGGACGAACTCAGGCTGCACCGCTTTACGCCGTTGAACATCACGACGGAACACGCGCTCGCCGTTGCAGATTTGCCCCCGCATCATAAAGATCCCTTTGATAGACTTCTGATCGCACAAGCCCAAATTGAGAAGCTCACCCTGGTAACGGCAGACGTGAGAATCAAGCAATACGCGGTGCAACTCATTGAAGCATAGCATGGAGCACGACGTGGCGTCTGGTTCAAATCATAACCGGTGCGCCAACGCGGCGGGCCGTGGCTATGATGGCATCGTATTGCGTCGCATGTAGGGGAATCCCGCGTTCCCGCCGTTCTGCCTCGGTGTCAAATTCCGGGTCGCCGGCCACCAGCACTCGCTCGGCGCCGGGTTCGGGTGGGGTGGCGTGCAACGCCTGGATCATCTCATCCATCATGGCTTTGAATTCAGCGACCGGGCGGAAGGCAGCAATGTCAATGGCCATGGTCCACGTCATATTTTCACCGCCGGCCAGTTGGGCGCTAAAACCACCCCCAGAGAGCACCCCGGCCAAAATATCAACCATGACTGCCAGGCCATACCCTTTATGGCCGCCCTGCTCCAGCGTGTTGCCCAGCGGGGTCTGCGCCCACGCTTCGCTGCGCTGGGCGGGTGGTTCGGTGAGGGGGATGCCCTCCGAGTCCACGGCCCAACCTTCTGGAATCGACACCCCCAACCGCCGAGCCAGACCCAGCTTGCCGCTAGCGACCGTGGTCGTGGCCATATCGAGCAGAAAAGGGCGCTCTTTACCGGCCGGTGCGCCAAAGGCGATGGGATTGGTGCCCAGGCGGGGATGCGCGCCATGTAGGGGTCGCATGGAACGCGAGGCGTTCGTCACCGCCATGCCGATCATATCCTGCGCCACGGCCATCAGCGGATAATAACCGACCATGCCAATGTGGTGTCCATTGCGCACGGTGGCCATGCCCACGCCCTGTTGCTTTGCCTTGGCAATCGCGAGTTCCATGGCGCGGTGCGCCGCCACAAAGCCCAGACCGTTGCCACAATCCAACAGCGCGGTCGTCGCCGACTCGGCCACGACATCAACCGATTGGGGAATGGTGTACCGACCCTCTTCGATGGCCTGCACATAGCCCGTCACGTTGCCGACACCGTGCGTATCGACCCCGCGCAGGCTGGCGGCGGTCAGAATCTCGGCGGTAATTTGGGCGTGACGCTCTGGTACGTTGACCGCCTGCAGGATGGCAACGACCTGGCGCTGAATTGCGTCCATATCGACCCGGATTGCGTCCTGCTCTGGGATATTCAGATATTTAAGTGCCATGGTGCTCTCCCATGCGTGGTTGACCTGTGGCTATGGGGCATCAACCCCCTCGAACAACGATGGGAAGTGAAGATGGGGATCACCAGGCTCGCGCAAGAGAATCTGCTGCCGCGAGGTCAGCGCAGTCGTGGTCGGGGGCGCAACTCGTTTTGCCGTCCACGCCACGTGCGAGACGCAATACTTGTAGAGCAGAGCGCGGCGCTCATGTTGACCTCGCCAGGCCGCTGTGCCGTGGGTCAGCGCCTCGGTAAAGAGCACGATGGAACCGGCCGGCGCCTCCGGGATGATCACGCAGGGCATCTCTTCGGGATGCTCAGCGATCGAGCGGGGCAGCTTGTAGTGGCTCTTGTGGCTGCCGGGGATACAACAAAAGCCGCCATAGTCGGGCCCGGCATCGGCCAGATTCCAGGTCACGACGACAAAACCGTTGTAGATCTGGTTGGTGCGGAAGGGGAAATATTCCCCCGGCTGCACGTTGACATTGCGCGCCGTCGCCCCGTAATCGGCATGAAGCTGGCCTCTGGGCATCCCGTTGCGCATATACATGCCATAGAGTCGATCCAGCCGAAAACAGTCGCCCAACTGGAAGCGCAAGATGGGCATGAGCAGCGGATGGTCGAGCAGATCGCAAAAGGGTTTGCCCCAGTCCAGAAAGCCCGAACCTTCAGGAGCGCTGCCAAAGCGTTCGGTCTTCCCCGGCGGCGGCAGTTGTTGCGCATCGATCAGCTGGTTGAGCGCAGCAACTTCGCTTGGGCTCAACGCGTTTTCGATGACCAGGTAGCCCTGCAAATCCAAGAGATACTGCATGAGTTCGAGATCGTACATTAGCTCCTCCTCTTTGTGCCTGCTCTGTTTTCAAGAGTTTGTAGGGATCGACAAGGGTTCTCTATCTTTGCAGATCTGATTCAACGCCAAGATGCAGAGAAGCAAAGCCACAAAGCGAAATCAATCCAATTTCACTTGCGTCTTTGTTGCGTTGCGCCCTGGCGTTAAAAAGCCAAGATAGAGAAGGGTTTTTCGTTGGCGGCGCGCGCCCAGTGCGCCGGGGGCAATTGGCTTCATTGTACAGAACAAGTACGGGGTTTGGCAAAGTGGCAAAAATCATGGGGGTCGGCCTGGCTCAATGGCTGCAAGAGCTATCCCCTTGGGCCGCTTCCTCTTTGACTTCATTTGTCAGTACATGACCTACGCCATACTGCGGTTGTTTTGAGGATCTTACTTCGCGAAGGTGTTTGCCTCTTCGAGTAACTCCGGTTTTCAAACAGAGCTCAGTATTGATTATGGATTTGGCTTTTTGTGGTGTCGCGCGCCTTGCCCTCGCCAGGGCTATTTCACGGCCACACGTCCCCGGCGCCTTTGGAGGCGCCGGGGACGTTGCCTTTGCGTTGCGCAAGGGTCAAGTAGGCGCTTGCTGGCTTACACACCTTGCCATTTCGATTGCAGATATTTGTATTTTCGAAACATGAAATTGCCCTACGCCCTCGCCGACACTGGTTGCCAGAGCATCAGATATGGTATATAATATACCGATTGTACGAGCTTATGGACAAACCATATAAAAGTCGCACAAATACACACTATTGCACACGAGAGTGAATGGGCGACTTCTATGGGTGATCTATATTAGAAAGCTAGCAGCAAGACCATAGAGACGCCCCCTGGCGTC
>JAHDWG010000541.1 GCA_023384495.1 Caldilineaceae bacterium
GTCTGGCACACGTGGCCCTGGGTCGGGGTGATTACGAGCTAGCGCGCACCCACTTTGACCAGTGCCTGGAAGCGACGCGGGGACTTGGCGATCGGCTTATTGTTGGTCGAGTCCTCTATGGATTGGGCGAGGTTGCCTTTGGCCAGGACGATCTGGACAGGGCCCAGGATCTGCACCGGCAAAGCATGGCTATCTTCCACGAGCTCCAAGATCTACCCCTCGTGCTCTGGAGCCTGGACAGCCTGGCCGGCGTGGCGGTGGCCCAAGGAGACCCGGCGCGTTGCGTGCGGTTATTTGGCGCGGCGGCAGCGCTGCGCAACGCCCTCGGCATCCCCCAGCCCCTGTTTCGTCGCGCCCCTTACGAGCGCATGCTGGCCCTTGGCCACAGCCAGCTCGACGAAGCGACAGCCGCACAGGCGTGGGCGCGGGGGCAGGCCATGAGCGTCGAGCAGGCCGTTCAGTACGCATCGACCCCGGCGGCAAGCACCTCCCATGCTTCTTCCGGCAAACAGGCTCCCCAGACCCCGGCGCGACAGGACGCGTCACCCTTATCCGAGTTAACGGAGCGGGAAGTAGAGGTGCTGCGCCTGGTGGCTTCGGGCATTACCGACGCCGAGGTGGCCGCACAGCTTGTCCTCAGCGTGCGCACCATCAACTCTCACCTACGCTCCATCTACAGCAAATTGAACGTCAACACACGTACGGCAGCGTCTCGCTACGCCGTCGAGTATGGACTTGTTTGATGCTTCACCGCGCCGTCTAGGCAATTTTGCCTAAGGGCGACTCTTCTCCTCGCTTTGCAGATTAGGCAATCGCTTCGCGTCATTTTGCCGTTGCCATGCTACTGCCGAAGCCTCATAGTGGACCCTACATGATCCGTACCGGCGGATCGGATCCAACTATCCGCAACAAGAAGAGGAGGCAACGATGGAGACAGTACGAGCGGTTGTTCCACAGGTCCAGTTGTTCGACGATGTAGTTGTTGCAGAATTCAAAGCGAGCCTGCGGGGGGAACTGTTACAACCCCATAATGCAGGATACGATGAGGCCCGCACAGTTTGGAATGCCATGATCGACAGACACCCCGCCCTGATTGCCCGCTGCCTGGGCGCTGTCGACATCATCAACGCCGTCAATTTTGCCCGTGCGCACGATCTGCGCGTCTCCGTGCGCGGCGGGGGGCACAACGTGGCTGGAAACGCAGTGTGCGACCAGGGGTTGATGATCGACCTGTCGCCCATGAAGGGCATCCGAGTGGATCCGGTGCGGCGCACGGTTCGGGTGGAACCAGGCGCCATTTGGGGTGAGGTGGATCGAGAAGCCCAGGCCTTTGGTTTGGCGACCACAGGCGGAACAGTCTCGCATACCGGTGTGGCGGGGTTGACGCTAGGTGGGGGCTTGGGCTGGCTGATGGCGACACACGGCCTTGTCTGCGACAATCTTTTGTCCGTCGATATCGTAACCGCCGATGGGCAGCTTTTGACGGCCAGTGAAATGGAAAACCCGGATCTGTTCTGGGCAATCCGGGGCGGTGGCGGGAACTTTGGGATCGTCACATCCTTTGAGTTCAAGCTCCATCCTCTGACGCCGGACGTGCTGGGCGGCATGGTGCTCTATCCCATGACCCAGGCCAAAGAAGTGTTGCAGTTCTACCGGGAATACGCCCGCAGCGCGCCCGATAACTTAACGGCTTTCGCCGGCTTTCTGACCACGCCCGATGGTCTGCCCGTGGTCGCCATCTTCGTCGGCTGGTTTGGTCCCCTGGAAGAGGGCGAACAGCACCTGGAACCGGTGCGCAAATTTGGCCCGCCCATCGCCGACCTGGTGGGGCCGATCCCATACCGGCAGCTTCAGAAAATGTTCGACGATGCCGCTCCATTCGGGCTCCACCGTTACTGGAAGTCCGGTTATTTCCAGGAACTTGGGGACAATCTACTCGATCTCATCATCGAGCACACGACAGCCAAGACCTCGCCCATGTCGGTCGTGATCTTCTTCCACATGCACGGCGCCTGTACGCGGGTCAATGCGACTGAAACTGCATTCGGGCACCGAGAGGATCAGTGGGACTTTGACATCATCGCCCAATGGGCGGATCCAGCGGAGGCCGATCACCACGTCGAGTGGGCGCGAGCGTTCTGGAAAACTGTGGAGCCGTTTTCGCAGGGCGTCTACGTCAACCACTTGGACGCCGACGACAGTGCCCGGCGCGTCCGGTCTGCCTACGGCCCCAACTACGAGCGTCTGGTGGCTGTCAAGACCAAATACGATCCGGCCAACTTCTTCCGTCTGAATAACAACATTGCTCCAAGCAGCGCGTAGCACTCGTCGTATCTCTCCCCAAAGGAGGAAGATGTGTCCACAACTGTATCGGCTGCTACGGGGATGCCACAAGCGCCCCACACAGTCACTCCAACGCCAGACGCCTTCCCCGTGACTTGGGAAGATCCAGCCGACGCCAGCCTGTTCTGGCTCCTGCAACGCATGCACTTCCCCGAACCGATGACGCCGCTGGACGAATGGTTCCTGCGCACCGAGTTCGAGGGGGCGACGCGGGCGGCGCAGGTCTACGATCTGCCCTTCTACGCCAAAGGGCGGCGCTGCAATACCTATGCCTATGCGGCGATTGCACCACTGCCCCTACCGCCGGAAGAACTGGCGGCCATGGGCCAGCGCGCACAGGGGAAGCTAGGGGCGGCCATGGCGCGCCTGGGCGAACAGTGGAACGCCGAGTACCTACCCGAGATCCAGCGTTACCTGGACGCCTGGGCTGCCTTCGACCTGGCTGGCGCCTCCATGACCGAACTGCTGGCCCACCTGGACGCCATGATCGAGACGCGGGAACGGCTCTGGGACATCCACTTCCTGGTCTGGTTCCCCGCCTACACGGCCATCACGCTCTTCGAGGAACTCTACCGGGAGCTCTTCGGCGACGAGCACACGTTCGACGCCTACCGGCTGCTGCAAGGCTTCGAGAACAAGACCCTGGAAACCACCCACGCGCTCTGGCGGTTGAGCCGCCAGGCGTTGGCCCAACCCGCCGTGCAGCAGGTACTCGCCGAAAGCGATCCCGCTGACGCGCCCGCCGTATTATCCCGTTCGGCGGAAGGACGGGCCTTCCTCGCCCAGTTGCAGGTCTACCTGCACGAGTACGGCCAGCGCAGCGACAAATGGGTGTTCAGCAGCCTCAGCTGGATCGAAGATCCCACGCCGGTGATCAGCAACCTGCAGGACTACATCACCCAGCCCGACCGGGATCTGGCGGCTGAGACGGCCCGGCTGGCGGCGGAACGGGAGCGCCTGTTGGCCGAGGTGCGGGCGCAGATGGTGGATTATCCACAGCCGGTAGTGGCGCATTTCGAGTTCCTGCTCAAGGCGGCCCAGCAGGGCAGCGTCCTCACCGAGGACCACGGCTTCTGGATCGACTTCCGCGGCTGGTATCCGGTGCGCTGCATGTTTCTGGAGTTTGGCCGCCGCTTTGCCGAGGCTTGCGCACTGGATAAACCCGACGACATCTTTTTCCTGACGCTGGGTGAGGTGCGTGAGACAGCACAGGCGTTACCAGCCATGGATCGCCGTCCGCTGGTGGCGGGGCGGCAGGCCGAAGTGGCCTACTTCCAGGGGATCCAGCCGCCGCCGGCCCTGGGCACGCCGCCAGAGGGTCCGCCCGCCGACGACCCCGTGAGCCGCACCATCGGTAAATTCTTTGGCGCACCGCCACAGCCGTCAACCGATCCGAATGTGCTCTTTGGCAACGCCGGTTCCCCTGGCACGGCGCGTGGGCCGGCGCGGGTGATTAGATCGCTGGCCGAATCCGCCCGGCTGCAACCGGGGGATGTGCTGGTGGTCACGACCACAGCGCCGCCCTGGACGCCGCTCTTTGCCAGCGCCGCCGCCGTGGTCACCGACACCGGCGGCATTCTCAGCCATTGCGCCGTCGTCGCCCGCGAGTATGGCATTCCGGCCGTCGTGGGGACTGGCATCGCCACCAGTGTGATCGAAGATGGGCAGCTTGTCGAGGTGGAAGGTCACACCGGTACTGTGCGTATCCTGGAGACAGCGTGAGGGGGGGCTGCTCATAGGCGATTGTCTGGCCTGGCCAGGAGTGAGTGTCTGAATTGTACGCTTACGAGCGGTAATTTCTAACCTAACATAGAACTCTAGTTTCCGGTAAAAGGAAGCGGACAGTGACAAAAAGATGACAAACGGCG
>JAHDWG010000542.1 GCA_023384495.1 Caldilineaceae bacterium
GTCGGTCCCGATCTCGCGCTCCAGAGCGCCGTGAATTATCGCCACCTCCGTCAACGTGGCGTCACTGTGCGAAAGACCATCGACTGCATGATCGCTACTTTTGTGATTTCGCGTGGCTTCGCCCTGCTGCATAGTGACCACGATTTTGATCCCTTTGCACAGCATTTGGGGCTGACCGTTGTTGAGCTTTAGGATATAGCTGTGTGCAGTTGCCAGCTCACGCTTCAATACAGATCAACTTAACCCCGTTACTGAAATGTAAGAATCATGCCAATGTTCAAGAATCTTTCACCCACCGCCGCCAACCTGGGCCTCATCGGCCTGCCCATGCCCGTCAACGAGATGGCCACCCGCCGGTGGGATGTGATCGTCGTCGGCGCGGGGCACAATGGGCTGGCCTGCGCCGCCTATCTCGCCCGCGCCGGCCAACGGGTGTTGGTGCTCGAGGCGCGCGAACGCGTCGGCGGCGCCTGCACGCTCGAAGAGCCGTGGCCGGGCTATCGCATCTCACCCTGCGCCTATCTGGCCGGCCTGCTCCACCCGCTGGTCATCGATGAACTCAACTTTCCGGCGTACGGTTACGAATGGGTTCCTTCCCGCGAAGGCATGTTCGTGCCCTTTGACGATGGGTCGAGCGTCCAATTGTGGGATGATGACGAGCGCGCCGAGGCCGAGATCGCCCGCCTGGCCCCGCAGGATGTGGCCGGCTATCGCGCCATGTATGCCGTCATGCGCCGGGCGCGCAACGCCATCCGCCCGCCCGACAGCAACGACATGTGGATCGGCGCGCCGCCCAGCCGCGAGCAGATCGAGGATCGGCTCAAGGGCGACCGTGAGGCCATTGGCCTGCTCTTTGAGTGGTCCATGGTCGAGTACGCCGAGCGCTACCTCACCGACGAGCGCCTGCAGTGCGCCGTCTTGGGGCAGGGGGTGATCGGCACCAACGCCAGCCCCCACGAGCCCGGCACGGCGTCGATCCACTTTCACCACTCGTCGGGCCGGATGGGGGGGATGACCGGCATGTGGGGCTATGTCAAGGGGGGGATGGGCATGGTCTCGTTCATCCTCTGCGACGCGGCGCGCGACGCCGGCGCTGTGGTGGCGGCGGGTCTGCCCGTGGCGCGCATCCTGCCCGGCGAAGGGGTGGAGCTGGCCGGCGGCGAGCGCATCCACGCCCCGGTCATCGTCTCCAATGCCGACCCGCGGGTGACGCTGCGGCTCTTGGACAGCAACGCCGACCCGGCCTGGCGCGCCCAGGTCGAGTCGATCCCCATTGAGGGCTGCACGCTCAAGGTCAATGTGGCGCTGCGCGAGTTGCCCAACTTTACGGCGCGGCCCGGAACCCATGAGCCGCACCACTATGGCCAGGTCAACACGCCGCTAACCAAAACGGAATGGCGCACGCACCACGCCATTGCCAGGGCCGGCGACCTGCCGCCCCGGCTGTGGACCGAACTCTACTTCCAGACGCCTCACGACCCGTCGGTGGCGCCGTCGGGCTGCCACATCATGACCGTCTTCTCGCAGTATGTGCCCTATGCCTTCGCCGAAGGCGACTGGGAGAACCGCCGCGCCGAGGCCGGCCAACGGGCAATTGACTCCATTGCCCGCTACACCAGCAACCTGCCCGCCGCCGTCATCGACCTCGACGTGCTCGGCCCGCCCGACGTGGAGCAAAAGGTGGGCCTTACCGGCGGTCACATCTTCCAGGGCGAGTGTCTGCCCCAGTACATGTGGGACAAGCGGCTGGCCTATCGCACCCCCATGCCCGGTGTCTATCTTTGCGGCGCCTGCACCCATCCCGGCGGCAGCGTCATCGCCATCAACGGGCGCAACGCGGCCATGGAGATTCTCGCAACTTGAGCCAAGGGCTACCCCGATTCGCAACGAAGTCGCGTGCGCACCCTAACCGATACCGGTTGGGATGATGCCACATTACAGCGGGCCAAGCTGTTTACTGCACTGCAATTCCGCTTAGATGGACCCATTTTGGAGAAGCACCCGATCTGTTTCACCAGACGATTCGGGCGTGGATAGGACAACGATCCAATGCCGCCCCAACTCGAGCCGATAGGGTGAACAGGCAGTTGCGTCACCCCGGGTCCATGTTATACTATCTGGATGGCTGGGTGGGCGCAACACAACTCCTCTCTCAAACAGTTTTGGGCAACGTACACTCGGCCAGTCGCCTTTTTCCTCTGGCTGTTGCTGGCCGCACTGGCGCTGGTCCAGTTGCCGTTGGCAGGCCCTGTGTATCGCTTGCGGCTTCAGCGGGGTGAAAAGCAGGTGAAGCTGCGGCGCGATTATTGGGTTCGCATCCTGCAATTGGCAGCAGTCACGAGCTTCGCCACAGCGGGCATGTTTGTCCTACGCCGCCGGCAAGGCAATCGGATCGGCTGGTTGATGTTGCTGATGGGGCTGCTCAATCACCTGGAGAGCTTCTGCACGCTCTATGCCATCCATGGTTTTTTTGTTGCGCCGGCGCGCCGTTGGCCTTTGCACAAAGTTGCCGGTTGGTTGCAACACTGGCTGTGGGCGCCGCGCATCAGTCTCTTTTTTGTCTTTTTCCCGCTCTTATTTCCTGATGGGCGATTGCCTTCAGCCTGGTGGCGACCCTATTTCTGGCATGTGTCGGTTTCCCATCTGGTTGGGTTGCCAGGCTATGCCTTTGCCCCCATCCCGTTGGAGAACGGCTTACTGGACTGGCCCAAGATCCCCAATCCGTTTGCGCTGCCGCTGCGCTTTCTGACGCGTTATGGGCAGGTGATGCGACCGTTGCCGGTGCTGGTCATGATTCCGGGTCTCCTGGCGCTTTGGCGACAGCACCCCCAACCCCCGCATCGTCTGTTGGGAAGTGTTGGACTGCTGGTGGCGTCTGTGGTCTCGTTGCGAGCCAGTGAGCTGTGGCGGTTGGCGGCGTTTTGTCTGATCTCAGCGAGCGCGCTGTTGTGGCGATGGCGCACGGGGACCCAGGACGTGCGACAGCAGATCAAATGGATCGCCTATCTGATGGCGCTGGCTGGTGTCTCTTGGGTTGGCGCAAATCTACCGTTCTTGCTGAAGCTCCCTCTGCCTGCCCAGTTCGCCGACACACTCTTTTTGATTTACCGAGCGGTTCTGGTGGGGGCGCCCGTTGCCTTGGGGGTCGCAATCATGAAACACCGGCTCTATGACATCGACCAGTGGATCAAACGCACTCTGGTCTATGTCCCCCTGACTGGGCTGATCATCTCGCTCTATGGCGCGCTGGTTGCCCTGTGCAATCTCTTGTTCCAAAGGCAGAGTCGCAACACGGCTACGACGGTGATTGCCACGGGTGTGGTTGCCGTTCTTTTTCAACCGCTGCGCACGAGCGTTCAGCGCACCGTTGATCGCTATATCTACGGCGAGCGCGACGACCCGACCAGTGTAATCACCCGGCTGGCTAACGGGCTCGAGACGACCAATCTCCCCAATGCAATCTTGCCCACGTTGGCTGAGACCGTGGCCCAGGCGCTGAAATTG
Organism: Caldilineaceae bacterium; assembly: GCA_023384495.1. Taxonomy (GTDB): domain Bacteria; phylum Chloroflexota; class Anaerolineae; order Caldilineales; family Caldilineaceae; genus CFX5. Next base: position 3,505 of record JAHDWG010000542.1, read on the forward strand.
CCCTTTGTTGCCATTGAACTGCCTAATGTAGATGGAGTGATAGTGGCGGCAGCGTCAGTGGGTGAGCGCCCACCCGAGGTGGAAGTGGTGGCCATGAGCTATCAGAACCAGGTGATTGGTCAACTGGTCGTGGCGCCACGCGCCCCCGGCGAATCGTTGTCCCCGGCTGATCGCTCCTTGCTCAACACGATTGCCCAACTTGCCGCCACCACCGCGCGCACCATCCAACTGACCAACGAGGTGCAGGAGGCGCGCGTGCGCACCGTATCGGCCCGCGAAGAGGAACGCCGCCGCCTGCGGCGCGACCTGCACGACGGGCTGGGGCCGGTGCTGGCCAGCCAGGGGCTGAAGCTGGCCGCCGCACACCAACTGCTGCGAGACAAGCCGGAGGTGGCCGAGCGGCTGCTCGATGATGTGATAAGCCAGAGCGAGAACACCGTTGCCGAGGTGCGGCGGCTGATTTATGCCCTGCGTCCGCCGACACTCGATGAGTTGGGCCTGATCGAGGCGATCCGCGAGCATGTGGAGGTTGTCGGCGCCGATGCCGGTTTGCAGATCGTGGTGAACACGCCCGAGGAACTGCCGTCGATTCCAGCCGCCATCGAAGTAGCCGCCTTTCGTGTGGTGCAGGAGGCGCTCAACAATGTGCTCCGCCATGCCCAGGCTCGCCATTGTGCTATCTCGATTACGACGAACGGCTT
>JAHDWG010000543.1 GCA_023384495.1 Caldilineaceae bacterium
CCCCGCCCAACCCACTGCGGATGCCCGACGGCAGCTCACCAATGATCGAGCCGACCACACTGGCCGTCGCCGCAATTTTGAAGGCAGTAAAGATATAGGGCAGCGCGGCCGGAAAGCGCAGCTTCCAGAGAATGGCCCAGGGCGACGCTGCATACGAGCGCATCAATTCCACGGCTGTCGGGTCAGGCGAACGGAGGCCGCGCAGGGTGTTGATTGTCACCGGGAAAAAGGTCAGATAGGCCGCAATCACCGCCACCGAGAACCACCCCGCCTTGAGCCAGATAATCACCATGGGCGCAATGGCAAGGATGGGCACCGTCTGTGAGGCCACAATATAGGGCATGCAGCCTCGTTCCAGCAAGTTGAAGTGGACAAAGAGCGTCCCCAACAACAGCCCCAGCGATGCGCCCAGCAAAAAGCCGACAATCGCTTCTCGGAAGGTGTAGAGCGCGGCGTCGAAAAGCACGCCAGCCAGCGGTGGCCCCCCGCGCCGCGCCGGGCTGGTGAACGCACCGGCAATGTCCCACAGGTGGGGCAGATTCAGATCCGACGTGATCTTCCAGCGAAAGGGTGGGTTGTGACTGATTCCAAGCGGGTTGTTCTCTGGTCGCCAGGGGTCACCGCCCAGCCACTTTGCGCCTTCCCACACCAGCGCGATGAGCAGCAACAGCGCCAGAAATGAGAAGGCCTGGCGTACGGCGCGACGAGCGCGCACCGCGCTGGCGTTTGTCCGCCGCCATACCGCTGCGCTGGGTTGGACGGTTGCCTGAACGGTCGTCGTCATGAAGCTCCAATTCTATATCACAGCCGCGTGCGGACACCGGTGGAGAAAGTGGCCGGAGCCTTCGCTCCCCAGCCAGCGGTCGCCGTCTACGATGGTCCGCCCGCGCAAGAGCACCCGGTCCGGCCAGCCCTGCACGGTCATGCCTTCGTAGATATTGTAGTCGGTATTCATGTGATGCGTTTTGGCGCTGATCGTGTGGCTCTTCTCCGGGTCCCAAATCACAATGTCGGCATCAGAACCGACAGCCAGCGTGCCCTTGCGCGGGTAGAGGCCGAAAATTTTGGCCGGATTGGTGGACATCAACTCGACAAAGCGGTTGGCGCTGAAGTGCCCGCCATTGACACCGTGGCGCCACATCACGGCCATACGGTCTTCGATACCGGGCACGCCGTTGGGGATCTTGTCGAAACTGACTTTGCCCAACTCTTTGCCAGGCAACCGCCCAGCGACCCCGCCTTCGAACCAGAAGGGACAATGGTCGGTGGAGACGACTTGCAGTGCCCCGTCGGCCAATGCGCCCCAGAGTGCTTCGGCGTCTTCTGGTGTGCGCATGGGCGGCGAGCAGACATACTTTGCCCCCTCAAAACCGGGTTTGCCCAGGTCTTCCTCAAAGATAAACATGTACTGGGTGCAGGTCTCGCCCATCACGGGGAAGCCCCTGGCTCGGCCCAGCGCCAACTGTTCCAGCGCCTCGACGCAGGTCATATGGACAACATAGAGCGGCGCCCCGGCCACGCCGGCCAGTGCCACCGCTCGCCCCGTCGCCTCGCCTTCGACAATCGATGGTCTGGTTTTGGCATGGTAGATGGGCGCCGTCTCCCCTCTGGCCAGGGCGGCGGCGGTGAGTTCGGCGATCACGTCGCCGTTCTCGGCGTGAACCATGGTCAACATGCCGTGCTCGCCTGCCTTCGCCATGCTGCGGAAGAGGGTCGTGTCATCCACCTGGAGCACGCCCTTATAGGCCATAAAGAGCTTGATGCTGGGGATGCCCTCGTCGATGAGCGCCGGGATCTCGTCCATCACCTCGGGGCGCAGGTCGGTGATGGCGACGTGAAAGCCGTAGTCGATACAGGCTTTGCCCTCAGCTTTTTTGTGCCAGATATCGACCCCCTCTTTGAGCGAGCCGCCTTTGGGTTGGATGGCAAAGTCGATGTGCGAGGTTGTCCCGCCAAAGGCCGCCGCCCGCTGGCCGGTGAAGAAGTCATCGGACGAGAGGGTGCCGCCGAAAGGCAACTCCAGGTGGGTGTGGACATCGATGCCGCCGGGCAAGAGCAGCTTGCCCGTGGCGTCGATGACCTCGTGGCCCTCGACCGGCAGGTTGCGCCCGATGAGTGCGATCTGCTCGCCGTCGATAAGCAGGTCCGCCTGAACGGTGTCGCCGGCGGTGATGATGGTGCCGTTCTTGATCACAGTTCCCATGATAGAACCTCATCGTCAAGTACAAACAGTTACGGATTCGTGCCGCGGATAAGGGTTGCCAGCGAACTATTCCAGGGAAATTACAGCATACAGAAAGTCCTTTTCGCCCCAGGCTGCGAAAAACTCATTCAAATCAATCGCTTGTGGGGCAGTGGCAAGTGCGGGATCGTTTATGTAAACAATCTCATCTTCGATCCCAACGACTACAACAGCATGGCCGAGCGCCTCATTCCAGTAAGCTTGGAGAAAACCGGTGTTGACGGCGGCAATTACGGGTAATCCAACATCAAGCTCTCTTTGTAGGGTGTCGATGTCACCCTCATCGACCGAAACGGCGACTCCCAGCACAGTCAGGTTTTCGATGTCGGAGAAGAATGCGCCATAGTGACGGATACGGAGCAGTTTGCGGAGCCGCGCATCGTTGAACGGCACCTGCAAGTAATCGAGGATCATCGCCGCAAAGGCTGCCAGACAATCAGCCTGCTGGCTCTGCGGCCGGTGTAAGACGGGAAGCAATGGCGTCAGCACGTTCTTGCATCTCGGTAATTGTAGCCTGAGAGAGTGAAAAGACCTGGCGGGTTAAGGCATCTACCTCAATCTCACCAAGTTTTGCTACCTGGCCATACCCCGGCAGGCAAAGGTAGACCGACATCCGCCACACCGGATGGTCACCCCAGATGAGAACCGGCTCGCTTGCTTCGATGGCCAACGCTACATAGCGGGCGAGATAGCCGTTGGCGCGCCTGCGTGCGGCGTCAGGGGATACGGCAATTTCACCCTCAATCGGGGGCGCTTTGACTGTAAGCGTCCCTGTTTCGGGCCAGGGTTGCTGATGCTCATATACAACTTGGAACACAGTCGTTCCCCCTTATGCTTTATAAATACTGGCGCCAGCCGCATCACCGATAACATATAGTATACCATGTACATCGGTTATCATTGATATGCCAGCCAATGGCTGCATCTTAACGCCTTTATTCGGGCTTAGCCGTCCTCGCTGAAGTAATCCGAATCGATTCGCTTCAACTGGTAGGTCAGCACATTGGTTAGCCCAATGTCATAGTCTATCATAAGATCGGCCAGACGCTTACCGTCAATCAGCACAACTTTGAAATCAATGTTGTTGACATAGGCGCGGGCGTCAGCCGAAAAGCTAGCCGTCGTAATAAAGATCCCTTTGCGCGCCCGCCTGCCCATGAGCGCCCCAACGAACCGCTGGATTTCGGGCCGGCCCACCGAGCTATTGCCATCCCAGCGTTTGGCCTGGATGTAGATGGTGTCAAGCCCAAGCCGGTCTTCGTCGATGATGCCGTCGATGCCGCCGTCGCCGGTCTGGCCCACAGCGCGGGCCGCTTCGCTGCGCGAGCCGCCATAACCCATCTTGACCAACAACTCGACCACCATCCGCTCGAAGAAGGCCGGCGAGCATTTCATCACCTGCGCTAAAAGCTCTTGGGCCAGGTTGTCGCGAATTTCCTGATACGCGTCATCCATCACTTCTTCGGGTGTCTTTGTCGGTGTAGGTTCAACCGTTGCTGCTTCAGTCGCATTCACCTCTGGCTTCGTGTCACGGAATTCGACGAAACTTGGAAATTGCCGCAGGAAATGGATGTCGATGCGGGCCGGCTTACTCGCCAGCACCGACCGGCCTGGTTCCGTGATGCTGTAATAGCCGCGCCGTTGCCGTTCCAGCAAACCTGCACGCGCCAGGTAAATATGCGCCCACGAGACCCGGTTGTAAAACTTGGTCTGCCGGTTGCTCGGTATCAATTCCGTGCGCTCATCTGCTGTTAACTGGAATTCGTCAGCCAGCGACTCCACGGTTTCCGCAATGGAGCGGATTTGTCCATCGGACATATATTCGAGCAAGGGGAGCATGATCGACTGAAAATCGGGCACCGCCATACTGTTTGTTCCTTCAAACTGGGCGTATTCTGGATTATTACTGGCCGGGCCGAGTTCGGCGCCCTCATTGGCAATTGAGCGT
>JAHDWG010000544.1 GCA_023384495.1 Caldilineaceae bacterium
CTGGGCCTTGGGCGTGCTCTAATCGTGGGTGCTCAACCGGCTGGTGACGCTGGACTATGTGCTCTCCGGCGCGGTCAACGCCTATCAGGCCGATATCGACGCCCACTACGGGCTGTAGTCTGTAGGTCGCCCTACCAGGGCGACGGCGCTACGCATCGCGACAATGGTCACGCTGGGAGCGTGACCTACGGACTACGGACAGGTCGCCCTCACTCCAACAAGGGTTCGCTGAGAAACTGCATGGGGTCGACCGCGATGCCAAAGATGCGCAATTCCCAGTGCAGATGGGCGCCGGTGCTCAAGCCGGTGTTGCCCACCAGCCCGATCAGATCGCCGGCGGCCACGGCCTGCCCCGGCGCGACAAAGAGCTCGCTCAGGTGCCAGTAGCCGGTAAAGACGCCCCGGCCATGGTCGAGGATTACCGCGTTGCCGCGCACCTGGAGCGGCTCGGCCAGCGCCACTACGGCGTCCGCCGGCGCGGTGACGGTGACGCCCACAGGCGCGCCAAAGTCTTGCCCGGCGTGATAGCTGGAGAAGGGCCCGCCGTTGTAGCTTCGCCGAATGCCAAAGGGGCTGGTTGTCTGGTATTGCTCGGCAATGGGGCGCAAGAAGCGTCCCCTGGCCCACAGGGTCGGCCCCGTCTGCGCCCACACCTGTGCCACCTTCTGCTCTTCCGCCGTCACCAGCGCAGGGTCGAGCAGGGTCGCGCGGTCGGGCGGCAACTGGATCACCTGGCGCTCGTAGCCACCATCGGCGACCACGATCATCCGCTGATGGTGGAGGTTGACCCCATTGTTGGCCGTATAGGTCACCGTGAGCGGGAATGCGCCTGGTCCTAGCAGCGCTGGCGCAGGCACCAGCGCCGTCTGTTGCGCGCCCTCGTCATTGGTGGGCACAAAGGCCAGCGGCGCGCCATTCCAGTTGGCCGAGAGGACCAGCGGGCGCGCGCTGTGAACGGTGAGCCGGCCCGTGCGCCCCTGCACGATCTGCGCCGGCGCGTCGATCCGTTCGATAGCGCCAAATAGCAATGGGCGGGGCGGCGCCTGATCCGCTGGCAGTTGCACAGGTTGCCCAGGAAAAAGGCGAGCGGTGGTCGAGAGGCCGTTGAGCGACGTGAGCAATGTGGCGTCTTGCCCATAGCGCTGGGCCACATCCAGCAGCGAATCCCCCGGCAGCGCCTGCACCTGCGCCGTGGGGATCTGCGCCAGGCTGCCGCTTGCGCCGGGGATGAGCAATACCTGCCCCACGCGGATCAGGCTGGGGTCGCTGATCCCGTTGAGTTGCACCAGCGCCTCCACCGTGACGCCAAAGCGCTGGGCAATGGCCGACAGGGTGTCGCCGCTCACCACGGTGTACGAGCCGACGCCATCCTGCGCCAGCGCACGGGGCGCCGCCAATCCCCACAGAAGGCCCACCAACAGCAGCAGCGCGGCGATGGTGATTGCGGGCGCCGGGCGCCGGCCCAGCGCGCCGATTGGGCGTTCACTCATGGGGCAAGTAGACGGTGGGCTTGAGCACACCGATATAGGGCAGATTGCGGTAGATTTCGTTGTAGTCCAATCCATAGCCGACCACAAAGGCGTTCGGAATCGAAAAGCCGATCCAATCCACAGCCACATCCACCTCGCGGCGGTCTGGCTTGTCGAGCAGCGCCAGGATGCGGATGCTGGCCGGTCTGCGCTCCTGGAGCATGCGCAACAGATAGCTGAGCGTCTGGCCGGAATCGATGATATCTTCGACCAGGATGATATTGCGCCCCTCAATCGGCATGTTTAGATCCTTGAGGATGCGCACCGCGCCGCTGCTGCTCACCCCCGCGCCATAACTGCTGGTGGCCATGAAGTCGATCTCATGGGGGATGGAGATGGCGCGGATCAGATCGGCCATAAAAACGATGCTACCCTTGAGCACCGACACCAACAACAGATCGCGGCCAGCATATTCACGGCTGATGGCGTCCCCCAGGGCCTTTACGCGCTCACGGAGCGTGGCTGCATCGATGAGCACTTCTTCGATGTCATCGTCGAGCCGGTTGCTGTAAAATGGCGGCGCAGGGCCGGGTTGAGACATGGCAACCTTTCTGTACGGGTGCTCACGGGCCACGAGACAGGATTGGCCCGGTGGGCGCATCTGCGGATATCGGCTCGGCACTAACGGCTGCCGCCGCGATGGCTGGCTCCACCGTGGCCGGCTCGGATTCGGTAGCCAAGACCTCGGCCCGTTCGGCCGGCTCTTGGGGCGCGATCTCCGGGGCCAACTCTACCGATGGCGTCTGCTCCAGCGGGCCGGCTGCGCGCACCAACGGGGCGTAGACCCAAGCCGTTCCGCCGCTGTATTCCACCTGCCACCAATCGGGCGCGGCGGCGGCCCGCCCGCGAATGGGTAACGTTGCCCCAGCGCCGGCTGTTCCCACAATGGGGTGGTCGGTGCTGGGGCCGCCGCGCAGGTTGGCCAGCGCCACCTCGACAATGGCGGTGGGCGTGTCGGGTTCGGGCTGGGGAGTGGGGACGGGTGGCGGTGGAGGCGCCGCGGGCAGGGCTGCCGCCTGCACATGGACGCCACCGCCGGCCTTGAAGCGCTGGCTCCACGCCGCTGAGAGGTTGAGGTAGTGCCCCCCATGCGCCTGGCTCGGTTCGATATAGGTGCCTTCGGGCCACTCGTTAAAGCTGTTGATGACAATCCAATTGGGCTGGCTTGCGATGGCTGCCTGCCACGCCCGCTCGAAGTATGCGCCCCCCTCACGGCCGCGGGCAAAGCCAGCGCCGCCGCGAATGCGCACGTCATCGTAACCAGGCATGACGGTGGCCACCCAAAACTTGTAGACGCCGTGCTGATTGCGAGCCGCCACCACCTGATTGGCAAACTTCTGGTTGGTGGCGGTCAGGTCTGCCGGGGGGTTCCACGTGTTGCTGTAGAGATGGTGCCCGTCAAAGACAGCCAGATAGGCAGTGTTAACCCCCTCGCTGATCCAGATGCTGCTGTAGCCCGGGTCGGCCTGGCTACGGATGGCGCGCCAGGCGTCCACCCCATAGAGCGAGGGCCGCCAAAAAAAGATGACCGGGCGCCCATCCACGCGCAGAAAGGCGGGGTGCGCGGCGTGGACGGCCAGCGCATGTTGCAGCGCCGCTGTGATCGCGCCGGTTCCCCCCAAAAAGGGCGAGTCGGTCTCGAAGAGGATGCCGATCTTGAAGTTGCGGGCTGCGGCCTCTTCGAGCAGGGCGGCCAGGTTGGGCTCGGTCTGGTTCGAGTCGCCAGTGGGGCCATACCAGGCCACGAGCAGGGCGTCAATGCCGGCGGCCCTGGCCTGGTCGATATGGCGACCCATCACGCCCCGCTCGCGGCTCACATAGGGCTCGACCGGCAGATCGCTCAGCCTGTCGTACGTCCACGTATGTTCGTCGAACCAGGTGTAATAGAAGGCCAACACCAGCGGGTCGCTGCTGCTCTGGGCCGCAGGAGCGGCGTGGGCCTTGTCGCCAAACAGGGTGAACCACAGACAGAGCATCAGCGGCGACAGCAGGCCAGCCATCGCGGTGTGACGGCGCCTGGAAGGTTTCCCTGCGCTACTCGATCTACTCGATTGCCTGGTGAGGTAACAGCCACTGGCCGGCATAGGTCGGCAATGCCGGCCCTTGCCGCTGAAAGTGACTGTCACCGTGCAAAAGCACCAATCCATGCAGCCGATCCTATCACGACCGGGGCGTAGCGCAAAATGGTTGCGCCCGTTACGCTCCGGGCAACAAGTTGATGTACTATCTGGGTCTTATATGCAACAGATTGGGCTATGGAGGGCCAATCTGGGCGGCGTTCTCCAGGGGGGGAGCGGATGGCCAAGATGCGATTACAGGCAGCGCCAGCAGTTCACTGAGCATCATTGCGGTGGCGCCCCAGATCTTCTGCCCCTGCACCAGGAAGAAGGGCACATCGGCGACACGGTCGCGCAGTTGCCATTCCTCGCGTTGGCGGCGGCCCGGATCGAGCAACTCCACCAGCGAGACTTCGAGCAACATCGCCACCTCGTAGGGGTCAACCTTGAACTCCGGACGCGCGGGCGCCCACGCCACCGTCGGGTGGACCAGATAGTTGCTGGCATAGACATAGAGCGGGCTGAGTTGCCCCAAGACGGTCACGTCGTCGGGCAGCTCGCCCACTTCTTCGTATGCTTCGCGCAGCGCCGTGCGGATAA
>JAHDWG010000545.1 GCA_023384495.1 Caldilineaceae bacterium
CTGCTGCCGCCGGACATCCAGGCAAGCGACTGGCGTTACACGTTGGGGCAGACGGCGGCGGGGAGGCCGGCGCTACGCATGGGGCTGTGTGCGGTGAAGGAGCTGGGGGAAGCGGGGTGGCGGCGCATTGAGGCGGCGCGGCGGGCGCAACCCTTTGCCGGCCTGGCGGACTTCTGCCGGCGCACGCGGCTGCCGCGGGATGGGGTGACCAGCCTGATCCGCGCCGGTCTGTTCGACGGCTTTGGCGAGCGGCGGCGTCTGCTCTGGGAACTGGGCGGGGTGGAGTATGAGGCGGCGGGCTTGGAGCTGGCCGCGCCCGAAGCGACGCCCGATCTGCCGGCGCTGGAGGCGCTGGAGCAGACGGCGTGGGCGTATGAGCTGTTGGGGTTGGCGCCGGGCGGCCAGGTGATGGCGCACTATCGGGACGAGTTGCGGCGGGCCGGCATCCTGAGCACGTGGCAGGTGAAAGCGGCGGAGGCGGGGCGGCGGGTGCGGGTGGCGGGGCTGGTGGTGGTGCGCCAGCGGCCACAGACGGCGCAGGGCATCCTGTTCCTGTCGTTGGAGGATGAGAGCGGGCTGCTCGACGTGGTGGTCAAGCCGACGGTCTATAGCCGGCTGCGGACCACCCCGCGCCATGAGCCGCTGCTGGTGGTGGAAGGGGTTGTGCAGCGGGCGGGCGGCGCAACCAGCCTGCTGGCGCAGCAGGCGCAGCCGCTGGGGTAGGGGGGTGAGAGAGCTCTCGTCCCTTGCCTTCATCGTGCGATGCTGCGGTTTGTTGGGCGGCCTGGCGCAGCTGAGCTATGATGATCCAGGGGGACGATAGGCGGTTCCTAACTGACCAGCCCTTTCCGCCGCCAGATCCATTTCTTCGGCGGTGATCTGCGGTGAAAATTGGAACTGGTCTTCCTTGCGAGAAAGATGGTGACAATCTTCGCTGTGGATCGCGCCGCCGAACGCGGTGTTCAGTGGCGCAGGGCGGACCGAAAGCCGAAGAACGGCGCGGACTTCAACCTCGCGGAGCTTGAAAACATGGACGGCCCTGCGTCCACTGCAGCGACTGGTTAGCCGGCGGGCTTCCCGGAGCTTTCAGTCGTCGAGCGGCTCAGCGCCCTCTCGTGCCAGTCGCTCGAGGCCCTCCTTCATGGCATTGAGCACCTCCGGGGCGTGCCCCTGCCAGTCCGTGACTTCCCCCGTCACGCGTAGCGGCTCGCGGGACCGGTACGATTTGGTCGGATTGCCGGGATACCGCTGGTCGGTCAGATTTGGGTCATCCTCCATTGGGCCGGTCGGTTCCACGATGTAGATTCTGCCGCGCCCTTCACCCAGTGCGAGCTCCGCTCCCCAAATGGCGGCATCCAGGGTGCCGGTGAAATATACGTAGGTCGTTGTCCGATCCAGCTTGCCAAAGTTTGCGGTATGGCCGGGTTCGATCAGCTCTCCTGGTTCAAGGTCAGCCTTCGTGCCATGGAAGAACTGCCCCACACCGGTGCCATGGCAGGCAGCGCAGGCCTGCTCGTTGGTGGCGCCTTTGCCACGACACGCAGGGCATGGTCTCGACACGACAAACGGTCGGTGATCAGCCGGAATGCCGCGGTCCTTCAGGTCGTCAGTTGAGGTCATCCATTTCCACCTTTATTGATTACGGCCAACGCTCAGCATCAGATGCGGCGCGAAGCGCCATCAGCTGCATGCTGTTGTTCGGCGTGGCGTGCGCAGTGACTCAACTCGGCCAACGTCCCAGACTGATTCATGCCCCGCGGCTGGAAGGTCCAAGAATTTCTGGAAGAAATTGTGCGACCGCTGCCTGCACGCAGCGCGGTGCCTCTTCCGCAAGCCAGCGAATGAACTCTTCCAGCCTCACCTCTCGCAAGAGCAGCTCCAGGAGAGACAGAATCTGCTCATTCACGCTGCTCCCACTGAGGCTTCCGCGGTCCGTATGGGTGTCGATGCAGAACGACTGCAAGTGTTGCAGCGTGACACAACGCAACGCGACGCGACGGATGGTGCGGGTGTCCATCTGCTGCAGAGCGGCGTCCGTTAACGGCTCGTGCCCCATAACCGTGTGCCATGCCTGCCACGTAGCACTTGAGTAACCGTGACCACGCTGCTGAATCACTGCTGCCGGCGCTCGCAACGTGGGAGCGGTTGCGACCTCAGCGAGCGTCGGCCGGGTCTTCATCTCTTCTTGCACGAGCCATGCAGGCCGCGTCTGGCTCAGCAGGAATCCGACAACTCTCGCCACACCAGCATTGAAATCCGGGAAGAGATCGACGTACTGGAGCGGCTGAAGCAATGTGGGCGGCCGCACATCTTCAAGGCGCAACGGAATTACGATGCCACCGTTCTTGCCGCCGAGCTGTCGCGTTAGCATCGAGGTCCATTCACGCTGGACCCAATGGGAAGCCAAGGAAACTGATGACAAAAGGGCGAGGAGGTAGCCTGCCTCCTCCAACGCCCGCTCGATCTCAGCAACCCAGTTCTGACCCGGTTGCAGGGAAGACGCATCAAGCCAGACTTGAAGCTCCACCTTGCGGAGCTCATCGGCAATGCGTCTCGCCGCCTCAAAATCCGTATGAGCGTAGCTGATGAATACCTTCGGGTTACTCATCTTTGTCCCTCTCCGTCATTGGGTGGAGCCTACTCACAGCCGACCTCCCGTGCCCGGCTCACCGGCTGGCGGCGACAGCACCACACCAAGCTACGCGAAAACACATGGCCGAAGGAGAAGCCGCTGAACGGCCCTTAACAAAGCCAGTCCGGTGCAACCACCCCTGCTCAAACAGCAATCCATACGACAGAAACGCCGCGTATAGTCATCGTTGTTCCAGTGGTAGAAGTCACCGTTTCTGAGGAGCGGGTTGTTGGCCGGCTAGACCAGGGGCAATTACTGCGGTTCAGTCACAGCGTTGGCTTTATTATCGGCTCAGCTAATCGTACTAAACGTTCGCAGAAACGGATCTGTAGGCTTCCGCAATCAAAGTTATAGTATCCAAATCAAGGTGTTTGAAGTTTTTCAGGTCATCTGGATTGAAAACACCCATAGAATTTCGTATAAGAACACCAAGTATTTCACCACGTTCCAATTTCTCGTAAGGGTGGCATTTGACAACCCTAAGATAGGCAGTTGCTAATTTCTCCCAAATTGCCACCTCATTGGCTGGGTTGAGATCACGCTGAAAAGCTTCGATAAGCTCATCAAAAGGTTTGTCCATGACCTCACCAAGGATTTCATAGACGAGCTTCAATCGGCCAATTAGAGCATCCGGCAATTTTTCATGTCGAATGGGGCCTGGATGTATCTCACCTAGATTAGTAAACTTTAGGTCAGCATTTGCAACTATCTGCTTCCAAATCTTTAGGCGTATTAGTGCTTCATGAATGTCAGGTCGAACAACTTCTACAATATCCACAGTAATCTTTGATAAGCTCTGTATCGCTGTATTAAGGGCGAGCTTGTCCGCAAGTGGAGGGCTGAATGCCATGATGTCATCTCTAGTGACATTGTGCCATACGGGAAGTATTACTTTGTCTTTACCAATCTCTCGAGTGACAAGACCACGTAATTCATACTCAGGCCAAGGCTTTGATAGGAAGGCTTTACTCAACACGACGATCCCGAATTTAGAGAGCGCCAGCCCCTTGTCGATTGATCTCGATAAACTATCACCAAGCTTCAATGCAAACTCATCATACCAAACATGTACGCCTAGCCTAGCAAGATCCTCCGCAAGTGGCTTGACAAAGGCTGCTTTATCCTCAGATGCATGTGATATAAACACATCGTAGCCCATCACTTCACACTTACCTTGTGGATGACCTTCTATGATTACACAATTGATAAATTGAGAATAGCATAAACATGCAGAGCATACAAACACTCTAATCTCAAGAACTTGCACGTGTGGTGAAGTATAGATTGCTGATTGGTCTATTTCGACAACCCCGTGAGCTGCTCAGCCGGCCAACGGACACGGCTCACCGGCTGGCGAACGAATGCACCGAGACAACCTAAACGAGATGACGTGGCCGAAGGAGCAGACAGTGCATGCCCCTTAACAGAGCCAGTCCGGTGCAACCACCCCTGCTCAAAGAGCAATCCACACGACAGAAACGCCGCGTATAGTCATCGTTGTTCCAGTGGTAGAA
>JAHDWG010000546.1 GCA_023384495.1 Caldilineaceae bacterium
TGTCGGGCTGCGACAGGCTGTACTTGAAGGTGGTCGAACGCAGGTTGCTCGGCGAGAAGAAATAGAGATAGGCGTTGATCATCAGCCCGTTGGCCGCGTCTGGGTTCTTGTGCGAGATATTTGTCGTGATGGGCATGGTGATGGAGAGTTCGTTGCCCGTCACAAAGCCCTTGCTGGGGTCGGCGAGGCGGGTCTCGGGCGCGCCGGGTGAGACCATGTCGCGGCGGTTGGTGTCGATCATGACATCGTAATTATAGAGGGCATAGGCAATCGCCTTGATGGCCGTGGTGCCCAGCGTGAAACAGGCGCCGCCCAGCCCGGGCACCTTGCGCAGATCGTCCACGCCCAATTCGCAGATGGCGGTCAGGATCGCATCGATGACGGCGACAATGCCGACCAGGATCAACCCCACGATGGTCAACGAAATCAGCGCCAGCAAGATCAGGTAGATGGTGGCGGCAATGGTCTCGGCCAACGCCCGGTTGAACTCTGGGCTAAAGGGGGTGACATTGTTGGCGACCATGCTGTAGATAAAGAAGCCCCAAACCACCGCGATGGCGATCACCGTGCCGACGACCAGGCTGCCCCGCGAGACGCCAATAAATTCTGAACTGTACGCCACCGTAATACCGGCGCTTGACATTCTCGCAAAGGTCAGTAGCGGGTCGATGAGCGAGAGAAAAATCTGTAACCCCAACGCCATGGCGCGCAGGGCGATCCGGGTATCCTGATTGCCGCCACCCGCGCCGGCAATGACCGCAGCGGTTATCACGCCCGCCACCACCAGCACCTTCAACCCCAGGATGACGACGCCAGGACGAAAGTCGCCCCCTTTGATAAACTGTGTGAACGCCTGCACATTGCCTTGTGTCCTCTGGATGATGCCTCTGGCCCAACCGCCAAGCTGCGCCACAACCGATGTGTTCATGTAGGCAGCCCACGCCGCCTGATTGACCAGAAAGACCACAGCGATACTGGTCAATGAGAGCGCCCCTCGGACAGCGCCAGCAATGGCCGGGTCATCTTTGAGCGAATAGCGGGCAGCGATCAGCGTATTGTCCTGTTGGACGGCGTTGTGGACCCCCTGGCTCATGGCAAGGTCATAGAGTTGCGTAATCGTCAGGCGCCCCGCCTGCACATCTGGATCATTGGGGTCGCCGGGCAAGGTCGCATGGCCATATCGTTGCTCCAGCACTTCCCAATAGTCTTCTGCCGCACAGACCAACCAGGCTGCGCCCGATTCGCTGCGGCAGTAATGCGCCCATTTGAGCCCGGCCACGGTCATCTTCTCAACCTGGGGCTGATTGGGTGGCTGAAAATCGACATAGAGGTTGTTGAGGTCCAGCGCCATGTTGGGCTGGTTCGAACCGGCCAGCAGCGCATCGAGGCTAAGGCCACGCGATGCCTGCTCATAGGCGTAGAGCAGCGTTGGCGTCAGGGTTGGGTCGTTCGACCAGACAGGGTCGAACAGACTGCCCAGCAGCGCCACGGTTTCGGTCATGGCCGTGTACATGGCGGCCTGGTCGAAGGTGGGGTAGGCAGCGCTTTGCACCTGGAGGATGTTGGGGATTTCCCACTTCGCCACCAACCCGTCCAGATCGTCGGCAAGGTCATCGATTGTGACATCGCGTCGCCCGTCGCCATCCTGGTCGCGGGCGGCCAGGAACGTTTCGTCGAGCGCGTGTGTCAGTGCAAAAAGCGCCACATCGTCGTGGAGATCGTCGTCGCGCGCCGGGTCTTCGTAGATGATGACCGTCTTGGCGCCATGTTGCTCGCTCACGTTGAGACCGGTGAGCGTCCAGTCGTCGTAATAGCTCTGGATCACCTGGGGCACATTGTGGATATAGCCGTCGGCGGCGCAGCCCGCTGCCCGCTGCTGTTCGTCGTTGTAGTCGCAGGCCAGATCAACCAGCGCCTGCACCACCCAGGCCAGCCGCACCTCGTGCGCCGACGGCCAACTGCCGCTAGGCAGATAGCGCATGCGCCCGCTAAAGGCGACGCGTTGGCCGGTCTGCTCATCCGTGACGAGGCTGAGCGGCGCGTACACCACTTTCTGGCTGCCATCTTCTGTCAGGTCGTTGACAAAGATATTGTAGGGCGTCAGCTCGCTCTGGGGCGGCAGGTTAGTCTCCTGCCCACCCGAGGCGTCGATGCGCAATTCCAACATGGGGATCAGCTTCATGTCCCCATACGATTCGTTGGCGGCAGCGGTGCGCGGGCGCCCACTGGGCGCGACTGCGGCAATGTCGGCGTAGGTGACGCCGTCGATGTCCATCACCTGGCCCTGGTTGTCGTTGCGCGGCCAGTCCAGCACATTGAAGGCAAACCAGAGATGCTTCTCACTTGTCGGGCGTAGCTGGAAATCGACAAAGGTCGGCTGGTTGGCCGACAGATTGTTGACCGTCAGCCGGAATGGATCGGCCTCACTCACCGTGCTGGTCCCTTTGGCAAAGGGCGAGAGGTCCAGCCGGTCAGGAACGCCATCGCCGTCGTTGTCGGCGTCAAAAAGGTCGGGGATGCCGTCGCCATCAGTGTCAAGCGGGGTGCTGCGCAGGCTGCCGTCCGCGTTGCGCCCCCACTCCGTCTCATCAGGGATGCCATCGCCGTTGCTGTCCATGGCCAGCGGATTGGCGTACCATCGCTTGCCTCCATAGGTGAAGCCCATGACCTCCAGCGCATCGGGAAGGCCATCGCCGTCGGTATCGGCCACTTCGGGGTCGGTGCCCACGCGCGCCTCGACGAAGTCGCTCAGCCCGTCGCCGTCGGTGTCCACACCATCATCGGTGAGGGATTGGAGACTGGGCGACTGGCGACTGGAGACTTGTGCCCAATCGCTAATCTCCAATCTCTGATCTCCAGTCTCTAATGGATTGGCGTGCGGGTTGAATTCAGGGCGGTCGCCCAAGGCGCGCAGCGTCTGCTGCATGTCGCTGTCCGCGCGCTGCTGATCTTGGGCGGCGGCTTTGGCTGCCTGCGAGGCAAAGAACGCATCCGCCCGGAAGATGCTCAGAATGGGGCCGATGACCAGGCTGGTGGTCACGGCCGTCACCACGGCAATCTCCACAGCGCGCGCGCGGCGGTAGCGCAGCATCAGCACCATGGCGGCCAGCAAAGCGAACAGAATCAATGCCGGCGTTGGGTCAGGCAGCACAGAGGGAAGCGCCGCCGCCAAACCTGGCAGATCGCCCGCGCGGGCCAGTTCGGCCAGGCTGGCCTGGGGCCGGCCAAAGCGCGAGAAGTCCACAGTGATTTGGGCGTTGACAACCTCATCCTGCTGTTCGGGGAAGGTAAGGTTCAAGATCTGGCGCAACGGCAGCCCGTCCTCGCGCACCCAGAGCTCGCCGTCGCCCTGCATCTTACGATAATAGTCCGCCGTCTGGAGTTGCACCGTCGGCGGCAGTTCACCTTTGGCGCGCAGCGCCTGTTCCATCTGGTCGCGCATAAAGGCGGCAAAGGCGGGGCCGTCGAGGGCAAAGGTATAGCGGGTGAAGGTAATCGCGCGGTCGGGAAGGGCGCGGGTTTCCGGGGCATGGGCCTGGACATCGCGCACGGCGGCGAGATAGGCCAGAAAGTCGCCTTGCGGGGCAAAGCCGTCGATGCCGCTCTCGACCGCCTGCCACTCTTCCCACCCGGCGGGGCCTTGCCGGCGCATATAGCTCTGCCCCCCCTCCATCTTGACGGCCAGGCCGCTCGCATTCTGGAGCACGCTGCCGCCGTCGGACCAGATCTGCATCTCCAAGGACTGTTGGCGCAGATCGGTCTGCCCAGTCAGGTGGAGCGCCTCAGTGCGGCTGCTGCGCCCGATGTTGCCTACCTTGGCGCTGGGGATGGTGACCTGGATCACATCGCTGTCGAAGTGATAGGAGCCGGCCGCACGGGCGCCCGCCCAGGCTGCGGCTATGGGGTCTGGCGCCAAAGCGTGACCAATACGCGGCCAGGCCGCCAGGCCAAACAACAGCACACAGCCAAAACCCGCCAATGCCGGCAACAAAAAGCGCCGGAATAATGCCTGGGACATCCTGCACTCTCCTGGATACTTCGCCGTATCAATATGTCACTATTGAGGAGGAACTTCGAGATTTACTGAAGTGATTTGGTAGGGTGCTCTCGAATCCGT
>JAHDWG010000547.1 GCA_023384495.1 Caldilineaceae bacterium
GGTCAGCCCCTCGAGGGTGAGCTTCTCCAGCCGGTCGGCGTCGGTGCGCAAAAGGGCGGGCAAGGGCGGGAGTGGCTCACGCAGATAAACCGGTCGCTGCTGTACGAGGGTTGCCGCCGGTTCGCCGTGCAACAACGCCTCCAGTCGCTTGAGTGAAACCCCCAGTTGCCGATAACTGGTGAGCACACCCGCCACCGACCCGACATTGCCGGCCACAAAGGGCATGACATAGGTGAAGAGAACAAAGTCACCCACCGTGAAGGTTCCCGCGGTGATCGCTTGCCCCATCAGCAGCAGGATAATGGCCGCGCCAATATCGCCCAGGTTGGCTCCCAGGGCGCTGAAGAGTTCCGAGGTCAGGCGGTCTTTGAGGGCAGCCTGCCGCCGCGCTTCGTTGGCGGCCTGCAAGTGGGCGATCACCGGCGCTTCGGCATCGGCCAGCTTGATCGCCTGCACCGCGCCAAAGAGTTCGCCCAACAACCCGGTGACGCGCCCGGTGGCAGCCTGATTGGCCTGGCGAAAGCGGATGATCCGCTGGCTGCTCTGGTTGATAGCCACGCTGACCAACACCAGCGGGACAAAGGCGACCAGCGTAAGCAGCAGGCTGGTCCGCGCCATCGTCACCACAGCCAGGATCACAAAGATGCTGAGCCCAATCAGGTTGAAGGCGCTGCCAAAAAAACGGCCAATCATGTTGATGTCATCGCGGAAGCGGCTGACCGCCTCGCCCGGTGAGTGAGGCAGCGCCTGTGCGCCCGGTCGCTGCAAAAGCTGCTCGAAGAGATTCGTCCGCACCAGGGCGCTCACCAGATTCAGATACAAGACCTGCCCCACCATGAGCGCACAGTAGGCCGCCTGGCGCGCAACCGCTGAACCAAACCACAGGATGCCCAACGCCCACAGCCCAATCGCGGGCTGCGCATCTTCGGCCAGCCGGTCAAAGATGGCGCGTGCGATCAGCGGCGGCGCAAAATTGAGCCCGTACAGCGTCATAAACGCCAGGATGGTCAGCAGCCAGACCCACGGCTTGTAGCGGAGGAGCTGCCAGAGGTAGGTTGACGTTTTCATGCGCTCGTCTCCTCAAAATCCAGCCCGGTGCGCAGCAGCTGGGCGAAGCGGGAATGCGGGTCGGCAGCGAGTTGGGCGCGCGGTCCATATTCGGCGATGCGCCCGGCCTCGAGGATCAGAATGTCATCCACCTTTTGCACCGTCGCCAGCCGGTGGGCGATGATGAGCGCAGTCCGATTGTGCAACAACCGCTCAACGGCCTGGTCGAGCCGGCGTTCGGAGAGCGGGTCGAGCCGTGACGAGGCTTCATCGAGAATGACGACGCCGGGGTCTTTAAGCAACACCCGAGCAAAGGCCAGGAGTTGTGCCTCGCCCGCCGAGAGCGAACCGCCACCGGCGCTCAACTCGGTCGCCAGACCGGCGGGCAGGGTGCGCAGCCAGCCGGCCAGCCCTACCCTTGCCAGTGCAGCCTCAATCGCCGTGTCGCTGATTGTGCGGTCGAAAAAGGTCAGATTGTCACGCACAGTGGCGTTGAAGAGTTGCACATCCTGGGTGACGACGCTGACATGGCGGCGCAAGGTCGAAAGCGCCAGGTGACGCAGATCGATGCCGCCGAGACAGACCGTACCGGCTTGTGGGTCGTAGAGTCGCAAGAGTAGCCGGGTGATGGTCGTCTTGCCGCTGCCCGTGCGCCCCAACAGACCGAGCGTGCGGCCCGCGGGCAGGTTGAGCGAAAAATCATCCAGCACCGGTGCGCCGTCTCCGGATCCAGCCGATTGGCCGTAGTTGAACCGCACCTGGTCGAAGGCGACCGCCAGGGGGCCGCGGGGTAAGGTTGTCTGGCTGCCATCGGTCAGCGGGCTGCTTTCGCTCAGCAGCTCATTGATCCGCGTGATTCCTGCGCTGGCCTCTTGTAGATGTTGCATTTCAAGCGTCAACTTGGTTAGCGGGCTGTTGACCATGCGCAAGTAGGTGTAGAGCAGATAGACAACGCCGATGGTGATTGTCTCGCGTAGAAAGAGAAAGGCCCCCAGCGCCAGCGCCAGCACGGCCCCCAGTTCGAACCAGAGGGAGACCAGCGAGCCATAGAGTGCGTTGCGTAGCGCGGCGTTGCTGGCGGTCTGCCACAATTGGCGTAGACGGATGAAGAGTCGCTGTATCGTGTAGGCCACCGCGCCATTGGCGCGCAGCTCTTCGGCGCCGCCCAACCGCTCTGCGAGAAAGCCAAAGAGATCGGCGCTGGCGGCGCGGTTCGCCTGGATAGCGGGAGTGGCAAAGTTGCGCAGCCGGAACAAGATCGCCAGCGCACCGAGCACAAAGCCGAGAAAGCCAAGCCCCAGCCGCCAATCCTCCCAGGCGAGCACGAGGAGAATGCCGGCGATCAGCAGCAGATTGCCAAAAAACTGGATCACCAGTTGCGAAAAGAAGTGCGCCAGTTGGCCGACATCGCCATCCACCCGTTCGATCAGCGCGCCGGAAGTATATCGATGGTGAAAGCTCATATCCAGGCGCAGACAGTGGGCGGCCAGGTCGCTGCGCAACGCATTGGTCGTGCGCCAGCCGACATCCTCGCTGAGGTAGGTGGTGGCCAGCGTGAGCAGATAGCCAAGCAGCGCCGCACCCAGAAAGAGCAAGGCCAGCCAGAGGAGCGTCGCCAGCGGGCTGCCGGCCTGGGCCGCGTCGAGAAAGCGGCGCACAATCTGCGGGTTGAGCAATTGAACCCCGATGGTGGCAAAGAGCAACAGCGCCAGCAGCGCCACCTTGCCCCAGTGCGGTCGCACATAGCGCGCCAGGAGAGACCCGTAGGTTTGGAAGGGAAGATGCATGATGGTTCCCAATCCTCTATGTTGGATTGATCGCCGCTTCCCGGTTACGTTTCGGTCACGGGCGACCGGGGCAGCAGATCAATGATTGTTGAGTGAAAGCGGGCAACACAAAATGGCCTGAGTACGCAAATCAGACCAGGGGAGAAGATGGAGCCAACACGGTCACCCGGCTGGTGTGCCAGGCCGAACGGGTTGGTTAGCGAGTGGAGTGATCAGGTTTCATAGAGGCCGTGGAACAAAGTGGTCGACAGCAAAATAGGTTTTGGCCATACGTACGAACCGGACACGATTATACAACTTGTATCCCATCACCCCAAATTGGGCAAGATGTTATTGGGTAAGTGTAGTAGACCTTGAAGCTGACGGTACCTGGATAGGTGTGATCTTCGCCTGCGCAGCGGCGAACCGTGGTATAATGTCACTCAGCCGTGAATTTTTGGACATAGCGACCAGGAGCAGACCATGAACAGTGCTGTTTTAGAGCAGGTGAAAGAACTAACCGTCACGCTATCGCCAGTAGAAAAAGCACAGCTGATCGAGTGGCTGGGCGCCGCCATTGTGCAGGAGTTGACCAAGCAGCCTAGCGAACGCCAGACCAACGGTGGTACACAGGCAGAGGCCGGTCCGGCACCAGATGCCACCGATGCGCTGCCGTGGGAAGAGCGGCCGTGGACCGAAGAGGAGATCCGTGCGCTGATGCAGCCAAATCCCAAGACGGGCGCGGAGATTGCTGCCTGGATCGAGGCAAATCCTGATACAGGTGGTTGGGCGGAACTCGATATTCCTGACGTGGTGGAGTGGGTCAGACAGTTACGCCGCCAGCAGCGACCAGAGGCAATATGGGACAAATGACTCCCAATATACTCGCTGTGGTGGACACCACTGTGCTCATCCATCTCCTTCGCGGTGATGCCGTTGCTGCTCAATGGTTGGCGACACAGCCTCGACTGGCTATGACATCAATTTCGTGGTTAGAAGTCATGCAAGGCGCGCCAGGTAAGCGAGGCGAGACTCGGAGTCTCAATCTGTTTAGCCAGTTCGACTTGATCTATCTTGACGAGGCTGACCAGCTATGGGCGATGCAGCAGATGCTTGCCTATCGACTCAGTCACGGAGTATCGATTATGGACTGCCTGATCGCCTCAGTTTGTCACCGGCTGCAAGTGCCTTTGTACACACACAATCTCAAAGATATGGTGCGGCTACTGGGTCCAGACCTGGTGGTGAATCCCTACTGATCACTCCCAC
>JAHDWG010000548.1 GCA_023384495.1 Caldilineaceae bacterium
GCATCCTCAGCACGCTCATGAGCCTGCAACTAGAGCGCAGCCGCGAGATCGGCGTGTTGCGCTCGACGGGCATGACGCGGCGCCAACTCTGGCGGCTCTCCATGCTCGAAACCGGGCTGCTCGGCGCGGTCGCTGGCGTGGTCGCCATGCCGATGGGCATTCTTTTGGCCATCATCCTCATCTATATCATCAATTTGCGTTCATTCGGGTGGACGCTGGCCATGCAGTTGGCGCCGGTCGACTTTGCCCAGGCCTTTCTGGTTGCGCTCACGGCGGCGCTGCTGGCCGGTGTCTACCCGGCGTGGCGTATGGGGCGGATGCAGCCGGCCACCGCGTTGCGCAGCGAGTGAGCCGGCCTCCGCTTCTATAGGTATAGGCAGTTCCATGTTTGTTTTCGCATTTAACGCGAAGGCACAAAGTTGCAGAGACACAAAGAAGAGGCCCGACCAACACCTTGGCGTCTTTGTATGGACTTTGCGCCAGGCATTAGCCTACACTTGGCGTCTTTATTTCGCTGCGCCTTTGCGTTGGAAAAATCGGCCAATATAGAGATGGGGATAACAACGGAGATAGCGTAATGAATTCAATCCAGTTCTTTGCGGGCCCGATGATTGGCGGACGCAGAATGATGTTGTTGCTTGTTGCGAGCATGGTATTGGCAGCAGCGTGTGTGCCGATCAGCGCGCCGCCCGCTGCGCCCGATGCTTCATCCGACCCGCTGGACAATACCAACTGGGTGTTGGTGAGGCTGGAAGCGGATCCGCCGGTGGACTTTGATGCAGCAACGGTGGAGGTGACGTTGGGCTTTGCCGAGGGCCAGGTTGGTGGCCGTAGCGGCTGCAACCAGTACGGTGGTTCGTACGTTATCGACGGCGATGGCCTGACGGTTGGCGCGCTCTTCAGCACCATGATGGCGTGCCCGGAACCGCTGATGGCGGTGGAGGCGGCCTTTACCGACGCCCTCTCTGCTGCCGAGCGTTACGAACTCAGCAACGGCGAACTGACGATCATTCACCCCACGGGCCGGCTGACCTTCACGCCGGCTGTAGCTGACGCCGAGGCCGAAGCGGATGCCGCCGCCGAGCCGCTCTCCGGTCTGCTCACCGGCGCGGTTACCTATCGTCAGCGCATGGCGCTGCCGGCGGGCGCCGTGATCGACGTGCAATTGCAGGATGTGTCACGCGCCGACGCCGCCGCCACGATCATTGCCGAGCAGCGCATCATCACCAGTGGCGAGCAGGCGCCCTTCCCCTTTGAACTGAGCTATGACCCCGCCCAGATCGACGAGCGTATGACCTATGCGCTGGCGGCGCGCATTATGATTGACGACCAGTTGGCGTGGATCAACACCAGCCATCATGCCGTGCTCACCCGCGGCGCGCCGGCGACGGATGTGGTGGTTGAGGTGGAACCTGTCCAATCTGGCGCATCCAGCCCGGAGGTCACCCTGGTTGTGGCTCCGGCAGCGATTGTGCTGCCCGACCACGCGCGTTGTCTGTGGGCTGGCGAAGGGGGGCGGCTGGGTGGCTGGGGTTAGGGCGCTCATAGGCGGCGCCCCAACTCTCTACCCCTGGCTGAACATCACGGCGCTTGTGTGTGCAACGCGCCTCACTCTGTGCGGCTGGCGCGCAGCTCGCGCAGCCGCTGGACAAGCCGTTTCTCTTCGTCGCTGAGATTGGTGGGCAACGTCACCACGATCTCGGCCAGCAGGTCGCCGCGCTGGTCGGGCTGCTTAAGCTTGGGCATGCCCTGCCCGCGCAGGCGAAAGACGCGGCCATTCTGTGTGCTGGCGGGAATGGTGAGCGCCAGTGGCCGTTCGAGCGTGGGGACCAGGGCTTCCCCCCCCAACAGCGCAGTGTATAGATCGATCTTGGCCTTGACGCGCAGATCATCGCCCTCGCGCACGAACTCAGGGTGTGGCAACACCTCGATCTTGAGCACAAGGTCACCCTGGCCGGCTGCCCCACGCATACGCACCTTGGAACCACTCTTGACGCCGCGGGGGATGGAGGCTTCCAGCCGGGCGCCGTCCGCCATCTGCACCATGCGCGTCGCGCCACGGTAGGCCTCATCTAGCGTCACCTGCACAGCCACCTCATTGGGCGCTTCGGCTGCGGCGGTGAACGGGTCAAAGCCTGCATTGCGGGTTCGTGTTTGTGCGCCAGGCCGCGGCCCACCGGCGCCTCCCATACCGCCGGCGCCGAATAGCGATTCAAAGAAGCTAGAGAAGCCACTGCCGCCAAACATTTGTTCAAACTCTTCGGGCGTCACCGTGCGGCTGCGACCGCCACCGGCTGCGCCGCGGCCGAAGGCTTCCCACCCGACATCTTCGGGGCGAACACCGGCGCGCTCATATTGTTGCCACTGGGCGCCAAAGCGGTCATATTTGGCGCGCTTGTCGGCATCGCCGAGGACGGTGTACGCCTCGTTGATCTCCTTGAATTTGCGTTCGGCTTCTTTGTCACCGGGATTTTTGTCCGGGTGATATTGTTGCGCCAGTTTGCGGAACGCCTTTTTGATCTCTTTTTCATCGGCGCTGCGCGCTACGCCGAGCGTTTTGTAGTAGTCTTTGAATTCCATAGACCCTCCGTCATCCACGTAGAGCGTAGAACGCAAAAGGCAGAACCGGAGCCACGCTTTACATTCCTCGGCTCACCACCACCCGCGCCGGCCGCAAGACCCGGTCGCCGTCCATATAACCGGCCTGGAGCACCTGCGCCACATGGTCAGCCGGTATCTGCTGATCGACCAGGTAACCGACGGCCTCGTGCCGAGTGGGGTCAAATGGTTCCCCTTGTGCGTCGACCCGGTCGACACCATAGCGCTTGAGTGTATCAAGAAAAGCATGGCGCGTGGCTTCGATATTGGCGACAAAGGTCTCTACCTTGCCGCCATCCAATCCATCCGCATGTTGCAACGCCAGGTCGAGGTGATCGGCCAACGGCAGCATATCAGACAGAATGCGGTTGCGCGCCTCGTTCACTTCGGCAGTATAACGTTGCTCCCACCGTTTGCGCAGATTCTCGACCTCGGCCTGGAGCGCGACATAGCGTTCTTGCCACTTGTCGCTGTCGGCGTTTTCTCGTTCTTTCTGCGCCTGTTCAAGCGCTGCGCGGGTCCAGAGCAGGTCGCTTTCGATCTGTTTCAGGTCGGCCCCTTGTCTTTGCAGCGCTTCATCTTTGATCGCCAACGCGCTTTTTTGTTCGTCGAGCCGCCGCGTTTGCTCTTCAATGGTTGCGGTCTGTTGCTCAACTCGTTGCTTGACCTCTTGGTAGGCAGCGGCGAGCTTTTCGTAATCCTCAACCGTGAGATGGGTCTCGACGCCGGGGGGGCGCACGGCTCGGTAGTTGCGGCGTGGGCCATTCGGGTAGAAAATATTCGGCATAATGTTCTGCTCCTCAGTCCACAATCTGCCCTCAAGGCGCCGGCATCCGGCCTGCGCTCTCAAGTGCGTAAGGTGGGTAAACAGCCAGGATGGTTACAACGGCTGTGCAGTAAACAGGCGGGGCATAGCGCCCCGCCCGTTAGAGAACCTCACTGCAATTGCGCGGTTGGTGAGCCTTTACACCTGCCGGTATTCACCCTCAACCACATCATCCTCACTGCGCCCGGCGCCGTTGCTACCGCCCCCGGTTGCCCCATCGGGGCCCGGTGTGGCGCCGTTGCCCTGCTGCTGGTACATCTGCTGGGTCAGCGCATGGCTGGCCTGTTGCAGTTGGTCGGTCAGTGTGCGAATTCGCGTCACATCACTGCTCTCCTTGGCCTGCTTCAATTCCTCGATGATATTCTCGATCTGGCCACGGTCGGTGGCGGGCACCTTGTCGCCCAGTTCGCTCAACGACTTTTCGGTGACATAGACCAGGTTGTCCGCCGTGTTGCGGGCCTCAGCCAGCTCACGCTGAGACCGGTCCGACGCCTCATTCTGCTTGGCCTCATTGACCAGGCGGTCCACCTCATCCTTGGAGAGATTGGTGGAAGCCGTGATCTTGACGCTCTGCTCGCGTCCGGTGGCCTTGTCTTTGGCCAACACGTTCAAAATACCGTTGGCGTCCAGGTC
>JAHDWG010000549.1 GCA_023384495.1 Caldilineaceae bacterium
CCTCAACCATGAGATGGCGTGCGAGCTGCTTTGGCGCGAATACCCCACCGACCAGCGCGGCAGCTACTTCCGCCAGTTCTGGGACGTGAGCAGCACGCTGCAAGCGCAGCTCTTGAGCGGCCCCCCCGACCAGGACCCGCAGCAGGCGCGCGAGGCGCTCAAGGACATCCCCGCCATCCACACCTGGCGCCAACGGCTGGGGCAGCATATGGCCACGGCAAGCGGCAACGGCGAGCAACTGGTCTTGCTGATCCGCGGCGATCTGCTGCGCAAATATCCCACCGCGGCCATCTATGCCGCCAAAGCTGTGCTGGATGGCGACGGGCGCCGCGTCGCCGACCCAGCCGCCGGGCTGAAGTTGCCCATCTTCAGCGGCGCGCTCCCGCCAGATGTGCTCTTCCTGGGCTTCGACCTGACGGCAGAGGCGGCGCGCGGCTCCAGTGGAGGCCAGGCCGATCCTGACCAGGGCTGGTTCTTTGTCATCGAGGAGCAGGCGTCCGAACCCGGCTTTGGTCTGGATGAGGCCAGCGGGCTGGTTACCGAGCCAGTGAGCAACTGGGACGATCTCACCTGGGGCCACCTGGCGCCCGCCGGCGGAACGCTGGGCGATGTGCGCTTCATCGATGTGACACAAGCGGTTCCGGCCGCCGGCGGGTTGACGCCGTCGTGGGGCAGCGCCGCCGCGGGCATGGCGTCGATCCTGCTCCAGAAGCCGGTGCGCGTCGCCATCCACGCCACGATGATGATCCCGCCCGCTTCGTAGCCGTCGCCCTGGTAGGGCGACCTACGCAGCAGCCGGTAGGTCACGCTGGAAGCGTGACCGAAAACCATGAGTCGAATGCCGCACAATTTTTCGATGGGAAGAGACCATGAATCATTCAAGAGAGCAGGGGCAACCGCTTGACTTGCGCGCGGCGAGGCAGGCGCTCCGCGAGGCCGAACAACAATTGCAGGAATCCCGCGCCGAGCAGCGCCGGGCCGAGGAACGCCTGGCCGCGCTGGCCCAGCGTGGTATCGCAGAGACAGACCCGGCGTGGCGGCAGGAGAGCACCGCCCGCGACGAGGCCCAGCGCCAGGCCGCTGCCCAACGAGACGCGATCCGCCAGTTGCGCGCTGCGATCCGCGCCGGCGTCGCGCTTGCCGCTCCGGCGCCGCAAGCCGCCCCGCGGGCTGCCGGCCCGGGAGACAACGCGCCCTACCTGCTTATGCCGGTGCGCGTCGAAACGCGCTTTGTTCACAACCATCCGCAGGGCGGCGCGCCCTATGAGCTGTGGGTGCGCATCTATCCCGACACCATCGCTGTGGACAGTCACGAGCCGGCTCTCACCGACGAAGAGGCGGCGGACGGCCAGGCCTTCTGGCGCGAAATCTGCCAGGCGCCCGCCGGCGCGGAGCAGACCGCGTGGGCGCGCCTCGTGGCCGTCTATCCGGCCCCCCGGGCGGCCTGGATTGTCCAGCAGACGACGCCCAGCAACCCCGACGCCCAGCGCCCCGAAGACCTGATCTTCCCTGCCGCGCCGAGCAAGCCGGACGCCTGGTCGCAGCCGCCGGTCAGCCGAGTGCTGCCCGATCGCTGGACCGTTCTGGCCTACGTTGGCGGCCAACAGGTGGCCCAGGTGGAGGGCAACCCGATCCCCGACCCGCTGGTGGCCGGCCCCAATCCAGACCCGCCAGAGGGGAGCAACAGCCTGTTGGACGAAGACGCCGCCTGGATGGTCAATTTTGACGAGGCGCTGGCCGTGGGGATGGCTGTGCGCATTCCCTTTGCCAACCAACAGGCGTATGACCGGGGATTCGACCGGCTCGTCGTCCTCGGCGTCAAGGATGCCGGCCTGGCCCCCACCGATGGCCCCCTCTTGCTGGCCGAGTTGATCGATGCGCACCGCTTTACCAATACCTTCGCCATCGCGCCGCAGGGAACACCGACCAACAACACGCCCAGCGGCCGTTCGGGCTATGCCACCATGGAAGAGGACAGCGACGCCAGCCTCAGCCTGCTGCGCGGCGCGCCCCAATATGTGGTCACACTCGATGCGCAGGAGGCCGCCGATGGGCAACGCCTGGCCGAGAGCCTGGGGTTGCCCCCGGACGCGCTCCAACGCGTTGCCCGCGCCGGCGGCCAGGAAGAACAAAATGCCCGCGCCATGGCCACCCTCCTCTGGCCGGTGACCTGGGGCTACTATTTGCGCCACATGGCCGGCCAGCAACTGGACCCCAACCTGATCGACGAGGCCCGCGAATATGCGCTCAACTGGGTGCGCGGCCGCGGCCCGCTGGCGGCAGTGCGCGTGGGCAACACCCCCTACGGCATCCTCCCCGTCGCAACTTTCGAAGGTTGGGAACCCGCCGATCCCTTCGAGCAGCGGTTGTTTGAGCTGCTGCATCGCCTGCTGCCCGAGTGGGCGCAGGCGGCCCAGCAGACGCCCCGCATCCAGCCCAATGGGGACCCCGAACGGGCAATTGTCGAGACGCTGGGCATGCAGCCCTCGGCCAGCGAGTATAGTGTGCGCAGGGCGGCCAGCATCAACGCCTATGCGGCGCTCATGGCGCTCCAGCGCAACCCGCTGCGGGCGGACCTGCTCTGGGCCCAGCGCAACAAAACGGCTCAACCGTGGCAGGAACTGGGCTTTGGCGAATTCGACGGCCCGGCGCCCTTTTCCATGCTCGTCCATGACACCTATCGCCATCACTGGC
Organism: Caldilineaceae bacterium; assembly: GCA_023384495.1. Taxonomy (GTDB): domain Bacteria; phylum Chloroflexota; class Anaerolineae; order Caldilineales; family Caldilineaceae; genus CFX5. Next base: position 2,695 of record JAHDWG010000549.1, read on the forward strand.
GCCACCCGCTGATCCAGGCCGACCCCCTGTCAGAGACAGAGAGTCTGACCAACAACTATCTCCGTCCCATACTAGAGATGATGGAGAACCGGCTGGACGGGCTGTACACCCTGCGCGACCCGCAGTTTGCCAAAGAGCTGGCGCCCGAACGACCGTTGCTGTGCCAATTGGCGATCCATGCTGCGCTGCGCGCCATCGTCGATACAGCCTACGCCGTCGCCGAGCGCCAGGGCTTGGGCATCGAGCGCGTCGAGCCCGAGTTTGTGAACATCCAGCAACAGAAGACGACGCTCACGCCCTGGGAGCTGCTCGCCGAACCCGGCTTCAACCTCCCCGACGGCGCCGACACGTTGGGCGACCTACTGGCCCAGCCCACCCACGAGTTACCCAAAATAGCCGAAGTCCGACCACTGCTGGAGTTCAAGGCCGCGCTGGAGCGGCTGTACAATCTGCCGACGGCAGAACTGGAGCGGCTGCTGACCGAGACACTGGACACGGCCAGCCACCGGCTCGACGCCTGGTTCACCTCGCTGGCTGCCAAGCGACTGTGGGCCCTCCGCAGCCAGAACCCCGATCAGGGCATTCGCCTGGGAGGCTATGGCTGGCTCGAGGGGCTGCGTCCTTCCGCGCCGCCGACCCCCGCCCCGCCCGGTGAACTCATCGACGAGCACCTCCTGCCCACCCCGGGGCCGGTGACCGTCGACCCCGACAACGAAGGGTACATCCTGGCGCCCTCCATCAACCACGCCACCGCCGCCGCAGTCTTGCGCAACGGTTACCGCGGGCGCAGCGCCAACAGCGACGCCAATGACCTGGCCATCAACCTCAGCTCGCGCCGCGTCCGGCGTGCGTTGGCGTTGATGGACGGCATCCGCGCCGGGCAACCGCTGGCCGCGCTGCTTGGCTACCGCTTCGAACGCGGCCTGCACGAGGGCCACCCCGAGCTGGAGCTCGACCGCTACATCCACACCTTGCGCAAGCTCTACCCGTTGGAGACGACGCAGGTCGCCTACGCCGCCGATGAGGAACCCCCGCGCAACGTGGTCGACGGTCTGCGGCTGCTGCGCGAGTGGCAGGCGCACATGATCCCGTTTGGCCAGCATGGCCTGCCGCTCGCCAATGCCACGCCCGGCTCCACCGAGCGGCTCGACTACGACGCCATCGTCGCCGAGCTCGATCACCTGGGCGACGACGTGGACAGCTTGGGGGATGTGGGGCTGACCGAGAGCGTCTATCAGTTGGTCAACGGCAACCCGACGCGCGCCGGCGCGATCCTCAACGCCATCGCCGGCGATGGCGGCCCCGCCGAGCCGGATGTCGCGCGCCTTCCCGCGGGGGGCGCCAGTGTCACACACC
>JAHDWG010000550.1:0-1366 GCA_023384495.1 Caldilineaceae bacterium
TAGAAGTTGGGGGCGCGCCATTCGGCGTCGGCGGGCAGATAGCCCAGCGCCTGCTCGTTGGGGCCGCCGGCCTCGCTGATGGTCATGCCGTTGTAGACGCCGTAGGGCGCTTCCTCGCTTGTCTCGGTGGCGTCCCATTCCGCCGTCCTGCCGGCGGTTGCGTGCGCTTCGTCCAGCAGTTGGAGGATCTTGATGTCCCAGTGCTGGGGATAGCTGCCGTAGGGCTTGCTCTCAACATTGTTCCACCACATATACTCCTGGCCACGCGAAAAGGTCCAGGTGGCCTTGCAGGCGCCGGTGCAGGTCTGGCAGCCGATACAGCGGTTGATATTGAAAACGGCGGCAAACTGCCGCTCTGGGTGCGCCTCGGGAAAGGCGAATTGCATGGTGCGGCCCAGTTGCCAGTTGTAGACGTCAGGCATGGGTGACTCCTTGTTGCCCCAAAGGGGATATGGTATACTGCGAACATGTTGGCATTCACGGGTATTCTCATCAAAGAAGAGCAAGGGTATAGTGCGCTCTGTCCTGAACTTGACGTAGCTTCCATGGGCGATACGCCCGACGAGGCCAGGGCTATGTTGCTTGAGGCAGCCACGTTGCATCTCGAAGGCGCCTTTGAAGATGGTTTACCCTATTTTCGCCCGGTGCCCCCCGATGCCGATCCTCGCATCATTGCTCCTGACACTGTTGTACAGGTCTTCCATTTCAAGGTAGATGTAGCGCTCCACGCCTATGCCTAAGCTGCCCATTCTGCGCCCCGGCCAGGTTGTGCAGGCACTAGAGCGCGCCGGGTTCGTACAGGTGCGCCAGCGTGGCAGTCACCTCCGGTTGAAACGGGGCAATCTCGCCGTCACCGTGCCTATTCATCCAGGTGACCTCTCCGTGAATGTCTTGCGTTCAATTCTCCGGCAATCGCACTTGAGCGATGAAGAATTTCTCAGCCTATTGTGACTATAAGGCAAACATGGCAATCGCTACCATTTCGGCGAAAGGTCGGGTCGTGATACCGGCCGAATACCGCAAAAAGTATGATCTGCACCCGGGTGCGCGCGTCGTGCTTGTGGACTACGGTGGCGTGTTGTCCATCGTGCCGGCGCTCTCCGACCCGATCCGGGAAGGGGCCGGCAGCTCGAAGGGCGGCACGTCGCTGGTGAAAGCCCTTCTCGAAGAGCGAGCTCGAGCGCGCGCATAACTACTACCCAGGCGCCACCCGCCACTTTGCCCGCACCCGCTGGATCAACGCCCGTACATACGGCTCGCCCTTCTGCCGGTGGATGCGGTGGGTGGCCAGGAACATGGGGTTGCGAAAGAGCACCATCAGCCGCTCCTCGTCCCAGCCCAGCCGCACATATTCCTCGACCAGACA
>JAHDWG010000550.1:1466-2894 GCA_023384495.1 Caldilineaceae bacterium
TCGGCGCGGCCACAGCTGAGGCAGACCGGTTGTTTGTCATTCGTCATGGCGGATTACCCTTTCACCTGCACGGTCGCGCCGCGAATATACTTCTCCATGAAATCACTCTCATGGCCCGGCGTGAAGCCGGTGCGCGTCGGCTCCCACGGTCCCTTGCCGTCCAGCCCGCCATCCTCGGCCTTGGTGATCTTGACCAGCGTCTCCTTGGGCACGGTGTTGAGCGCGTGGTTGTCGGCCTCGCCACCAAAGATAAAGCCCAGCGCCGCCTTGGTCTTGTGGAAGAGCGTGTCGGTCTGGTGCATGGGCATCGACCAGTCGCGGGTGATCGACTGCTGCGAGCCGTAGCGCAGGTTGGCCATGTAGCCGGTCCCCTCCGACTTAGCCAGCCCATCGGGCCGCGTCTCGTGGGCGATCACCGATTTCTCGGTGGCCATAAAGGGCCCATGCTTGAGCATGACGATGTGATAGGGATAGGCCGGGTTGTACTTCGCCCGCAGCATGAGCCGCGCCACCTTGTAGAAGGGGTCATCGGGCTGCCAGCCGATATAGGGCCGGTCGGCGGGATTGGCGTCCACGTAGACATAATCGCCGTCCTCGATGCCCAGGTCCTGGGCGGCCTGGGGGTTGATATGCAGCTGGTGGTCGCCGGGGCCGGGCAGGCGTTTGTCGGTGCGATAGGGGTCGCCAAAGTTCGAATCGAGAATGATCGTCCAATCCACCGTGCTCCACGACGAGTGGACGCGGTGGCGGGTCTTGGGCGTGAGACAGTAGAACTGGAATCCATCCTCCCACAGCGGGTTCTGGGTCAGCTTCACCTGATCCCAGGCCAGGGCCACATTGCGCACCGTGCGCTCTTCCCACCCCATGGCATCCAGTGGGATGCCGTAATCGTCCGGGCGAATAAAGCGGCTGGTGCTGACGATGACGTTGGGCAGATAGGGCGTCGCCTCCGGCCCTTCGCGGTGGCTGATGATGTTCTCGCCGTATTCGATGGCTTCGGGGATGTCGCAATAGCTGTTGAGCCGGCCCGTGTCGGTATGGAAGGGCGCCGAGTCGTGGACCTGCTCCCAAAACGGGATGCGTGGATAGGTGCGGAAGAGCATGAGCGCCGCCCCTGGCTCACCATATTCACCGGCGATGATGTCCTCGAAGCGGTAGCCGCTGGTGGTCAACGACGAGTCGAGCAGCCGCTGGATGTAGACTTCGGGCCGGCCCTCCAGCACAAATTTCCAGTAGTCGCGGTAGCGTTGGTCGCCCAGTTGGTCGCCGATGGCGGCGGCCACCTCGGCGATGATGCGGGCGTCGTCGCGCGTGTCGTACAGCGGCGGCACGCCCCCCTTCCAGATCTGCAGGAAGGGGTTGGAGCACGAGGCGGTGATCTCGTAGGTCTCGAACTCGGCCCAGGAGTTGGCGGCCAGGGCAAAGTCG
>JAHDWG010000550.1:2989-4041 GCA_023384495.1 Caldilineaceae bacterium
GAACTGCACTTTGGTCGGCGTGGGCATGTGGGTCTGGCCGGTGAAGACCTTGCGCCCATACTTGGGGGTTTCGACGATCAGCGGGCGCTCAGAGTGGTTCCAGTAGGCCGGCTCCTCGTCTTTGGTGTAAACGTGGGCGATGATCTCTTTGCCGTGGGCGTCAGGGTCGAGGTTCGGCTGGAACGGGTCTTCGCCCACCCAGCCTTTGAAACCAGGGCCGGTCTGTGGCGAACCCTGGAAGAGCGCGGCCTTGTAGTTGCCGGCCCAGGTGTAACAGCCGGCGCCCCGTTTACCAATGTCGCCAGTGAGCATGAGCGGCAGAAACTGCGCCCGGTTGGCCAGCGTGGCGTGGAACCAGTGGTTGATCCCTTCGCCGATGTGGATGGCCGTGGGGTGGATGGTGGCGATGTCGTTGGCCAGCCGCTCGATGAGGTGTTTGGGGGCGCTGGTGATATCGGCCACCGTGTCCAGGTCGTATTCCTGCAGGTGTTCACGGTGCATGGCCCAGAGCGTCAGCACTTCCACTTCTGTGCCGTCCACCAGTTCGACCGCGCCCGACCAGTCGAGTTCGGGGTCGATCCCTTTGGCGTCCATGGCTGCGCCCACATCGTCGCGGGTGAGGGCGACGAATTCGCCGGTCGTGGCGTCGCGCACCACGTAATCGCCCAGCTTCTCGTATTGCTCTGGCGTCAACATTTGCTGCTGGAACGACGGCCCGGTGGCGTCAAGGCCCGGCTCGTAGCCGGGGAAGAGATCCGCTGCGCGCAGGCGTTCCAGCGTATCAGTGCGCACCAGCAGGGGGAAGTCGGTGAAGCGCTTGACAAAGTCGGCGTTGTACTTCTCGTTGTCCATCAGCCAGCGGGTGATACCCAAAAAGAGCGCCGTATCGGTGGCCGGGCGGATGGGGATCCAGTAGTCGGACTTGGTGGCCGGGGGCGAGTATTCGGGCGTGATGGTGACGATCTTGGCCCCGCGCTCCATGGCCTCGATAAAAAAGTGCGACTCGGCCATCTTGTTCTCCACCAGGTTTTTGCCGCACTGGATGTGGAGTT
>JAHDWG010000551.1:0-1098 GCA_023384495.1 Caldilineaceae bacterium
CTATTGCGATCTGGGTATATAATTTCTTACATGCAACCAACCGTCAGGAAAGGATAGGTGGAATTTACGCAAAGTCTCTGCGCCACATCGATACCCAGGGGTCGATGCCAGGGGAATATCGGGGGAAACGAATCCAGTGACGCAGCCGATTTTGAGATCAGTTCTACTATATCCTTGGCAACAAAACAAAAAATGCAGAAGTCGATGGGAGAGAACATGAGTAGCGAAAGCAAGTGCCCCGTGACGGGCGAACGTGACAAAAAAGCGGTCGTTTTGAAGATGTCAAACCGAGAGTGGTGGCCGAATCAATTGAATCTGAAGGTTCTCCACCAGCACTCTTCCCTGTCCAATCCGATGGGGAAGGCGTTCAACTACGCCGAGGAGTTCAAAAGCCTCGACCTGGATGCTGTGCGCAACGACCTCTATAGGTTGATGACCGATTCGCAGGAGTGGTGGCCGGCGGACTACGGTCACTATGGGCCGCTGTTCATTCGCATGGCGTGGCACAGCGCCGGCACCTATCGCATCGGCGACGGCCGCGGCGGCGCAGGCTCTGGCACCCAACGCTTTGCGCCCCTCAACAGTTGGCCCGACAATGCCAATCTGGACAAGGCGCGCCGCTTGCTCTGGCCGATCAAGCAGAAGTATGGCCGCAAAATCTCCTGGGCCGATCTGATGATCCTTGCTGGGAACTGCGCCCTGGAGTCGATGGGCTTCAAGACATTCGGCTTCGCCGGCGGGCGCGAAGATGTCTGGGAACCCGAAGAAGACATTTACTGGGGTCCCGAAGGCGAGTGGCTGGCGGACGAGCGCTACAGCGGCGACCGTGACCTTGAGAATCCGCTCGCCGCCGTGCAGATGGGTCTGATCTATGTGAATCCGGAAGGGCCAAACGGCACACCGAGCGCCATCGCCGCAGGCCGAGACATTCGCGAGACCTTTGCGCGCATGGCGATGAACGACGAGGAAACCGTCGCGCTCATCGCCGGTGGGCACTCCTTCGGCAAAACCCATGGCGCTGGCCCTGCGACAAATGTGGGCCCTGAGCCGGAGGGCGCCAGCATCGAGGAGCAGGGTCTCGGCTGGAAGAACAGCTTT
>JAHDWG010000551.1:1108-4036 GCA_023384495.1 Caldilineaceae bacterium
ACTATGAGTGGGATCTGGTGAAAAGCCCCGCCGGCGCCTGGCAGTGGGTCCCCACCGATCCCGCCGCAGCGAACGCCGTGCCCGATGCGCACGACCCGTCGAAACGGCACGCGCCCGTGATGTTGACGACCGATCTTGCCCTGCGGATGGACCCCATTTATGCGCCGATTTCAAAGCGCTTCCACGAGAACCCGGAACAGTTCGCTGACGCGTTCGCCCGGGCGTGGTTCAAGCTGACGCACCGCGACATGGGGCCGCGCGCGCGCTATCTCGGCCCGTTGGTCCCTGCGGAGGAACTCATCTGGCAAGACCCCGTCCCCGCCGTCAACCACGAATTGATTGACCCGCAGGACATTGCCGCCCTCAAGCGCACGATTCTCGCCTCGGGACTCTCCATCTCCCAACTGGTGTCGACGGCTTGGGCTTCGGCGGCAACCTTCCGTGGCTCGGACAAGCGTGGTGGGGCCAACGGCGCGCGCATCCGTCTCGCGCCGCAAAAGGATTGGGAAGTCAACCAGCCTGCCCAACTGGCGACTGTGCTCGCAACCCTTGAGGGGATCCAACAGGAGTTCAACAACGCGCAGTCTGGCGGGAAGAGAGTTTCACTCGCTGACGTGATCGTCCTCGGCGGCTGCGCAGCCGTCGAACAAGCTGCCAGGAACGCCGGCCACGAGGTGACCGTGCCCTTTACGCCAGGGCGCACGGACGCGTCACAGGAGCAGACCGATGTGGCCTCCTTTGCCCCGCTTGAGCCGACCGCAGATGGGTTCCGCAACTACCTCAAAGCCAACCGCGGCCTGTCGGCAGAGGAGTTGCTGGTCGATCGAGCACAATTGCTGACGTTGACCGCACCGGAGATGACGGTTCTCGTCGGCGGCCTGCGCGTCTTGGACGCCAACGCTGGACAGTCCCAACACGGCGTCTTCACCAAGCGGCCGGGGACGCTAACCAATGACTTCTTCGTCAACCTGCTCGACATGGGCACGGAGTGGCAGCCGACTTCGGAAGCCGGCGATCTGTTCCAGGGGCGCGATCACGCAACGGGCGAGCTCAAGTGGACCGGCACGCGTGTCGACCTCATCTTCGGTTCAAACTCCCAGCTGCGCGCCCTTGCCGAAGTCTACGCGTGTGACGACTCGCAGCAGGCGTTCGTGCATGACTTCGTGAATGCGTGGGACAAGGTCATGAACCTCGACCGCTTCGACCTGGCCTGATCGCGGCGGCCAATCCGCATTCCGGGAATGGGTCAGGTTTCGTGACCCATTCCCGGAATGCGCATACACCTGGCCTGCTCCATCGCTGTCTTACCCCACGTTCTCTCGCGCAGCGGCCTGGTATTCGGCGTAGTCCCCCCGCGAGAAGCAGACGATGAGGACCCGCTCCAATCCGCCGTCCTGGGCCAGGAATTCGCCGATGGCGCGCAGGGCGATACGACTCGCGCGCTGGATGGGAAAGCCGTACGCCCCCGTGCTGATGGCGGGAAACGCGATGCGCTTCACCCCATGCCGCACGGCCAACGCCAGCGAATTGCGATAGCAGCGGGCCAGCAGTTCGTCCTCGTTCTGTTGGCCGCCGCGCCAGACCGGCCCCACTGTGTGGATGACATGCCTGGCCGGCAGGTTGTAGCCGCCGGTGATCTTGGCCTCGCCGGTGGCGCAGCCCCCCAGTGTACGGCATTCGGCCAGCAACTGGGGCCCCGCCGCGCGATGGATGGCGCCGTCCACGCCGCCCCCGCCCAAGAGCGAACTGTTGGCGGCGTTGACAATGGCGTCAACCGCCACGGTTGTAATATCGCCCTGGATGATCTCGATACGTTGATCCATCTCCTCCCCCTCCTCGCTTGCTTGCCCACCGTGGCCAACCCACCCCTCACCCCAGCCAGACTACCGGCCCCGGCGCCGGGCTCGCCAGGTAACGCCCGGCGCGCCCGCTCAGGTGGGCGCGAAGCGCAGGGTCCGCCAGCCCGGCGCACAGCTCGTTCATGTGCGCCCAAGCCTGATCGGCCAGGTGTGGGCGGCGCGGGTCATCCAGCGCGGCCAGGATCGCCACCGCAGCGCCGTAGACAAAGAGGGGGTCGTCCATGCCGCCGGCGCTGCCGTCTCGCAGCACAAAGAGCATCTCCTCGACACACTCACGCGCCTGCCCCAGGTCATTGCGCCGGCGATGGAGCTCGCCCAACCCCGCCAGCGACGAGAGCAACAACAGGCGGTTCGGCTCCTGCCTGCGGATCGCCATTCCCGCCGCCAGCGCCGGCTCGGCCTCCCCCCACCGTTGCAGGTGGAGCAGCGCCAATCCACGCAGCGTGTGGGCGTAAGCCGCAGCGCCGCGCTCGCCCGCGGCCGCGGCCCGGTCTGCGGCCTGGGCCATGCGCGCCAGCGCGCACGGATCTTGTTCATCGAGCAGGGCAAAGTAGGCCAGCGCCGCCTCCACCTTGCATTCGCACCAGAGATCATCCGCCGACTGCGCCAGCAGCCGGGCGCGGTGCAATTCCTGGCCAGCGCGGGGCCAATCCCCCAGAAAGCGGTAGACCAACCCCAAGTCCGCCCGGGCGCTGCCCTCTATCCAGGCATAGTCGATGACGGCCGCGGTCTCCGCCGCTTCGCTGTAGTGGAGCAGCGCGCCCACGTAATCCCCCTGAAATCGGCGCATGTTGCCCAGGTTGTGCAGCCGGGCCGCGACATAGTAGCGGTCTTCACTCTTGTGGGCCACCTCCAGCGCTTCGCGATAGAGCGCCTCGGCGCGGGCATATTCCTCCTCGTCGCTGGCCAGGTTGCCCAGGTTGTTGAGCAGGATGCCGACCCCGCGCACAAAGTTGGCCTGGCGGGCGATGCGCAACGCCTCTTCGTAGTAGTCTCGCGCCGTCGCCCGCTCGCCCCGCTGCCAGGCATTGACGCCCAGGTTGCTAAAGGCCTGCACCTCGCCCATGCG
>JAHDWG010000552.1 GCA_023384495.1 Caldilineaceae bacterium
CGTAGCCAAGCAACACAGAGCACCAGCGCCGTTCCCCGCCGCTACTTTTTTCCAATCCCCCGGTGTAGCGCTCACCAATCTCCGGCATAATCGACCGTGTAGGGCGCACTCTGCCGCCGGACCCACGCATAGTGTAGCTCGACCAGTTGGCGTAAATGGAGAAAATCGTGCGCCAGCCAGGACGAGAGCAGGTCCCCCGCGCACAGCGTGAAACCTGCCGGATGGATGTAGGCACTGTCCCACCGGGGAGCCTCCAACCCTTCGAGCCAGCCGACCGACTGCCGCCGCTCGTGGAGAAAATTCTGTACCGATTCGTCCGGGTCGCGCAGGTTGTATCCTCGCGCGGTCACCCACCCTTCCGGGTCGATACCGGGCGGCTCTTCTCCGGGCCGGTGCAACACATAGTCAACCCGCTGGCGGAAGTCCTCGCGCTCTTCATCGTAGAGATGGTTGATCACCTCCAGGATCGACCATTCTTTGGCGGTGGGTTTCCAGCGCATCTGCTCGGTGCTCAGGCCGGTCACAAGCGAGCGGATCGTTTCAGCGTTCTGTGTTAGCTGCCTGGCAAGGGTCAGGTAGTTCATTGCGATAGCCTTATCAACACTGTCGCGGTGCGAGCTACTATTGTACTCTTTACGGCGCTGGCAGGCAAATAGAAGGTTGACATCCCCGTACATTTGTTCTATCTTTATCCTTGCTTGAGAAATCCACCTGGCGGCAGCGTCTATCCTTGTGAAGCAGTAAGAACCACAACCAAAAGGAGCCTGCTATGAAAACCCTCCCTACCCACGCCTTCCAGTCGGCCCGTGCGTACCTGTTTCGGCATGGCCGTCCACTTGACCAGACTCGTTTCCGCTTCTATTTCGAAGACGGGAATCGTTCCGAGGTGATAGCAGAGCTAGAAGAGTTCCAAAACCCCGATGGCGGCTTTGGCCACGCGCTGGAGCCGGATTTGCGAACGGCAGCCTCGTCGGCGATTGCTACCGCTACAGGTCTGGCGATCCTCCGCGCCGTCGCTGCACCGCCAGCGGAACCGATTGTGCAGCGCGCGATCAACTATCTCATTGTCACTTACGATGCTGAACGGCAGCGCTGGCCCATCGTGCCGCCCGCCGTGGAAGAGGCCCCGCACGCGCCTTGGTGGACGCATGCAGAGAGCGAGCAGAATTTTGGCAGCTCATTGATCAACCCCACCGCGAGCATTACCGGTTATCTTTACGATTACCCGACGCTTTCCCCTGCTGATCTTTTATCTTCCTTGACAAGCGCCCTCATGGCCCGTCTGGCAGCTGCGCCCGACAAGATGGAGATGCATGACCTCCAATGTTGGATTGCGTTTGCCGAGGCGACCGGTTTGCCTGGCGAGCTACGGTCGCAGGCGCAGGCAAAGCTCCGCCACGCGGCGCCGGCAACAATTGAGCAGAACCCCCGGCAATGGACGAGCTATGGTCTTCAGCCACTCGACGTTGCGTCCACACCCGACTCATTTTTGGCCGATGTCATCGCGCCGTCGTTGGTCGAGGCCAATCTCGACTTTGTCATCGACCAGCAGTTGCCGGATGGTTCTTGGCCGATCCCGTGGAATTGGGCCTTTGTGGACGGGCAAGCATGGGCGCAGGCCGAACAGGATTGGAAAGGGGTGGGCATCGTCCAAAGGCTGCTGGCGTTACGGGCGTACGGGCGGTTGGCGCGCGCGTAAAAAGCGGCAAAACCAGAAGCGACGCCGAGTGAACCATGATGTACAATCATCCTGGCCACCATAGCCAGAAATCGTCATTTTGCGCGAGGTATTCTCATCGATCCTTGTGCAGATTGTCGATTGTAGCGCCGCCCTGCCCACGGTATACTGAGGCTAGTGATACGGCAAACGGCCAAAAAGCGGGCGCCACATCACTGCAAAGTTTACTGGGGAGCAAACTTTGCGTACTTCCTCTACATGATTTTCTCCTTTGGTTCCTCCCTTTCCTCCATCCTCGACCCGTCGTCATCCGGCACAATGACGACGGGTCAATCTCTTTTCGGCTGTTGCTCCCTGACGCCAACGCCAGAGAGATACTGGCGGCTTCACCTATCAATTCCCGAATAAATACTGTGCAAATTGTATAGTTGCTTACTGTTGTTGTCGCTGGCGCATCCCCAATCGAAAGGCGGCTGCACGAGCTGACGCCTTATCGATTGGGGATGCGCTGCTCCAGATAACGCACAAACAGGGCCAGCGCCACGGTCATCACCAAATAAAGAAACGCAACCACGTTATAGGTTTCAAAATACCGAAAGGTGCTGGCGGCGTAGCTGTTGCCCAGGCGGGTGATGTCTTGTACACCCAGCGCCGAAACGAGCGCCGAATCCTTGAGCATGGCGATGAAGTCATTGCCCAGCGGCGGCAGAACCCGGCGCACGGCCTGCGGCAGCACAATAAAACGCAAGGTCTGCCAGCGCGACATGCCCAGGCTCAGCGCCGCCTCGGTCTGCCCTTTCTCGATGCTCTCAATGCCGGCGCGAAAGATCTCGCTTACAAATGCGCTGTAGCCGATCACCAGCGCCAATACGGCGCGGGCGGCAAAATCCAACCGGCGTACGCTAAACTCGGCCAGCGGTGCGCCCAGCGCGGTCAGCCCAACCTGGTTGAACCCTTCCCCAACCCAGTTGATGAGATGCACCAGCCCTGGCGCCCCTACGAAGGCGATATAATAGAGCAGCACCAACATGGGAACCCCACGCACGATCTCCACATAGAACGAAGTGATCTCCAATAGGATGCGGTTGCGCGTGGTGCGGATCAACCCAATGATCAACCCGACAACGAGCGCGCCGCCAAAGGCCACCAAAGTCACCCAGAGGGTGTTGCCGATGCCGGCAACCACCGCGTTAAAGATGAGCGTATAGTTGGCGTCGTTGAAAACATGCCAAAGGAAGTAGAGACCGAGCGCAAAGGCGGCCACGAGCCAATAGGGGATGCGCGCCAGCCAATGGGCGCGCCCAGGCATCGGCAAGCCTTCCATCGAACGAACAGCCATAAGGAACTCCCATTTCCACAAAAAAGCCGGCATCACGCCGATGCCGGCCTTACGAACGCCAGGCGCCCGCCTGGGAATCGCATCTGCCAAAGAAAACGCCGGCATGGGCAAGATGCCGGCGCCATCATGGAGACAGTGAGGGCTGTGGTCTACCTGGCCGGGTCGTACAAAAAGAACCACTTGAGGTTGAGATGGTCTAAGTAGCCATCTTCAGTCAACGTCGCAATTGCGGCGTTGAACGGCTCAACTAGGTCGCTGCCAGGTGTAAAGATAAAACCAAAGTCTTCGGTGGCCAGGGCGTCACCAACAATCTTGAGCGCTTCGGGATTGGCGCCGATATAGCCGCGGCCCGATGCGGCATCCACCAGCACCATATCGACATCGCCGGTAATCAACGCTTGCACCGATGCGCCAAAAGTTTCAAAGAGGCGAATGCGCGGGTTCTGCTCGTTGCCGTCCAACACTTCGTAGACCGCCGTGTAGAAGCTGGTCGTCCCTGCCTGCGAACCAATCAGCAATTCTTCGTCGGCGGCAAATTCTGCGGGCGTGGAAAAGCGATCTTCATCGGCGCGCACCAACATAAACTGCTGGCTGGTCATATAGGGGATGGAGAAATCAACCTGCGTGGCCCGCTCTTCGGTGATGGTGATGCCGTCCATCCCCACATCAAACTGGCCGGCGTTGACCGCCGCGATCATGGCGTCCCACGAGGTGATCTGCCAATCCACCACGCAGTTGAGGCGCGCACAGATCTCATTGACCGCGTCGTATTCCCACCCCACAGCGGCCCCACTGCTGGGGTCGATAAAGTTAAGCGGCAGGTAATCATTGGCCGTCACCGCCACCACGCTGCGCCCCCCCAGATCGGGCAGTTGGTCGTAGATGTCGGTGGTATTGGGGTCGGTGAGGAAGAACCAGCGCGTGTTAAGATAATCGAGGAAACCATCGCGCTGCATGGCGCCGATGGCCTGGTTGAACGGCTCTACCAGGTCGCTGCCGGGTGTGAAGATAAAACCA
>JAHDWG010000009.1:0-15294 GCA_023384495.1 Caldilineaceae bacterium
CCGCCGTTTGTCATCTTTTTGTCACTGTCCGCTTCCTTTTACCGGAAACTAGAGTGTGAGGAAAACCGTAATAGACATCAAGATACGTATCCAGATGCGGCTTGTTTATAGACAAGCTCACATCGTGACCTGATGACACTCTATGGCATTATACTGGCGTAATGGCGCAATTGCGAAAGGCGCAGCCACATTCGACAAAAAATGGGTTTGGGCATCCAGGCGCGCCTGGGGTGATCCGCCCGACATGGACGAATTTGCAATATGAGGTGAAATGATGAGTCTGCTTGGCAATATTATCTGGTTGATTTTTGGAGGCCTGATCGCTGGCCTGGTTTATATCATTGGTGGGCTGCTTATGTGCCTGACCATCATTGGCATTCCGTTTGGCCTACAATCGATCAAGCTGGGCTTTGCCAGCTTTGCGCCCTTTGGCAAAGAGGTGGTCGAGCGGGAGAATGCCAACAGCCCGCTGCGGCTGGTCTTCAATGTGATCTGGATCGTGCTGTTTGGCTGGGAGATTGTCGTTGCCCATCTGGTTTTTGCCCTGATTTTGGCCGTCACGATCATTGGCATTCCCTTTGCCAAACAGCATATCAAGCTGGTTCCGTTGGCGCTTTTGCCCTTTGGCCGAGACCTGCGATAGGGTAACGCCAGCGGCAAAGAATCGATCTCCAAGGTTGTTGTTTCCCCGTTGGTGGTGTATGCTTCTGCACCAGGATTTCAGCAATGGACTCGCTGTTTTCAGACAGCGTACAATCGAACGCAAGCATAGGGTGAGCAGCAATGCAGCATCTCTTGGATGAATTTGATAAAGTGGTGGAACGCCGCGGGACGGACAGCGGCAAGTGGCATTATTTTGGTGACGATGTCTTGCCCATGTGGGTGGCCGATATGGATTTCCGCTCGCCGGACGCGATCATGCGGGCGCTGCACGAACGAATCGACCATGGCGTCTTTGGGTATGGGCACAACCCGCAAGCGCTGCGCGAGGCGATCTGCCAGCGCATGGCGCGGCTCTATACGTGGCAGATCGAGCCGGATGACGTTGTCTTTCTCCCTGGCCTCGTCTCGGGGTTGAACATCGTCTGCCGGGCGATTGGGCAGCCGGGCGACGGGGTGCTGGTAACGACCCCGGTCTATCCGCCCTTTCTGACGGCCCCCACCAATCAGGGGCGCCAGTTGCACAGCGCATTGCTGGCGGTGGAGCAGAACGGGAAGTTGCTCCGTTACACGGTCGACTACGACGCCTTTGCCGACGCCATCCAACCCAACACTCGGCTCTTTCTGCTCTGCAACCCACACAACCCGGTTGGCCGCGCCTACACGCGCAATGAGCTGTTGCGCATGGCCGATCTCTGTCTTCGCCACGATCTGGTGATCTGCGCGGATGAGATCCATAGCGACCTGCTGCTGGGTGATACGCAACACATCCCCATTGCCAGCCTCGACCCGGAGATTGCCAGCCAGTGTATCACCTTGCTTGCGCCCAGCAAGACCTTCAACATCCCAGGCCTGGGCTGTAGCATGGCGATCATTCAGAATCCCCAACTGCGCCAACAGATGGCGACCGCCAGCGCCGGCATTGTGCCGCATGTCAACGTCTTGGGCTATGTGGCCGCGCTGGCTGCCTACACCGAAGCAGATGGTTGGCTGGCTGCATTGCGTGACTATTTGACGCAGAACCGTGACTTTGTGGTCTCGTATGTGCAGGCACACCTGCCCCACATGGCCACGACCGCACCGGAGGCCACCTATCTGGCCTGGCTGAGCTGCCGCGACCTCAACCTGCCGACCACACCCCAGGTCTTCTGTCTGGAGCGCGCCAAGGTGGGGCTGAGCGATGGCGCCGCCTTTGGCCCAGGCGGTGAGGGATTTGTGCGGCTCAACTTTGGCTGCCCGCGTCTGCTGTTGGAAGAAGGACTGGAGCGGATCCGCAAGGCGTTTGGGGAGCAATAGTCAAATCAGCGCTCCGCGTCGTTGCTGCGTTCATCGGCCCCGGTTTCTTTTACCTTGCGGATAGCCTCAAGGATCGCCGGCCCATATGTGCGCGCCTTCCACGGGCCGATGGCTGGGATTGTCAGCAGCGCAGCCTCGGTCTTTGGTTCACGACGGGCGATCTCGACCAGCGTTTCGTTGGTGAGGATCACGTCGGTGTTGACGCCCCGCTCCGCCGCTACGTTGGTGCGCCAGGTGCGCAATCTGTCATAGCGACGGACGCCGGCTGGGTCGAGCCGTTGTTCGGGGCGAGAAACGGGCTGCGGTGGGGTCGGGGACGGCTTGCTCGCGCCCTCGGTGATCGCCTGCAACAGCGCCGAGCCATAACTGTTCGCCTGTTGGGCGCTGAGGCCACGCACGGTGCGCAACGTCTGGAGATCGCCAGGCCGATTCTTTGTCAGGGTCACCAGCACATCGTCATTGAGGATTTTGAATGGGGGGCGGTTGCGTCGCTGCGCCTCCTGTTCGCGCCACGCCCACAGGGATGCAAGTACACCGAGATCATCTGCCGGCAAGTCGCGGGCCGCCCTCATCTGCCAAAAGGTCCGCTCGTTTTCCTCTCGTTCGTCAAAGCGGATCGCACTTAACTGGGCAAACGCCTCTTGGGCCTCTTCCCATCGACTGCGCGCCTTTAGCTCATCGGCCAGGCGCTGGCGCAGGCTGAGCAAGTAGTGGGTATCCATCTGCGCATAGGCGATCTGCTGCGCCGTTAGCGGGCGTTTGCCCCAGTCGGTGCGCTGCATACGCTTGTCGCTGACTACGCCGAACTGCTCCTCCAAGATGGCCGCCAGCCCCAGGCGCTTCCATCCGAGGATGCGAGCCGCCAGTTGCGTGTCAAAGACGTTGCGCACTGTAAAGCCAAACCCGCGCTGCAACATCAGCATGTCATTTTCGGCGGCGTGCATCACCTTTTCAACCGTGGGGTCGGCCAGCACAAGCCCAAGCCCGGCCAAGTCATCGTGGCGCAGCGGATCGACCAGGTAGTCGATCACGGGCGCGCCGGCGCGAGTGGCGCCATTCCCCGTATCACTGGGGTTCTCACACGTGGTGATCTGAATCAGACAGACGCGCGGGTAATAGCGATAGAGGCTATCACTTTCCGTATCCACCGCTAGCAACGACTGACGCTTGAGATGCGTCATCATCTGCAAGAAGGTGTTGCGGTTGTAGACAAGCGTGGGATTTTCGTTTTTCCCCTGGTCAGGGGTATGATTGCGTTGCATTGGCGCAGAAGAGACGATAGTCCTGGGACGATGGACGATGGATGATGGACGATGGACGATAGAGGGGTGACCGGAATGGGCTGCCCATCCATCGATTGTACTGCAACGATTATATCCTCTACCACTGCACAGCGTAAATCACCATGACCGCTGACGAACTGCGACGCCTGGATCGCGTGGCGCATAACCGGCTGAGCCTGTGGGTTGCGCTTGTCATGGCGCTGATTGGGCTTACCGCATTTGTCATCCTTTTCAACCTGCTGCCAGACGTGGGCGAAGAGACCAGCCGCGCCACGCTGATGCTGTTGGGGGTGCTGATCAGCCTGGCGCCGGCGGGGCTGTGGCTTGGCGTCTTCTACCGGCTCGACCGGCTGGAACCGGAGCCGAAACAGTTGGTCGCCGGCGTCTTCGTGCTGGGCGCGCTGGCCACGGCAGCGCTGCACCAGCCCGTATTGCAGGGCCTCTTTGACGTGGATCAGTGGCTTTTTGACCACTGGTGGGCCCAACTGCTGGGCGGCATCCTCGTAGTCGGCTTCTTCGAACAATGGTTGATCTTCCTCACGGTCCGCTACAGTGTCTATACGCATCGCGAATTTGATGAGCGGGTGGATGGCGTCATCTACGCCACAGCGGCAGGGTTGGGGATGGCCACCGTCCTCAACATCGTGTACGTGGTGGAACGGGGCGGTGTGGACCTGGACATTGGCTCGATCCGGATTGTCGTTAATGCGCTGGCCTATGCCAGTTTTGCCGGCATCCAGGGCTATTTCATGGGCCAAGCGCGCTTCGAGACGACACCCGTTCACTACCTGCCCGCCGGCCTGAGCCTGGCTGCGGTGGCCAATGGCCTCTTTTTTTTCGTATTGGCCCAATCTGGCAGCGGGGCTTTAAGCTACTGGCCCTGGCGCGACCTGATCCTGACGACGGTAGTGGCCGTGGCTGCCCTGAGCGTCGTCTTTTGGCTTGTGGCCCGCGCCAATGAGGAAACGCTGCGGTTGCTCCGGCAGCGCGGGCAGGGCAGCCAGGCGCCAGACCGCACAGACGCGACTGGGGGCGTCGACTAATGGTCATCGTCAGCTTGCTCACCGGACTGACGGCGCGGCTGCGCAGCCCGAGCGTCACCAACGAGCCGCCCGCGCCCGGCGAGTTGCGCCGAAACGATTGGGCGGTGGCCGCGGTCGTCGCATTTGCCTTGTTTCTTGGCCTGGGGATCCGCCAACAGAGTCTTCATGCCCATCGAACCTTTGCCTTGGGCGATGGGTTGCCCACGATTGACTACTCGGCCGGCTGGCGTACCGCCCAACCAGAGCTTGGCGTGTTTCGGGCGATGGACCCGGCCAGCCCCAGCCCGTTCAGCACGCAGATCATAGTTGCAGTGCGCGAATCCATGCCAGGCGAGACGCTGGATCAGGCGCGCGCCACGTGGGGGTTGCAGCGCAGCCAGCAGTTGCTCCTCTATCGCGAGCGCATAGCCGAGCCGCTTACCGTGCTCGACGGTGAGCCGGCCATCCGCACCCGCTATGCCTATGTGGCCGACCCGACGCGTGAATATGGCGCGACCGGCTTGCCCGTGGTGGTCGAGGGTGAAGACCTCCTCTTCTTTGCCGAGGGTCGGTTCGTGGCCGTCACCGTCGCCGCCGACGCAAGCGCCTGGGAGGCCGCTGGCCGCCACTTTGCGGTCGTCTGGCGCAGCCTCAATGTGCAGGCGCAAGCTGCTGACCCGCTGCTGGTAGTCCCATCGCTGGCGCCGGGAGTGCTGCCCACGCAGGAGACGACCGAATGACCAGCCGGTTCTTGCGCCTGCTCATTGCCTGCGTGGCCGTGCTGCTGGTGATGGGCGACCGCGCGCCCGCGCCACCCGCACTGGCCCAGAGCACGTCGGCGCCAGACCGCCGCGCCGGGTTGGCGCGCGCGCTCCAGGCCACGGTGCTCGTGCTGGTGACGGACAACACCGGCGCCTTCTTTGGCAATGGCAGCGGCGCAATTCTCGATGCCGAACAGGGCTATGTTCTCACCAATTATCATGTTTTGGGTGAGCGCCAGGGTGGCGTGCTCTACAATGATGAGGGCGTTGCCATCATCGGGGTGATGCCGTCCAACCTAAAGGGCGCGCCCATCCTCAAGTATCGGGCGAAGCTCGTGGCGGGCGATCCCCGGCTCGACCTGGCGCTCTTGCAGATTGATGGCCTGCTTGACGACCCACGCGCCGAGTTGCCGACCAACTTGGGATTGACCGCTATCGAACGGGCCGACACCGATGAATTGATGATCGGCGACACGCTCTATGTGCTTGGCTACCCAGGGCTAGGCGGCAACACGGTCACCATGAGCGCAGGACTTGTCTCCGGTTTCCTCGACGAGGACAACGACGGCGTCTTTGAATGGATCAAGACCGACGCCGAGGTCAACCGTGGCAACTCAGGCGGGTTGGCCGTGGATGAGCAGTGGCGTTTTATCGGCGTGCCCACTGCCGGCGTCTCGGAGGTGGAGACGGTCGGCAAGATCAGCCTGATCCGCACGGGCAATCTTGCGCTGCATTTCTTCGAGGCGGCGCTGATGGGCGCGGTGGGCCGCAACGCCAGCAGCGGCCCGCGCATCGATGCCGTGAATTTTGGCAATGCGATCAATCGTGAGAATCAAGTGGCGCGGGGCCGCTCCCGGTTTGACTCGGGGGCCACCGACATCTACGCCGCATTCGCTTATGCCGGCTTTCGCAATGGGCAAACCTTTGGCGCACAGTGGTACATTGATGGCCGGCAAGATGTGGGCGAGCGATATATCTGGGCGGAGGGCGAGAGCGGACGCAGTTGGGTCAGCATCTACAACGAAAACGGTCTGCGCGACGGGTTTTATGAGCTGGAACTGCTCCTCGATGGCCGGAGCTTGCACCGCAGCGGTGTGGCCGTGGGAGGAGTGGCCGAGCCAAACAGAAGCTGTCGCTTTGGCGTAGTCACCTTTGCCACCACCATCGACGACGACGGCAAACCGGTCGCTGCTGGCGTCCGTTTTAGCAATGTGCAAACCGTCTACGCCGTCTTTCCCGTTTCTGGCATGACCAATGGCGCGCCGTGGAAAACGGTCTGGAGCTATCAGGGCATCAGCGTGTTGGAGCGTGAGAGCATCTGGGACCTGGGGGAGATCGATACGCAGTGGGTGAGCCTGAGCCACGCCGACGGCCTGCCGATTGGCGAGTTTCAACTGGAGCTTTATTGTGCAGGTGAACTGCAACAGCAGGCGGCGTTTGAGATCACCCAACGCGAAACGGTGCGCGCGCCAAGCGTCGAGGTGGTGGGCGTGATCACCGACCGCGACAACAAGCGCCGCCGGGTGGATGGCGCCACCGTCGTCTTTTTGCAGCCCGGCGTCACTGTCCGTCAGTGGGTCAACGCTGACTACAGCGACGCCTTGGTGCATGGCAGCGCAGTCTCCGACCGGGGAGGGGCCTACCGGCTGAGCGCCCGTGTAACGCCGGGTGATCGCTACAGCGTGGTGGTGGTGCAGGACCGCTATCTGCCGCTTAGCGAGGACACAGTGGTGATCCCGGTTGATGCGGCTGATCCATTTGTGCTCGACCTTGCCATGCAGCGAAAATAGGCGTTTGAACCCATGATACGCACCCTCTATCGCCACCCCAGTGGGACCATCATTGCCGATCTGCCCCGCGCACAGCTTGCCGCAGCGTTGCGCGATGTACGGGGCCGGCTGTGGGTTGACCTGGTTGAGCCAACCGACGAAGAGAGCAACTGGGTGCTCAATGAACTCTTCCAGTTTCACCCCCTGGCGGTCGAAGACGCCATCCGCGACTCGCATGTGCCCAAGGTAGATGACTACAGCAGCTACCTCTACCTGGTCTTTCACACCGTGGGCATGGGCGATGAGCGCATGGACCTGCACACCTATGAGATGGACATGTTCCTGGGCGCCAACTATCTGGTCACCATGCACACTGCGGAGCACACCAGCATTGAC
Source organism: Caldilineaceae bacterium (assembly GCA_023384495.1). GTDB lineage: Bacteria > Chloroflexota > Anaerolineae > Caldilineales > Caldilineaceae > CFX5. Next base: position 7,188 of record JAHDWG010000009.1, read on the forward strand.
AAGATGTGGCAGGCCGACTATCATCAGCGCAACGGCCTATCGCGGGGGCCGGCCCATCTGCTCTACGAGTTGCTCGACCGGCAGATTGACGGCTACATCCCCCTGCTGGATCGCTTCGAAGAGCAGATGGAAGCGCTTGGCGACATTGTTGTGCGGAGAGAGCAACCACCGGGCAGCGTGGTGCTCAATGACATTCTGACCGCCAAGAGCAGCGCGTTGCGCCTGCATCGCATCTTGGTTCCGCAGCGGGAGTTGCTCTATCGGCTGAGCCGGAACGATTTCGCCGTAATCCCCGCCGAGACGCGCATCTACTTTCGTGATGTCTATGACCATCTCGTGCGTTTCACCGACCTGGCCGAGAGCATGCGCGAACTGGCCGGTAGCACCATTGAAATTCATCTGGCCATGGCCGGCAACCGGATGAACGAAGTCATGAAGGTGCTGACCGTCATCTCGACCATCTTTATGCCGTTGAGTTTTGTGGCGGGCGTCTATGGCATGAACTTTGTGCATATGCCCGAGCTAGACTGGCGGTTTGGCTACGCGCTGGTCTGGCTGATCTTTGTTATGATTGTTTTTGTGATGGTGCGCATGTTTCGCCGGCTTGGGTGGTTTTGACTGATGATGACCTATTACACGGTTGAACAGGGCCTGATGCGGAGGCTGGCGCAGCCCCCCATCGCGATGCGCCCGCTGGCAAGCAACGGGCAATCCCTGTTGCCCCCCACGATCAGCGCGCTGCATGCGCGCTTTCGCGAGTGGGGTGAACTTGGCTTCTCGCCGGGACCATTGCGCGCCGACCACACCTGGTTTGATACGGAGGGTGGGTTGCTCTTTGCCTTCTCGGCGGGGCGCGCGCCCAGGCCGCTGTTGCAGGTGGGGACTGCCCCTGATCTGGCGGCATGGTTCGTCTTGCTCGACAAGTGGATGGAGACGTTTGTGGTCATCGCCCGCGCCCGCGCAGTGTGGAGCGTTGGTGAGCTGGCCGGCGCGTTGACCTTCCTCAGCCCGGCCTTCTTGCCGCCAGCGCTGGTGCAACAGCCACCCGACAACTGGGCGCGCGTCGCGCAGGCGCTCGCCGAAGCCGTGGCCGATGGCCCGCTTGTCGGCGCGTCTCAAGAGCGCCACTGGCGCGCGGCATGATGGCGGCAAGCCCTGGGCAAATCACGAAGTGCAAAGACCGCGTTTTCCAACAGACCATTGTCTATTGGCTCATCAGCCGAACGTGTGAGTTGACAGCTTTCAACTTGAGGTAAACTGACGGCCACTCACACTTTGCATAGATGAGCCTGTCTATCTGTTCAAGATAACCACAGCGTAGAGCGCCGTGCAACCCAAATCGCAACTGCGCCCCGAAATCTCCACCCATATCAAGCGAACCTGGCGCAACGTCCGCAAGGATTTTTCGGCTGGAGGCGTCGCCTATCGTATGCGCGACGATGGCGAGTTTGAGTTTGCGCTGATTGCCACCCAGGGTGGCCTCCGTTGGCAACTGCCCAAAGGGTCGGTGGAAGCAGGCGAGCGGCCCGAGCAGACGGCTGTGCGCGAGGTGCAAGAAGAAGCAGGGCTGCAAACGGAGGTAGAGCAATTTCTCAAAACCATCGACTATTGGTATTGGGACACCTATCGCAAGGACCCGCCAGCGCTTGTCCACAAACAGGTGGTCTTCTATCTGTTGCGCACCGTGGGCGGCGAATTGACAGACAGCAGCATCGAGGTAGATGGTGTGGGCTGGTTCACGCCGGAGATGGCGTTGGCGATCCTCACATTTACCGGCGAACAAGAAGTCGTACAGTTGAGCATAGAGGCCCTGCGCGGGCGCGGACAAGATAGAGCATGATTCTGATTCTGACCGGCCCGCCCGCTGCGGGCAAATCGACCATCGGTTCACTTTTGGCGAAAAAGATCAATCACTGCGCCGTGATCGACGTGGACCTACTCCGCGCCATGGTGGCGCATCCTCACATCCCGCCGTGGCGCGGGGATGAGGGAATGGCGCAGTTGCGCTTGGGCGCCGCCAATGCGTGCATCCTGGCGCAGAACTTCAACCGGGCGCTCTTTCACGTTGTCATTCTCGACGTGCTGACCGATGAGACGGCGCGTATCTACCGCCATCAACTGGAGCAGCTCGACCACCGCATTGTGCGGCTCCTGCCCACGTTAGAGACGGCGCTTCAGCGTAACCAGGCGCGCGGCCAGATCCTCACCGACGCTGAAGTGCAGTTGCTCTATGAGTGGCAGACCGAGCTGACCGACTTTGACCAGTCGATTGACAATTCGTCGCTGCCGGCCAACGAGGTCGCCGCTACTCTGCTCGCGTCGAGCGCAGAGCTGATCCATACCCTGTAGGAGGCGCGCCATGATTGAAACCGGGTTGGCGGGAAAGACCGTCCTGATCACTGGCGCCAACAATCCCCAGGGTATCGGCGCCGCCACGGCCAGCGCCTTTGCCCGCCAGGGCGCGCGCGTCTTTATCACCTATCTTCGGCTTGACCCGCAAGCCTACGGCGTCAGTCAGGATGAGGCCACCCAGGCAGCCACGCCAGGTATGCCGCGCTACCACGGCCTGCGCACCCACACGGCGGACGCAGTTGCACAGCAGATCGCGGATGCCGGTGGCCGGGCCGCTACGCTAGAGATCGACCTGACCGACCCGGCCCTCATACCCCATCTCTTCGACCAGGTCGAGAAGCGCTTTGGCCCGGTGGATGTGCTGGTCAACAACGCCTCCCACTACGAAGACCCCGACACCATCTTCACCACCACGGTGGGCGCCATCGACCGCACTTTTGCCGTCAACGTGCGCGCGACGATGCTGCTCATCGCCGAGTTTGTGCGCCGCTACCAGCAGCGCGGCGGCCAGTGGGGCCGGATCGTCAACCTGAGCACCGACGCCGCCCAGACCTTTGCCGGCCAGATCACGTATGGCGCCAGCAAGGCGACGGTTGAGGCGCTGACACGCAGCATTGCCATCGAGGTGGGCCTGCTGGGCATCACGGTCAACACCGTGGCGCCCGGCCCGGTGCAGACCGGCTCCATCGCGCCGGAAGTGGAAGCGCGCGAGTTGCCCGGCATCCCGCTGGGGCGGTTGGGCCAGCCTGAAGATATCGCCGATGTGATTGTCTTTCTCGCTTCGGAACAGGCGCGCTGGATGACGGGGAACGTGCTCAAGGTGTCGGGCGGGCACGAGTTGTAGGCCGCGGCGCTGTCAACGGATTTCAGGACCGGATTGAACGGATTCGTCCACCAAGCTTGCACAAAACGGCGGCGATGGGAGCGGATTTTTGCAAAGCCCTAAACCGGCTACTCTACGTGGTCGGAATCGATGTCGCCGCTGCCCCCTCGGCCGACCCGATATGATACGTAGAGCAGCCGGCCCAACGGGTCATATCGCTCGCTGCGCAGCCCACCGGGGAAGCGCTGCTCGATGACCGCCAGCTCGGCGGCGCGCTCGGGGATGGCGACGACTAGCAGCCCCAGGCCGTTGGGGTTGTCCTGCCTCAGCGGGGCGAGTTCATCCACATGAAAGAGATCTTGCGGCGCGGCGTCGCGAGCCACAAAGCGCAGCACACCGAGCGATGTGTACATTCGCGGCGCGCCCATAAGGTAGACACGGTGCGTTGCGCCGGCCGCGGCCATCTCGTGCGCCATGGTGATGGGGCCAAGATTGGGCATCTGCCCCGCATAGGTGACAAAGTAGGTCCGGCTGTTGAGATAGAGCGTCCCCGCGGCCAATGCAATGGCGGCAAACCAGACGCGGCGCCGGTAGGGCTGGGGTAGATAGCGGGCGACAAAGTCGTACGCGCGCTGAATCGTGACGCCGCCGATGAGAAAGACCGCGGCGATCATGACCAAAAGCCGCGGCCCATAGGGTGGGTCAACCGTCACCACGCCGGCCAACAGCACACCCAACCCCAGCCAAACCAGCAGCGAAGATTCATGGAAGCGGCGGACACGCGCCACGGTCAGCCCCAGGCCCAGCCAAAACAAGAGAAGGGTGATGGCGTCAAACGCCGGCAGGTCGGCCAGATAGAACGAAGAATGATCCCCCTCACCGGCCAAAAAGTCGAGGTTCGCCTTGACCTGCGCCCACACTAGCAGGGGGAGGTCACGCGGCCACACCGCGTCGGGGCCGACTACATGCGCAAGCCCAGCCGGCGTGAAGACATTGACCCCGCGCGTGCGGTTGATCAGCGAAGGGAGATTCTCCGTGTAAGACAGGGCCAGTGGAAAGACCGCCACCATCGTCGCCAGCACAAACAATGCAAAGTGCTTGAGGCGAATCCGCCCTGCGCGCCAGAGATAGAGCAACAGCGGCGCCGCAATAAACGGCAGCAGGCGCGAACCGTAATAGAAGTATTGGCTGAGGCCCATCACCAGCCCGGCGCCCACATACGGCCAAAGCGGCGCGGTTGCACCGGTCTCTGCGGCGGCGTCCGCCCCGTTGCCTGTGCGCGGCGGTGTGGTGGCCCAGGCGCAAAAAAAGAACAGAACCATCACCATGGCAAGCCATGCGGTTTCGATGTTGTTGAGGGCGATGCGGCTGTAGTGGATGTGCAGATGCGAGACCGCAATCAGCCAGCCGGCGGCCACCCCGGCGGCGCGCCCCCACCCCTGGCGGCCCAGCGCGTAGGCCCATGGCGCACAGAGCGCGCCAAAGAGCGCCGAAAGCGTGCGCAGCCCGCTTAGGTTCTCGCCAAAGAGCCAAAGCGCGCCGGCCTGGAAATAATGAAAGAGCGTTGGATGGTCGAGAAAGGCCGTTGAGAAGAAGGGCAGACGGTTGGGGCTGACACCGCTGGCTGGCCCATGTAGCGCAAGCAGCGCCAACATGCCCATTTCGCCCTCGTCGCCGTGCATGGCCGGTAAGGTATCGCTAAGACGGTACAGACGTAGCGCCAGTGCAACCACAAAGAGCGCAAGCGCCAGGGCCCAGTCCATGCGAAGCCAGGGCGGGGCGGTGTCAGGTAGCGTGGAAAGCGGGGGAACGCCGCGGTCGTGCAGCCACGCGGCCAGCCCGACCAGCCCGAGTGAAGCCAACCAGACAACACCGCTGGCAGCGCCGTAGGGATACGCTTTCGCCAGCACACCAGCGACGCCGCTGCCAACCATTGCCAGCGCCAGCACCCAGACCCACGGCTGCGTCCAGATCGAGGTGACCAGGCGCGTCAGGCGGTCGGCGTCATCTTCCGGCCGGGTTGGCAGGCGGGCGCCAACGGCCAGCAACGTGCAGAGGGCGGCCAGGCCGAGCCCCAGTACACTGCCGGTCAACACGCCATAGAGGCCTGCGCCAAATGCAAGAAAAAACAGGATGAGTCGCATCGATCGCCCAAGGGCTAATCCGAATAACGGTTGCGAGTCCCTGGAGCCACACCCACGAATGGAGTTGGACGCACCGTTGTTCAGATAGATACGAAGTCGCGGTGAGATTCGAGCCGAATGATAAGCCTAACACATACAAAATAAAGGGACAAACCATGCCCAATCTTTCCTTGCCCGAACACTTTGTTCAAACACAGGTAGGCCTCTACGGCGATGAGGGCGCCGCCTGGTTGAGCCAGTTGCCGGCGCTGATCGACGAGTGCGCAGAGCGCTGGTCATTGCAGGTCGAGCCGCCTTTTGCCAGTCTGTCTTACAACTTTGTCGCCCCCGCAACCCAAAGTGATGGCGCCCCGATTGTGCTCAAATTGGGCGTGCCGAATCCCGAGTTAACCAGCGAGATCGAGGCGCTGCGCCTCTATGATGGCCGCGGCATCTGCCGGCTCGTCGAAGCCGACATCGAGCGGGGCGTCCTGTTGATTGAGCGGCTCCTGCCGGGCGAGATGCTCTCCACCCTGGCCGACGATGCGGCGGCAACCGCCATTGCGGTCGAGGTCATGCGCCAGCTATGGCGGCCCGTGGCGACGGAGCACCCCTTCCCCACCACAGCCAAATGGGCGCGCGGGCTGGAGCGACTGCGCGCTGAGTTCAATGGCGGCACAGGGCCTTTCCCCGCCAATTTGGTCGAACAGGCCGAACGGCTGTATACTGAGTTGTTGGCGTCGTCGGCTGAACCCGTGTTGCTCCACGGCGATCTCCACCACTTCAACATCTTGACCGCCCAGCGACAGCCCTGGCTGGCCATCGACCCGAAGGGCGTGGTGGGGGAACCGGCCTACGAGGTTGGGGCCTATTTGCGCAACCCCTCCGACGCCATCATGCTGGACCGCCGCGCGCAGGCGCGCCGTGTCGACCAGTTTGCGGCCGAACTTGACCTGGATCGCCAGCGCATCCTGGGTTGGGGGATCGCACAGGCGGTGCTCTCAGCGTGGTGGTGCTATGAGGGCCATGACTGTGATTGGGCGCCGACCCTGCGCCTTGCCGCGCTGTTGGGCGAGATTGCAAGCGACTGAGGCAATCCGGCCCACGGAATATTGGACGCGAGAACGAAGGGGTAGCACCGCAAACGGGTGCAGAGGCGGCAACAGAGTGCGTCGCACTCCATGATTCTCAGTGGCGTTACCGAACGAGGGAGACCATGCGAAAAACGTTTGGCATGAACCGGCATCAAAAAGCCGCCCACAAGCCCGGTGAACGCAAAGTCAGCCGGGCGGAGATTGCAGACCTGCTCGAACTGTCGTGCAGCGCGGAGGTTGACGACCGGCTGGTCGCCGCACAGTATCTCTGCCCTTGCCACATCCAGGCCCGCCTCCCCGCTGTGTGGGAGGCGGTCTTCCGCATGATGGAGGACGTAGACCGCCGCGTCCGTTTTGCGGCGTGGCACACCTGGGAGGATGGCGGCCTGCCCACCGACGAGGAGGCCCTGACCCGGATGGGACAGATCTTGGACCGGGAGCGCGACCCCAAGGTGCGCCGGTTTGCCGGGCAGATCATGCGACCCGTGTTGGCGGCGCGCGCCGAGCGCGAACGGGCGCTGCACCGGCTGGCCGCACAGCCCCGCCAGCAACTGGGCAAGTGCGACTTCTGCGGCGCCACGGCTGTGCCCGTCACCTGGGCGCTGGATACCGAGATCCCCAGCGGGGATGGCGGGCGCGCCGCGCGCATCTGCGGCGAGTGCGCGCAGGTGGGCTGACAGGTTACCAGCACTACGCATTGTTCGGTTGGCGCAGCCGGGGTACAATGGCATTTCTCACGAGAGAGTTCTGCCTGTAGCAGGAGGGGTGACATGAACGTAAATCTAGCAATTTCAAAGAGTACAGCGGAGCACCTGGCGAATTTGGAACTGGACGACACAAGCGATGTTGACCCGAAGCTCATTCGTCTCTTGAAAGCAGAATATCGTCGCCGGCTTGCGCGCTATCGGCTCACCGATCGGCAACTGCAAAAAAAATACGGAATGACTTTGGCAGAGTTCGAACAACAGCAGGTAACCCAAAGACTCAACTATAGCTGGGATGTTGAGTCAGATTCGATAGCATGGGAAACGGCCGTCGATGGCATTCGAACCATGCACAGAAAGTTGAACAAGCTGATCTGAGCCGCAGCAAGTGACTCACTGCTACATTGCGGTTGCCTTGAAGACCGGATTTTGATACGCCAACCGGAGCCTACCTATGCCGGCCTGGCGTCGCAATCTATATGTGGTCTTTGTCGTCCAGTTTTTGTCAGGGGCCGGTTTTAGCCTGGTCTTTCCCTTTCTGCCTCTCTATGTCAAAGAACTGGGCGTGGCCAGTGGCGGCAGCGTGGAGTTTTGGGCGGCGCTCGTCTTCTCGTCACAGGCGGTGACCATGATGGTCGCCTCACCGATTTGGGGCGCTTTTGCCGACCGTCACGGTCGCAAGCTCATGCTCGAACGGGCCACCATCGGCGGCGCGATCCTGCTGATCCTCATGGGCTTTGCGCAAAACGCCGAGCAACTGGTGCTCTTGCGCACCATCCAGGGGCTGGTGAGCGGCGTCATCTCGGCGGCCAATGCGCTGGTGGCGGCGTCGACGCCGCGCCAACATTCGGGCGAGGCGTTGGGGCTGTTGCAGACCTCGCGCTGGGCGGGCGTATCGGGCGGGCCGCTGATTGGCGGGCTGCTGGGCGAGGCGTTCGGCTTTCGCGAGTGCTTCTGGATCACCGGCGGCATGCTCGCCCTGGCCGGGGTCGCGACCATGTTTTGGGTGAA
>JAHDWG010000009.1:15304-37798 GCA_023384495.1 Caldilineaceae bacterium
CCGCGCCGGGCATGGCCGGCCTCTATCTGCTTACCTTCTGTCGCAGCCTGGGCGCCACCCTCACGATGCCGATAGTCTCGCTCTATGTGGTGAGCCTCATGGGCCGCGAACAGGGCGCAGTCTGGATGACCGGCGTGGTGATGGGCGCCGCCGCGTTCGCCAGCGCGATCAGCGCCGGTTGGCTGGGGCGGCTTGGCGACAAGCATGGCCACAGCCGCATCCTGATCCTGTCTGCCGTGGCTGCGGCGGTGCTCTACATCCCCCAAGTGATGGTGACGGCGGCGTGGCAGTTGGTGGTGTTGCAGGCGTTCAGCGGTATTGCTGTGGGCGGGATGATGCCGGCCACAGCCGCGCTGATGAACCTGTGGGCGCCCACCGGCAACCAGGGCGCCACCTATGGGCTAGACAACAGCGTGCAGGCCGCCGCCCGCGCAGTGGCCCCCATGGTGGGGGCAATGGTCGCTCTGTCGGTTGGCCTGCGCGGGGTCTATGCCGGCGCCGCGATTGTCTATGTATTGATCGCGTTTGTGGCGTGGCGGGTGGTGCAGATGGCGGCGCGCACACAGGCGCTGTCGAGCAGCGTGGTTGCCCGCGGCGCGCCGGGGGATTGATCACTCGCCAATCCCCAATACGTTGCGACAATAGTCGACGCTCTTCTCCACTTGACGGCGTTGTTGCACCACCAGCGCAGCCTGCACCTCGGGCGAGGGGTCGCTCCAGTCGGCGGTGAGCACGGGCGCCAGGTTGGGCCACCCGCTCTCGACCAGCGCAACAAAGCGGGCAAACTCATGCGCCGGCGTGTCCGGGTAGACCGTCCAGAATTCCGGCTCCAAATAGTTGAGCACACGCGGCGCGATGCTGGTGATGATCTCCAGCGTAAAGTGGACATTGGGGCAGCGCGCCTGAAATTCCTGCGCCCACGCGGCAATGTCGATGGAGCCGTCACCCATGGCCACCCACTGCACCACCGCGCCCTTGGGGTGCGGGCAGACTACCGAATCACGGATGTGCGCCATGACCACGTAAGGGGCCAACTGCTCCAGCGTGACAAACGGGCTTTCGGCCACCCAGACCGGGTTGCCGGTGTCGATCACCGCACCCACATAGTCGGCGCCCGCCGTCTCGATGAGCATGCGCAGCTCGCGCGCTTGCAGGTCGCCGGCGTGGTTTTCGATGGCGACCTTAACGCCCAACTCCAGCGCCAGATTGCGCACCGCACGACAGGTGGCGATGGTGTTCTCGATGTGCGCCGCCAGCGGCAACTCGGTGCGGCGATCCGCATTGGCGCCAAGAAAACAGCGCACCGCGGGTGAGCCGAGGGTGTGCGCAATGTGCAGCATCTGTGTAAGCTGCTCGACCGCGCCGCCTAACTGCGGCTTGAAGGTGGTGGAGGTGGGGCAGATGGAGCCCATCCCCACCTCGATCAGCAGCCCCAGTTCATCGGCCCGCGCCTTGACCGTCTGCAAGTACGCCTTGTCGGTGCTGGCGAAGGCTTCCAGATCCGAAAAGTGGACGACATTGAGGCCGATCTGGCGCGCGTATTCCAGATGCTGGAAGGCGTCCCACTTTTGCCGGCGCAGGCTGAAGAGATCAAGACCTAGCTTCATGGCGACTCCTGTTCCAGCATGGCCACCAGGGGCGAATCGTCGATCTCCAGTGGCAGATCGACGCGCCCGCGGCGGCGGCTCGATTCGTAGCTGGCGAAGATCAGCTCGGTGGCGCGCAGCGCGCGGCGACCGGCCAGTTCCGGCTCGCGCCTCTGTTTGAGCGCGTCGACCAGGTCGAGCACACCACGCTGCACATAGTCGAGATCGCCGACCGATTCGCCCGTCTCGACTGTGCGCCAGCCGCTGTCGCCCTTGCCCCACATGCGCAGGTGCAGCCCCTGGTCGTAGTAGAGGTCGATGACGCCATCGCTGCCAATCAGTCGATTCGAGAGGCGTGGAACCGCGTCGTGGCCGGTAATGAGCAGTCCGCGCACACCGTTCTTGAACCTGAAGTGGCTGATGCCCTGTCCTTCGACCCAGGCGCCAAAGATCTGTTTGCTATCGCGGGTTTCGATCTGGGCCAGCACCCACTCTACATCGGTCTCGTCGTTGTAGAAGCAGAGCATGTCGAACCAGTGCGTGCCCCAGTCGAAGAGATTGTCGCACGTGCCTTCCATGCGCTGCAACTCGCCGATGGCGCCGCTCTTGAGCAACTCTTTGGCCTTGCGAAAGGGCAGGCCAAAGCGGCGTTGGTGGTTGAAGGTGAGCTGCACGCCATGTCGCTCGCACGCTTCCACCATGCGCCGGGCCTCGCCATAGGTGGGGGCCATGGGCTTTTCGCAATGGACCGCCTTGACGCCCGCCTCGGCGCACGCGATCACCATCGGCGCGTGCAGGTGGGGCCAGGTGCTGATGCTGACAATGTCCAACTTCTCTTGCGCCAGCATTTGGTGATAGTCGCTGTAGATGCGGTCGCCGCCGTGCTGGGCCTGAAAGGCCTTGGCGTTCTCCTCGCTGATGTCCGCCAGCGCAACGATACGGCAGTCGGGCGAGGCGTTGTAGCCCTTGGCGTGGGCGTGGGACATGCCAAAGCCGGTGGCGCCTTCACTCCGCCACGGTTTGCCACAGCCGATAATGCCAACTTGATACATAGAATGCTCCCGTAAGCCATCTCAATGAATTGCCAAAATCGAAAATCAATACCCCAACCCCTTCAGATACTCGCGGCTGACGATGGCGCTCTCAAGCGCGGTGGGCAACTGGGTGACATCGGTCTCGACGATGAGCCACCCGCCAAAGCCGGCGTCGCGCAGGATCCCCAAGATGGTGGGGAAGTCGATGGCGCCTTGCCCCAACTCCGTCCAGATCCCCTTGTCGGAGAAGGTGCGGTAATCCCACTCTGCGGGGACCCCTTCCGCCAGCACGCTGGGGTTGATGTCTTTGAGGTGCATGGTCTTGATGCTGCTGGCGTAGTCGCGGCAGAATTGCACTACGTCGGCCCCGCCCCAGGCCAGGTGACCGGTGTCGGGGCCAAGGAAGACCACGCTGCGGTCGACCATGCTCAAGAGGCGATCGATCTCGTCGCGCGTCTCGATGGTGGCGCCCACGTGGTTGTGAAAGCAGCTCCGCACGCCATATTCCAACGTGATCTCGCCGACGCGGTTGAGTGTTTTGGCAAACTGGTCAAATTCGGCGTCGGTCATGCTGTCTTCGGGCGTGACGTGGCCAGAGACCTGGCTGCGCGTCAACCCGCGGCGGGTGACATAGTTGGTAAAGCCGCCGGGCGCCACATAGAGTTCGGTGCAGCCGGCCTCTTGGGCAAAGTGGGCCATGGCGTGCGCCCGCGCCAGAATTTCGGCCTCTTTGGCGCCATCCCAAAAGTCGGCGCCCAGATAGCCCGGCGCGGGCTTGAGCCCATATTGGGCAAAGAGCGCGCGCGTCTCTTCGTTCGACCGGCCGGGCCGCGGGCCTGCCGGTGCGCCGGCATAGCCTGCCTGCGCGATCTCTGCCAGCGCTTGTTCCTCTGGCGTGTTGCGCCAGGTGATCTGGCCACAGCCAATGACAACCCCTTCCATATCTTCTCCTTTTTGCTGTTCGCGTAGTACTCTGTAAGCAAAGTTTATTGGTATGTTCAGTATAGCCCGTGGATGGCTATTCCGATATCGTCTGCACCAGCCCCAGCACGCGCGCTTGCGCAACGGCCTGCACACGATTCGCAACGCCCAATTTACTATAGATGTTGTTGCAATGCGCCTTCACTGTGCTCAGCGTGACAAAGAGCATGTCGGCGATCTCAGGATTCTTGTAGCCCTCGGCCACAAGCGCCAGCACCTCCAGTTCGCGCTCACTCAGTTGCGGACGGGGGGCGGCCTCGGCAGGCATTGGGTCATCTTCTGCTGTGCGCGGAATGGCAAGCTCGGCCACAACGGCGCTGACCAGCGCATCCAGCGTCAGGGTGTCGATTGCCGCCGGGCCTGGCGCGTGACCTGGCGAAGAGGGGGGCAGCGCAGCCAATTCCCGGCGCACCTTTCCCCGCAGCGTCTCATCGCTCGACGGCTGCGCCATCACAAACGTCAGCACATCGCGGCCCCATTCCAGCGCGCCGCTGTCGACAAAGTAAGCGCCAATCCGCATCAGCACGGTAAGCACAAGGGGCGTCAGCCGGGTCTCGACCGCATGTTGAAGGGCGCTCTGTAGGCTCCGGCGCGCTGCCCGGTCGTCGCCCAATCGATGCGCCACTGCGCCCAAGCCAGAGAGCGCCCGCACCAACCCGCCGGCATCCCCCAACCCCTGATAGAGTGTCAGGCTCTGTTGGTATTGCGCCGCGGCCTGCGCATCATCACCGTCCATCCGGGCAAGCTCGGCCAGGTGAATGAGCGCCACGGCCATGCCTTCGGGATCATCAAACTCTTCGCGAATGGTGTAGCTGGCCTGGTAGTATTCCTGAGCGGCCGCGTGATCACCTATCAACTGGGTGACCTCACCGAGATGATTGTACACATAGGCCATAAACCAGCGATTGCCAACCGTCTTGGTCAACGCCAGCGTCTCTTGGGCGTGTCTCAGCGCGCCGGCATGGTCACCTTGCGCAATGGCGGCGCTCGTCAGCCCGTAGCCAGCCAGGGCAAGATTGGCTGCGTCGTTGCGGCTGGCCGCGGCGGCCCACGCCGCCTCTCCCTGCTGCGCGGCTGCACTGTAATCGCCGCGTACGACGGCCACAATCGGCAGCGCCGCCAGCGGGTCGGAACCCATGATCGGGTCGGGCGCGAGGCCCCAGGCCGCGTAGTAGTCGCGCGCCCGATGCAAGGCGTCCTCGGCCTCGCCCACCCGTCCCAGTCGCAGCTCGAGCCAGCCGCGGCCCGTCAGCAGCTCGGCCAGGGTGCGGTCGCGCTGCGGAGATGGCGGCAGGCGCCCCAGCGAGCGCACAGCGGCGTTGAGCGCGTCGACCCCTTCCAAATAGCGGCTTTGGCCCTGACAGAAGGCAAAGAAGGACATGGCTGCGCGTTCGATGGTTTCCAACCGGCCCTGGGCGACTGCCCACTGCCACGCCGCGCGGATGTTGTCGATCTCACTCTGGGTTTTGGCGAGCGCCGTCCGCTGTTGGGTGGTGAGGTCATAGCGCTGGTCGCCCAGAAAATTGGCGAAATAGACGCTATGCCGCTCACGAGTTTGGCTCAATTCGGCAGCGGATTGGGCAAGTTGTTCTTCTGCGTACTGGCGCAACAGCTCGTGGATTTCGTAACGCCCATTAGGACGCCAGCGCAAGAGCGACTTGTCAACAAGCGCGGCCAGCGCAGGCAGCGATGCGCCTGCAACGTGGACGGCCGCGGCGCGGTCAAATCCGCCCCGGAAGATCGACAGGCGCTGAAAAACCTGCTGTTCTTCGGCGCTGAGCAGTTGCCACGAACGTTGAAAAACAACCTGGATGCTGCGATGTTTTTGGGGGATGTTGCGAAACGAGGTCACCAAAAAGCCAAGGTTGCGCTCGATCTCTTCGACAATGGCGTATGTCGGCGTGGTCTTGGTCCACGCTGCGGCCAGCTCGATAGCAAGCGGCATCCCTTCGACCAGCCGGCAGATGTCGATGATGTTTGCTTGCTCTTGCTCGGGACGGAAGCCAGGCTGGATTCGCCGCGCACATGCGGTAAAAAGCTGCACCGCGTCATACACTTCTGCTGCATCGCCATCGTTCGTAGGCAATAACGAGGGCGCTGCCGGCGTGTTGGGAGGGTAGCGCATCCCACCGAGCGGATAGAGCCACTCGTCCGCCGCATGGAGCACGACGCGCGACGTTGCGAGAATCTTAACCCCCGGCGCGGCCTGGAGTAGGTCGCCAAGCAGGGGCGCCGCGCCAAGCAGATGCTCGAAATTGTCAAGCACCAACAGCACCGTCATGGGGCTCAGGCCGCGCAGCAGTTGCGCCCGTGGGTCGTCACCGCCGCGTGGCAGGCCCAGGGCGTCGGCGATGGCCGTCACCAGCAAGGAATCGTCGCGTATCGGTTGCAGATCCACAAATGCCGCCTGCGCGCCCGCCGCGCGGAGTTGGGAGGCCACATGCAGCGCCAGGCGCGTCTTGCCGATTCCGCCGGGGCCTACCAACGTGAGCAGCCGGCAGGCGGGGCTGTTGAGCCGGCGTCGGATCTCGGCCAACTCGACCTCGCGCCCAATAAAAGGCGTCAAATGTTGCGGCGGAAGCGGCGCCGAACGTATGGGCAGGGGAGACTCGACCACGCGCCTCAGCGCGGGCGTGTCCGATCTGTCCATCTCTATTTGCGCCATTGCATGGCTCCTCTGTGCGTTTGCACTTGGGCTCTTCATCTGCGTTGGGCTGGGAGGCCGTCGCAACAATCTGACGCCAATTGAATCGCATTTTGGCGTTAATGGCAAATGGGAGATGGAGGGTGGACGATGGGCGATAGAGCATCACTGATCGTCTTCTACCTCGCATGAAAATACGACAAAACAGCGCAACACAGAGAGCACAGAGACTGCACGGAGAACACGGAGAAAAATCTCAGTGTACTCTGTGTCTACTCGGTGTTCTCTGTGTTCCTGCTGTCCGCCTGCCAATCACCCTTGCGGCTTGATGTTCTGGTTGAGCCGGAAGAAGTTGGTGGGGTCATATTTGTTTTTGAGCGTGGCAAGCCGCCGGTAGTTTGCCCCATGCGCCGATTCCGCCAGTTTCTTACCCTCCTCGCCCATGCCGGCAAAGTTCAGATAGACGCCGCCGGTGGAGAAGCGTTGGAGGTCGCGCCAGCAGGCTTGGGTCCACTCAACATTCCGCGCATCGTCGGCGGGGTCCACCCAGGTCATGTCAATACTGAGCAGATAGGGCGCCAGCCGGTTGCTGACGGCGGTGGCCTCTTCGGCGACGCGGCTGATGGCGCCACCCAAGTGCCGAATGGGGATAAAGAGCTGGGGTGAGGGGCTGGCCTCGGCCCAATTAAGCAGCGTATCGATGAGTTGGCGATCCAGGTTGTCGAGATAGAGCGACTTCCAATAATAGCGTTGTTGGTGGGCGGGGAAGAGGGGGTCAAATGCGCTCTGGGCTGCCAGATAGGGCATGGGCCCACTCATATCGATCAACGGCGCGCCCATCGTGCGCAACGGTTGTAGCACGCGCATGCCCTCATCCACCGGGCCAGTGTACATGGCGGCCACGCCCACCACCGCCTCTCCGTGCGTATGGGCGGGGAAAAGCGGGGCCGGCGGGATGCGCCAGATCAGCGCGTCGCTGCTGACTTCTTCGGGGGCGGCGGCGGTGAAGGCGCGCCACGACTGTAGCACCTGGCGGACCTGTGCATAGGGGTACATCACGGCGACAAACATCACTTCGGGGCCAATGGGATAGAGACGAAAGGTAAACTCGGTGACAACACCGAAGTTGCCGCCGCCTCCCCGAATCGCCCAAAACAGGTCGGCGTTTTCCGTGGCGCTGGCGGTGAGGCTTCGGCCATCAGCGGTGACGACTTCGGCGCTGAGCAGGCTGTCGATGTTCATGCCAACCTTGCGCCGCAGCCAACTAAGCCCACCGCCGAGGGTAAGCCCGGCGATGCCGGTCTCCGAGACGTTGCCAGTGGGCGCGGCGAGACCGTACGGCTGCGTCGCCCGATCCACCATGCCGATAGTGGCGCCTGCCTCGACGCGCACTGTGCGGGCAACGGGGTCGACTTGAACATCCTGCATGAGCGAGAGGTCGATGACTAGACCATCGTCGCACACCGCGTTGCCGGCTACGTTGTGCCCGCCGCCGCGAACGGCCACCCGCAGACCGTGCTGGTTCGCAAACGCGATGGCCAGGGCCACGTCGCCGACGCCGCGGCAGCGGGCGATCAAGCGCGGGCGGCGGTCGATCATGCCGTTCCACACGCGGCGGGCCTGCTCATAGGTGGCGTCCCCCGGCTGGATCAGGTCGCCGTGTAGCTGATGTTGAAAGCGCATGATTGACTGTTGGTCAATAGGGTTGCTGATGGCGCCGGCCTGTAAAGCCGGGCTAGATTGTGCGAGCATGGAAGTCTCCTCGTCTGACATAGCACCGGGGCGAGACCACGCCTCGCCCCGGTGACAGGCAATTGTCGTTTTGTGTTATTTCACGCTGAAAGGGCGAACCATACCCATGGCAAAGTGCGGGTCGCCGGTCTCGGCGCCGGGCACATAGCAGAGCGCCACATATTCGCCCGGCGCCAGGTCGAGCTCCAGCCAGCCGGTTTGGTCGCCCCCGATGGCTTGAAAGCCGCCGATGTTGGCATAGGGCGCGCTGCCGTCAGGCTTGTGCAAGAAGTGGATGGCGTCGGTGACACTGACGCCGTCGGCCAGCTTCACGACCATGATTTCGTGTAGCTCCTGCCCTTCATTGATCACCTGCCAGACCTGCTTACCCGCGTTGATCTCATCCGGCAAGATGAACGAGAAATCGAGTAAGCGGACTTCGCCGTTGTCCTCGACCGGTTGGCTCGCTTTTGCGGGTTGGGCGGCGATTACCTCAAATGGTTTGACCATGCCCTTGGCCAGATAGGGAACCCCCTCAGGGTCAAAGACAAAGCTGAGCACGAGATACCCGCCCGGCGCCAGATCGAGCTGAACCGACTGGCGCAGCCCTGGGTCGAGCAGGCCGGGGCCGCCGACAAAGGTCATGGCCTGGAGCGCCGCCGGGGTGTCGGTCTGGAAGAGCGCCATCAGTTCGTCGGGCGGCATCCCCGCGGGCAGCCGCACAAGTTGGGCATGGTGGGCGAGCTCGCCCTCGTTTTCAAGCGTGACGGTCACCAGGCCGGCCTCTACCTGGTCGGGCGCCGTATAGGCATACTCGGTTGCGGTGATCACCATCTCGGCGGGCGCCGCGGGGGACGCGGCCGGTGAGGCTGCGACTGCACAGCCGGCGATCAGGATTGCTGCAAGCACGACGAGAGACAACAGATTGAAATGGATACGCATTGTGGATGCTCCTGGATTGACGATGGACGATGGACGATTGACAATGGACGATGGGCGATAGACGATGCTTCATCGCCTATCGTCCGCCGGCCCTATGCCGCATAGCCTTGCAGACGGATTTCGCCTTTGGGCACGAACGAGGCGCCGGTTTCCCAGACGACGAGCGGGTTGACCCATGCATACTTGGGCGAAAAGGCAGTGAGCTGTACATCGGCGCGAATCTGGGCGTAGCCAGTTTTCGGGTCGGGCATGCCAAAGATGCCACCGCCGCGCAGGTCGATCTTCTCGCCGTCGTCGGTGGTGATGACCGCGCTGAGGTTGAGGTCGAAACGCCCATCGCCGCGCACCACGGCGTGGTCGACCCCGACAATGCTGCCCTTGATCTTCTCGCCCTTGACCGCGCCGGCAAAGGTGAGATCGAAGCGGGCGCCCTGGGGCGGCAGGGTTACCTTGCCGCTGACCAGATCTTCAAAGCGGATGCCAAACTCTTCGACCCCGGTAATTTGAATGGCGAGGTCGTAGAGGTGCTCGGCAACGGGCATGGTTGCTTGCTTAGACATGGTGATTGTTCCTTTCAATGGGTGACCGTAGCTCATGACGACGGCGCTACGCTTGCGCCTGGCCCAGCGCCTGCTCGAGCGCGACGGGCAGCGGGATCAGCACCGTCCGCGCGCCCAGCGGCGACATGGGCGGAACACCAATCGGGACCATCGGCTGCTCGAACGTGCTCATCACCGTGTTGCTCGAGAAGAAGCCCACGGCGCGCACAGGTTCGCTGCCCACGTTGCGGATCGAGTGGGGGATCATGGCCGGGACGAGCGCCATTGTCCCCGCATTGACCTGGCCCTGCGCATCGCCTACGGTCACCTCTGCCGAACCGGAGAGAAAGAGCAGAAGTTCTTCGGCGCTGTCGGTGTGTGTGGCCAGCAAATGGCCGGGGTCGATCTCCATATAGACGACGGCCGTGTTCTTGTTGCCCGTCGCTGCCGAAAAGGGGAATGTCCCTTTCATCCAGGTGGCGGTGTCGCTTTCATAGCCAAATGTCATCAGCGGAAGCTCGCTGAGTTGGACTGCGTACAGCGTTTGATTGTAGTTCATCGTTGTATCTCTCGCTTGAATGATTTGAAATTTTGAGTCGATACCCAGTCGCTTTCGATCACGCTATATGAAGCGATGTTTCGTGAAGCGTGAACGTTGATTACAGCATAGCGGGCGGCCGGGGCGGCGTGACCTGCCAAAGGTTCAACCGGTCACCCCGGTTGGGTTCAATCGCGGGGCAAAGGGGACGGTGTACAAAGGGTTGGGCCAACCGAGTCGCAAGGCTGAGCCTAGACGGCATCGACACGCGCCGGCGCAGCAAAAATTCAGCCAATTGGCGCGTACTGGAAGCGCATCATCTTGACAAATGAAGACGCCAAGGCTACCATCCCCCACTTAGGGGCATGCGCTTGCCCATTCTCTAGTGGCGTTCAGGCGACACTGGCGCTGCGTGAATGAAACGAGGTAGGCTGTGAATCAGGAGGTCGTCCGAGACGGGGCAGGTTATTTTTGCTACGATTACCCGCGCCCGGCAGTGACGACGGATGTGATCCTTTTCACATTCCATGACAACGACCTCAAGGTTCTGTTGATTCAACGCAAGCATCCTCCGTTTGAGCACTCATGGGCATTGCCAGGCGGCTTTGTCAACATGGATGAGGAACTGCATATCGCTGCGTTGCGCGAGCTGGCCGAAGAGACCAACATTACCGATGTCTATCTCGAACAGCTTTACACCTTTGGCCGGCCCGACCGCGACCCGCGCACGCGCGTGATCACCGTGGCGTATTTTGCACTGCTCAGCGCCGACCAGGCCGCCCGTCTGGAGATTCGCAGCCAGAGCGACGCCAAGGACGTGCGCTGGTGGAGCATGTATGCGCTCCCCGATCTGGCCTTCGACCATGACCGCATCCTTCAGTATGCGTTGCAGCGGCTGCGCTGGAAGCTGGAGTGGACGGCGCTCGGCTTTTTGCTCTTGCCCGCTGAATTCACGCTGTCGGAACTGCAACGGGTCTACGAGCGAGTGCTCAACGAGCCGCTGGACAAGCGAAACTTTCGGCGCAAGATCCTGGCTGCCGATGTGCTTGAAGAGAGCGGCAACGTCCGCGGCGGCGACCATCGACCTGCCAAGCTCTACCGCTTTACCGCAAAGGCAATCGAGTTGGAACAGGCCCGCCGCCGTTTTCCCTGAACCATGCAATCCATCATGCACAAAATGTTGGGATTGGCGCTGCTTGCCGGGGCCGCAGCCCACGTCCTGATCTTCGCGCCGGTTCCCCCCTTGCTCAAGGCGTTTGCAGCGCTGGCGTTGACCGGCTTCGTTCCGGGCGCGCTGCTGGTTGAGCTGCTCGTCGGTCGCAGCGCTGCCCGCCCCACGCCGTGGGAACGGTTCGTCTATAGCGCTGGGGCCGGCTACACTTGCATGGTGGCCATGACGCTGAGCCTGAGCTATCTGCCTGGCGGCCTTTTGCGTGGCCAGGTGTTGTTGGCGTTTGACTTGCTTATTGCGGCGCTCGCCCTGGTTCTTTTCATCGCCCACCGCGCCGATATGCGCCGGGCCTCAACCCCCGATGTGGAGGGGCCGGTTGCGGTGTCGCCCGCGCCCGCTGGGCGATGGCTGGCTGCTGCCTTGGTCACCCTCGTCGTGGTGGGCAGCTTTTTTCGCTTCACCAATTTGGGCTATTCTGAGTTCCAGGGAGACGAGGCGCGGCTGGCATTGCGGGCGGCAGAGGTGATCCAGGGTTATGAGAATGCGCTCTTTGTCCATAAGAAGGGGCCGGCGGAGATCCTCCTGCCAACGACGATCTATGCGCTCGGCGATGGGCTTACCGAAGCCATGGCCCGGCTGCCGTTCGCCGTTGCCGGGTTGGTGGGGCTGGTGGCCTTCTTTTTGTTGGGATGGCGGCTTTTTGGTCCAGTGGCCGGCTGGATCTCGGCGATCTTGCTGGCATTTGATGGCTATTTAATCGCCTTCAGCCGCATTGTCCAATATCAAAGCATTGTCTTTTTGATGGATGTACTCGTGGTGCTGATTGCCGTCCGGGTGTGGCGGCAACCGCGGGCGCTGCCTCGTTACATGGCGCTGGGGGCGCTTCTGCTCGCCACCGGCCTGTTGGCGCACTACGAGGCGATCTTCGTGCTCTTTCCGGTAAGCTATCTGCTCTGGCGCATCTGGCGCGAGGGCGCGCCATTGGGCCGCATTGCCCGTGCGGCTATCCTGCCGCTGCTGGTGGGCGTCGCACTCGTAGGGCTATTTTATCTGCCCTTTGTCCGCAACCCGGCCTTCGACGACACCTACTATTATCTGACAGAATATCGCATGGGTGGCGGGAGTATCTTCAACCATCTGGTTGACTTTTTTGCCCGCGCCACCCTCTACAGCTCAACCTACTATCTGATCACGTTGGTCGCGCTCACCGTGGTCGGCCTGCTGGGCCGCTACCGGCATTGGCGACCCCGCTGGGTGGGGTGGCTATTCTCCGCCGGGCTGCTTGTTGGGCTGGGCATCACGGTTGCAGAGCCGGCCTGGCTGCTCATCGGCGAAACCGATTGGGTCTGGCTCTTCTTTGGCGCCGCGCTGGGGATTGCCTGGTTCACGCCCGATTTCCCTCCCGCCGAGCGCACAGTCTGGCTTTGGTTTGGCGCTCCCATGATGGTGGCGCTCTTTTTCACCGCGATCCCGAACACGCACGTATACAGCTTCTTCATCCCGTGGGCGTTGCTGGCCGGGATGGTTGCCGCCCGAGGCTGGGATTGGCTGCGGACGCGGCTGTCGCCGCCGGCGGCCCGTGTGAGTGCGCTGGCCGTGACCGCCGTGCTGATGGCTCTTTTCGGCGGCTACCAATACTGGCTCTTTGTCTACAATGACCAAGAAGTGCTGCGCACCTGGCCGCAGAATCGCCCGGCAGGCTATTGGACGGCCTATGACATGCCGGTGGAGGTTGCCATCTTTGGCTTTCCGCACAACAATGGCTGGAAGGTGGTGGACGCGCTGTACGAAGAGGGTGCGTTGCAGGGCAACTATGACACTAACGCGCGCGATGTGATTGCAGAGTGGTACACACGCGGCGACCATTACTGTGTGCGAGACGACCTGCGCTATTTCATCCTGGTTAACCCGGTGGAACCCTCGCGGGTGGAAGAGACCGCCGAATTGCGCATCAATGTGGAACACGGGCACCAGGCCTATGGCATCGTTCATGTGCAAGGCAATCCCGCGCTGACGATCTATGAACGGATCGAAGGGGATAGGAGTGTGCCGCATTTGCCACCCCGCACCTTTGCCCTGGAGGAGTACGCCGCGCATTTTGACCGCACGCGCACCCATCCTCGCTTTGAGCGCACAGGCCCTGTCGCGCCCTCCATGATACAACAGCCGGCTGCCTTTCGGTTTGGCGATTCGATCTGGCTGCGCGGCTACCGTCTGGAATCGGCCAGCGCTTCACGCGGTGAGGTGCTGGAGGTTCAGCTCTATTGGGAGGCAATCCAGCCCGTTGCCGGGGATTATAAGGTCTTTGTTCAGGTTATCGACATGGCCACGCTGGCCAAGGTAGGACAAAGCGACGGCAGACCGGGCTGTGAACGGCATCCCACGCAAGATTGGCTCCCCGGCGACACCATCAGCGATCGCTTTCGCGCGCCGATCGACCCACACGCCCTACCTGGCCGCTATACGCTGCTGATCGGGATGTACAACGACGCAGAGCAATTGGGGATCTATGATGCGCAAGGCCAGCCGTTCGGCTCCCAACTTGAGTTAGCAGAGGTTGAGATTCTCCCGTGACAAGCGATTCTTCCTCGAAAGGGATATGTGACCATGACCCACATTGAGATCAGCGGGCGCAAGATTGGCCCAGGCTACCCCACCTATATGGTGGCGGAGATGTCAGCTAACCACAACCAGGACTTTGACCAGGCGGTGGCCATCATCAAGGCTGCAAAGGAAGCCGGGGCCGATGCAGTCAAACTTCAGACCTACACGCCGGATACGCTCACCATCGACTGCGACAATGACTACTTTCGCATTCAGGGCACGCTGTGGGAAGGGCGCAATCTCTACGACCTGTACGGCGAGGCCTACACGCCGTGGGAATGGCAGCCCAGGCTCAAGACGGTGGCCAATGAACTGGGGCTTGAGCTGTTTTCCACCCCCTTCGATGCATCTGCCGTTGATTTCTTGGAATCCATGAATGTAGCGGTGCATAAAGTCGCCTCGTTCGAGAGTGTGGATTTACCTCTGCTGCGGCGCATCGCACAGACGGGCAAACCGGTGATCATGTCTACGGGCATGGCGACGCTGGCTGAGATCGACGAGGCGGTGGGCGCGCTGCGCGCAGCAGGCAACCAACAACTGGCGCTGCTCAAATGCACCAGCGCCTACCCTTCGCCCCCCGAGGCCATGAACCTGCACACCATCCCCCATCTGGCCGCCGCCTTTGACGCGCCGGCCGGCCTCTCGGATCACACGCTGGGCATTGCTGTGCCGGTCGCCGCCGTAGCCCTTGGCGCATGCATCATCGAGAAGCACTTCACCATTTCGCGCAGCCTGCCGGGGCCAGACAGCAAATTCTCGCTGGAGCCGGCCGAGTTCCGGGCCATGGTGGAGGCCGTCCGCACCGCCGAGCAGGCGCTGGGGCGGGTCCATTATGGCATTGAGCCCAACGAAGAGGTAAGCCGCGTCTTTCGCCGCTCGCTCTTTGTGGTGCGAGATGTCCAGGCTGGCGAGCCCTTTACCCACGAAAATATACGCTCGATCCGGCCTGGTCATGGGCTGCACACCCGCTATCTCGACGAGGTGATCGGCCGACACGCCAGCCAGCCAATCCCCCGTGGGACACCGCTCGACTGGCGTCACATTGCATAGCGCATCCTCCTGCGGTACACTATGACCATTGCCCGCAATGAATCATAGACAAATCGAAACCATTTCGAACATATCACACTTACATGGCAGCGACTGGCGCCCGGAGCGCCGTAGGTCGCCCTACGAGGGCGACAGCGCGACATCTGCGGAGGCTTGTCGCCGCCCATACCTTCGGGCGACCACAAGGGCCGTCCCTACCGGGTCTATCTGGTCTGGCGCGTAGGGGCAGACCTCGTGTCCGACCATGGTATCTACGATATTTCCGGTACAGAGCACAGGGAGGCGAAGATGCTCTTTGGATGTTGTGGTTCGTTGGAGCAGGCGGAAGCGGCCCATACGGCCGGCTTCGACTTCCTTGAGGCAACGGTGGTGTCGTTGATTCCCGAAGCCGATGAGACAGCCTTTGCGCCCATCCTTGAACGCTATCGGGCGCTGCCTCTGCCAGTACGCGCCTGTAACGTCTTTCTGCCCGGCGACCTCAAGTTGACCGGCCCCGCGGTGGATCTTGCGCGCGCCCGTCGCTATGTGGAGACGGCGCTTCCGCGCGCCCGTCAGATCGGCGCTGAGGTGGTGGTCTTTGGCAGCGGCGTCGCCCGCATGATCCCCGATGGTTTCCCCCGCGACGAGGCGTTGGCGCAGCTTGCCGCCTTCCTCGACATGGTGGCCGATGTGGCGAGCGCTGCCGGCGTCACCATCGCCATCGAACCGCTCAACCGCAAGGAATCCAATGTGATCAACAGTGTGGCCGAGGGCGTGGCGCTGGCGCAGCGTGTCAACCGGGCGCCCATCCGCGTGCTGGCCGACTTTTATCACATGGATGAGGAGGGCGAACCATTGAGCGAGATCAGCCGGCACGGCGAGTGGCTGGCCCACATCCATGTGGCCGACACCGGGCGGCTGGCGCCGGGGACCGGCGGTTACCCCTACGCGACGTTTGTGGAGGAGCTGCGCCGCATCGGCTACGGCGGGATGGTCTCGGTCGAGTGCCGTTGGCGTGATTTTGCCGCCGAAGCTGGGCCTGCGGCGGCCTTTTTGCAGCGCGTTTTTGCGCCGTGACGGCAATCCAGCCATCGCGCCGCATAGGACGTTTGACTCACCAAATCAACGAAAAAGGAACACGACCATGGAGTATGTCAATTTCGGCGCGGCCGGCGTCAAAGTGAGCCGGCTGGCGTTGGGTCTGGGGCTGCGCGGGCAGGCCGACGAGGCCGCCGCCCAGCGACTGATCGAGCACGCGATCGACCAGGGGGTTAACTTGATCGATTGCGCCAATGTCTATGGCCCCATGGATGACCGGGCCAATATCGGTCGCTCGGAGGTGGTGCTGGGCCGGGCAATCAAAGGTCGCCGCGACGACGTGGTCATCACCTCCAAAGTGCATGGGCGGATTGGCCGCGGCCCCAATGACGCCGGCCTCTCGCGCTATCACATCCTGCGCGAAGTCGAGCGCACCCTTAAGCGGCTCGATACGGATCACATCGATGTCTATTTGGTGCATGGCTTTGACGAAAGCGCCCCGCTCGACGAAACCGTGCGCGCGCTGGATGACCTGGTGCGCGCAGGAAAAACGCGCTATGCGGGCTGTTGCAACTATGCAGCCTGGCAGGTCTGCCGGGCGCTCTGGGTGGCCGACTCGTACAAGGCGCATGCGTACATGTGTGTGCAGAACCCCTACAGCCTGCTCAACCGCCGTCTGGAGCAAGAGATGTTTGGTCTGGTGCGCGACCGGGGTCTGGGTGTCATGGCCTATAGCCCGCTGGGGGTGGGGTTGCTAAGCGGCGCCTACAAGCCGGGCCAGCCGGCGCCTGCCGACTCGCTCTGGGCGACGCGGCGCAAAGAGATCTACGGCAAGACGCTCGACAGCGCTGTGGCCGATGTGATCCAAACACTGCATGAGCTTGCCGCCGAGCTGGGTAAGACGCCCGCCCAGGTTGCCATCGCCTGGGTGCTTGATCATCCCGAGGTCACCTGCGCCATCAGCGGCGCGGACAATGAGGCGCAACTGGCTGATGTGCTGGGCGGCGTCGGCTGGACGCTGCCGCAAGAGGCGCGGCAACGGCTGGACGAGGCATCCGCCGCCATGAACATGATCCTGGATTGAGGCCGTGCGCACCCGATTTGCGCCGCCACGCATGGATGGCGTCTGGTGGCGGGCGGGAGCCTGCTTTATCGTGGCCTTTGGCCTCTACTGGGGAACCGCGCGTTATTTGGACGCCACAGCCACGCCCGATGTGGCCTATTTCAACCATCTGGCCGCCGCATTTTTGGAGGGGCGCGTGTACCTCGTCGCGCCGCCATCCACCCACGATTTGACGCTGTATCAGGGCCGGTGGTATGTGCCATTCCCACCGTTGCCTGCGCTGCTTATGCTGCCGTGGGTCTGGTGGGCTGGGCTGCCCGCAGTCAACACCGTGTTGTTTTGCGCTTTCTTTGGCGCGCTCAACGTGGCCCTGCTCTTCCTGATCCTGGCTGCCCTGCACGCTCGCGGGTGGATCAGGCTGCGGGCTGGCGACCAGCTCTGGCTGACGGCGCTCTTTGGCGTGGGCAGCGTCCACTGGTATATGGCGACGTTGGGTTCGGTCTGGTTTGTGGCGCAGATCACCACGGTGACCTTTGTGGCGTTGGCGGTCTGGCTGGCGATCCGTCTACCCGTGGGCGCCGGCAGCGCGCTGGCCGCCGGCGCAGCGCTGGGGTTGGCCATGTTGGCCCGCCCCAATGTGGCGCTGACGTGGCCGCTGTTGCTGGGCGTGGCGGCCATGCACCTGTCGAGGCAGGCCGCGCAGGGAGACGCAACCTCGTCGCAAGCGCCGCCGTTACTTTGTCGATTGGCATGGCAAAGATGGTTGGCATGGGCCGGGACATCGGCAGCGCCGCCCGTATTCGCCGTCTGTGCGCTCTTGTGGTACAATTGGGCTCGCTTCAACGATCCGCTTGACTTTGGCTATCTAACTGCAAATGTGGCTGAGCGGCTGGCCGGCGGGTTGCACACCTACGGCCAGTTTCACGTTCACTTTGCGCCAAAGAACTTTTGGGCCATGTGGCTGGCCGGGCCGCTCTGGAATGCCGAGTTGAATTTTTGGACGCCCGACCCCGAAGGCATGAGCCTGCTGCTGACAACACCCGCGCTGATCTATCTCGTGCGGGCGCGGGGCCGCAACCCGTTGACGGTGGGGGCCTGGTTGGCCTTTGCCTTGTTGCTGGCGCCGTTGCTTCTTTACTACAACACGGGCTGGTGGCAGTTTGGCTACCGCTTCAGCCTTGATTTCGTGCTCCCGGTGATGGTGTTGTTGGCGCTGGCCGCCGGGGATCGGGTTTCCCATCCCATGCGGGGGTTGATTGTGATTGGGGTCCTGGTCAACCTCTACGGCGTCCTGTGGTGGCATACGTAGTCGAAAGCATATGCACGCGGTTCCCCTCATACAACCCGCCTGATGGGCCGCCTGATGGGGTGAAAGCAACTCTATTCTGCAACGATCACGGAGAAACGGCTATGAACGGAAGATTCATCGCAAGTGGCGAGGTCGAACGAGAGCAACTGGCTTGGGGGTCACTCGGCTGGGTCAGCCGGCCGGCCACCACCGGCGCCCGTGAACTGGTGGTGATCGAGGTGAACCTGGCGCAAGGCCACGGTCACAACTTCCACAAGCACCCCGACCAAGAAGAGGTGATCTATGTCATTGCCGGCCAGGTTGAGCAGTGGTTGGAAGAAGAGAAGCAGCTGCTGGGGCCGGGCGATTCGATCTTTATTCCCAAAGGTGTGGTTCACGCCTCATTCAACACATCGGCCCAGCCGGCCAAGCTACTCGCCATCCTCGCGCCCTGCGTCACCGACGCCGGCTATGTATCGGTGGAGGTGGGCGATCAAGAACCGTGGGTGAGTCTGCGGTGACGGTCTCTTCGCCGGTTGCCGAGGTCAAACCCCTCACAGTCGCAACGCCGGGCGACTTTCACATCCTTTGGCGCTGTTTTGGCTACGTGCGCCCCTATTGGAAGACGACGGTCGCCACATATGGCGCGATGGTCGCCATCACGGTGTTGGCGCTGGCAACCCCCCAACTGATCCGCTGGATCGTGGATGACGGCGTGCGCAACGGCAATCGCACATTGCTGGGCTGGCTGGTGGCTGCGCTGTTGGCGCTTACTTTTGTCAAGGGTCTCTTTACCTTTCTGCAGGGCCGGTGGAGCGAAGTCGTCTCGCAGGGCGTGGCCTATGATCTGCGCAACGATATCTACGAGAAGCTGGCCAGCCTCTCGTTTGCCTATCACGACCGCACTGAGACGGGCCAACTCTTGTCGCGGGCGATTCAGGACGTGGACCGCGTGCGCTTTCTCACCGGGCGCGCTGTGCTGCGCCTGGTCGAGAGCCTGGTGCTGGCGCTGGGCACCCTGGCCGTCTTGGTCTGGATGAATCCAATTTTGGCGCTGTTGAGCATGGTGGCGCTGCCCTTGCTGATCCATCGCGGCTATGAGTTTGGCCGGCGGCTGCGCCCCTTTTCCATGGCTGTGCAGCAGCAGATGGCCGTATTGACCACCCGTCTGGAGCAGAACCTGCGCGGCGCGCGCGTGGTCAAAGCCTTTGCACAAGAAGACGCCGAGATCGAACGCTTCGCGGCTGAGAACAACCGCTGGTTTGACCTCTCGGTTCATGCGGCGCGGCTTCAGGCCGTCAATAACCCGCTCATGGACTTGATCGCCAACTTTGGGGTCGTCTTTATCATCTGGGTGGGGGGGCTGCTTGTCATCCGTGACCAACTGACCCTGGGTGAACTGGTCGCCTTTACCACCTATCTGGCCCAACTGACCCAGCCGGTGCGCCGGGTTGGGATGGTCATCCCCGCCATCTCCATGGCCGCCACCGCGGGCGAACGCATCTTCGAGATTCTCGACACACCCTCCACCGTCGCCGATGCGCCCGACGCCTACCCGCTGCCGCCGGTGAGGGGCCACGTGCAGTTTAGCGGCGTTGGTTTTGCCTACTTTGGCCGCCATCGCGTGCTCGACCAGATCGACCTTCAGGCGCAGCCGGGGCAGGTAATTGCCCTGTTGGGTGCAACGGGGTCGGGCAAGTCGTCGATCATCAATCTCATCCCTCGGTTCTATGACCCCACCGAGGGGGGTGTCGTGATCGACGGCCATGATCTACGCAAGGTCACGCTGGCCTCGCTGCGCGAACAGATCGGCGTCGTCTTGCAAGAGAGCACGCTCTTTGCCGCCACCCTGCGCGAAAACATCCGCTTTGGTCGGCCCGACGCCAGCGACGCCGAGATGGTTGCCGCGGCCAAAGCGGCCCAAGCCCACGACTTTATCATGGCCATGCCCGAAGGGTACGATACCTATGTGGGGGAGCGCGGTGTGACGCTGTCGGGCGGGCAAAAACAGCGCATCGCCATTGCCCGCGCCCTGCTCAAAGACCCGCGCATCTTGATCTTGGATGATGCAACCTCCAGTGTGGACACGGCCACCGAGCGCCAGATTCAGGCGGCGTTGGCGCATCTGCTGCGCGGGCGAACGGCGTTTGTGATCGCACAGCGGCTGAGCACCGTGCGCCTGGCCGATCTGGTGGTGGTGATGGACAAGGGGCGCATCGTGGCGCGCGGGCGTCATGCAGACCTGTTGGAGACTTCGGAGCACTACGTCAGAATCTACAACCAGCAGTTGCGCCCACAGGAGGCTGCTGTGTAGGGTGGTGCATCGCTTTGCGCTCTGCGTCTTACGCTCTGCGCTCCACAATCTGGACAATCGCTTATGTTTGGATCCGGCGCCGCCAATTTGGGCGGCCCTCGCGGCATGCTCGAGACCTTTGCCAAAGGGGCGGATGACACCGCGTTTGATGCGCGCATCGCGTGGCGCCTTCTGGCCTTTGTTCGCCCCCACTGGCGGCGGATGGTCGTCGCCTTTTTGTTGATGTTGGTGGCAACGGGGTTGACGCTGGTCACCCCCTACCTGATGAAGGTGGCCATCGACCAGTATATCGCCCAGGGCGACACCGCCGGCCTACACTGGATTGCGGTAGCGATTGCGCTCTCATTCGTCGGCGTATTTGCGGCCACCGCAGGTCAGCGCTACCAACTCTCGTGGGTAGGACAGCGAGTGTTGGCGACGTTGCGCCAGCAGCTTTTTGAACACCTGCAACGTCTGCCGCTCAGCTATCACGACCGCACCATTATCGGCGTGACCGTATCGCGCGTGATCAGCGATGTTGGCGTCATCAATGAGCTGCTCTCGCAAGGCTTGTTGACGCTCATCGGTGATACGTTGCTGCTGGTGGGCATCGTCGTGGTGATGGTCTCCATGAGCCCCAAGCTGGCGTTGCTCACCTTTCTGGTCATGCCGCTTATGGTGCTTGTGACTCAGCTCTTTGCGCGGCGGGCCAAAGTGGCCTTCCGTGAGACGCGCGCCCGCGTGGCCGAGGTGGTGGGCGACCTGGCCGAAAACATTGCCGGGATCCGCGTGATCCAGGCCTTTGCGCAAGAAGACGCCACCCAAGAGCGCTTTGATGAGGCCAACCGGGCCAATCGAGATGCACAAGTGGCGGCTATGTCGCTTTCGTTCCTATTCTTGCCCTCGGTAGAGTTCTTGGGGGCGGTCGCCACCGCGATTGTGCTCTGGTTTGGCGGGCTGGGCGTGATCAGCGGCGAAGTTACCGTTGGCGTGCTGGTGGCCTTTCTTGCCTACGTGGGGCGCTTTTTTCAGCCCATCCAAGAACTGAGCCAGCTTTACACCACGCTCCAATCGGCCATGGCCGGCGGCGAGCGGGTGTTGGGCCTGTTGGATACAACCCCCGCCGTGGCCGACCCGCTGGATGAGGCGCCCATGCCGCCCATCCGCGGGGAGGTGGCGTTGCGCGATGTGGGCTTCTTTTATCGCGACGACACACCCGTCTTGCACAACATCAACCTGGAGATTGCCGCTGGCCAGACGGTGGCGCTGGTGGGCCCCACCGGCGCGGGCAAAAGCTCGATTGCTAACCTGGTGGCCCGCTTTTATGATGTCTCAGCTGGCGCAGTGCTCATCGACGGCGTGGATGTGCGCACCGTCACCCAGCAGTCGTTGCGCCGGCAGATGGGCCTCGTTCCCCAAGACCCGTTCCTCTTTTCAGGTTCGATCCGCGACAACATCCGCTTTGGCCGGCCCGACGCCGGCGATGAAGCCGTCGAAGCGGCCGCGGCGTCCGCCAATGCGCATGACTTTATCATGGCCCAACCCGACGGCTACGAAACCGTGATCCTCGAGGGGGGCGCCAATCTGTCGGTGGGGCAGCGTCAGCTGATCTGTATCGCGCGCGCCGTGCTGGCCGACCCGCGCATTCTGATCCTCGATGAGGCCACCGCCAGTGTCGACACCGTCACCGAGGCGCTGATCCAGGAGGCGCTGGACCGGCTGCTGGCCGGGCGCACCTCGATCGTCATTGCCCACCGGCTCAGCACCATCCGCAATGCCGACCTCATCTGCGTGCTGCAGGCGGGCAAAATCATCGAGCGAGGGCGCCACACCGAGTTGCTGGCCCAGGGCGGCCTCTATGCAACGCTCTATGCGCGCCAGTTTATGGATGCGGGCGAGCTTGCCGGTGAGCAATCCGAAGCCGGGTAAAACAGACCGCTTGACGGGATTGGCTGCGCCCCACGGCGTAACACAAAACAGAGGCATACAACAAAAAGGCGGAGCCGCGATACG